>NZ_JBHVGL010000019.1:16090-87904 GCF_042800875.1 Kitasatospora sp. NPDC057595 | reverse complement strand
AGCGCGCCCTCGAAGCCGCCGAAACCGCCGCCGAACAGCGCCGCGCCGAAGCCGAAACCGCCGCGGCCGAGCTGACCGAGCGCACCGCCGCCGAGACCGCCGCCGTCCGCGAAGCCGCCGAGGCCCACGCCGAACGCGTCCGCACCGAAGCCGAAACCGCCGCCACCGAACTCACCGAACGCACCACCGCCGAGGCCACCGCCGTCCGCGAAGCCGCCGAGGCCCACGCCGAACGCGTCCGCACCGACGCCGAGACCGCCGCCAAGGAGCTGCGCGAGCGGGGCGCCGCCGACCTGTCGCTGGCCGAGGAGCAGGCCGGGACGGTCCGCGCCGAGGCCGGCCGTGAGCTGTCCGAGGCCCGCGCCACCGCCGCGGCGATCCGCACCGAGGCCGGCGAGGAGTTGGAGCAGGCCCGGCGCGACGGCGAGGAGCTGGTCGAGGCCGGCCGGACCGAGGCCGCCGCGCTGGTCGAGGCCGCCGAGGAGGAGGCCGCCGAGGTCCGCCAGTCGGTGGCCGGGCTGCACGAGACCGCCTCCCAGCAGATCGCCGAACTCCGCGCCACCGCCGAGCGGGACGTCGAGGAGCTGCGCGAGCAGGCCGAGCGGGCCGCCGCCGAGGTGCGCGACACCGCCGACCGGGAGACCACCGAGCTGCGGGCGCTGGCCGACCGCGAGACCGCCGAGCAGCGCGAGACCGCCGAGCAGGAGGTCGCCCGGCTGCGCGAGACGGCCGAGCACGAGACCGCCGACCTGCGGGCCCGGACCGCCGCCGAGACGACCGCCCTGCGCGAACAGACCGAGCTGGAGCTGGCCGCCGACCGCGAGGCCGCCGAGGCCGAGCTGGCCCGTCAGTTCGCCGAGGCGAAGGCCCACGACGAGCAGCTGCGCGCCGAGGCCGAGGACACCCTTCGCGCCGCCCAGGAGGCCGCCGAGCAGCAGCGCGCCGACTCCGAGCAGTGGGCCGCCCGGACGGTGGCCGCCGGCGAGGAGCGGGCCGCCGCCACCGTCGCCGAGGCGGAGGAGTTCGCCGCCGCCCTGCGCACCGAGGCCGAGGAGTACGCGCTCGCCACCCGCGCCCTCGCCGACGAGTACGACACGGCCACCCACGGCCGCGCCGACGCCTACGACGCCGAGGTCCGGGAGACCGCCGAGCAGTTCGACAAGGCCACCCGCGAGCGGGCCAAGTCCGTACTGGAGAAGGCCTTCGCGGACGCCGAGGCGCTCGGCGAGGACGCCCGGACCACCGCGCTGGCCACCACGGCCGCCGCCGAGGAGCAGGCGGACGCGATGGTCGCCGCCGCCCGCAAGGAGGCCGACCGGCTGGTCGTGGCCGGCGAGGCCGCCGGGCAGGAGGCCGTCGAGAAGGGCCGGTCCGACGCCGACGCGCTGCTCTCCGAGGCCCGGCGGGACGCCACCGCGATCCGCGAGCGCACCGAGGAGCTGCGCGAGCGCACCGACGCCGAGGTGGAGGCCCTGCACGAGCGCGCCCGCAAGGAGAACGCGCAGGCCATGAAGTCGGCCGGCGAGCGGGTGGACGCGCTGGTGACGGCCGCCCAGGAGCAGCTGACCGAGGCCGAGGAGCAGGCGGTGGCCACCGTCGCCGAGGCCGAGGACCGGGCCGCGGCGCTGGTCGCGGCCGCCGAGGACCGGGCCAACGAGCTGACCTCGGAGGCGTCCACCGAGGCCAGCAAGGTCCGGCTGCAGGCCGTCCGCAAGGCGGAGGGCCTGCTCAAGGAGGCCGAGACCAAGCTCGCCAGCTCCACCGACCGCGCCGAGGCCCTGATCATCAAGGCCGAGGCCAAGCTGAAGTCCGCCCAGGACGAGGCGGAGGAGCGGCTGGAGTCGGCGTCGGCCGAGGCCGAGAAGCGGCTGCGGGCCGCCGACCGGGCCGCCGACGAGCAGGTCGAGCTGGCGAAGGCGGAGGCCGAGCGGCTGCTCGCCGAGGCACGGGCCGAGGCGCAGCGGGCCACCGACGAGGGCCGGCGCGAGCTGGACGAACTGGTGCGCCGCCGCAAGGACATCAACACCGAGATCTCCAGGGTGCAGGACGTGCTGTCCGCCCTGGAGGCCTTCGAGGCTCCGTCACCGGTCGCCCAGGCCAACGGGGGAAGCACCACCAAGAAGGACGGGGGGGCCAAGGCGGGTGCCGGAATTGGCTCTCCCCGATCGGGCGGCAATCGCTCCAAGAGCGCACCACCCGATTGAGCGGACATTGTCCGCGGGACAACGGCGTTTCGTCGCCGACACTCCGGTACCGTGTCAGGATTCCCTCAACCACCTCAGCGGTTTGACGACAGGAAGCCCAGAACCCCATGAGCGACAGTCACTCCCCTCACGGCTTCGACCTGGTGCGCCGTGGGTACGAGCGCGCCCAGGTCGACGAGCGGATCACCAAGCTGGTGGCCGACCGTGACAGTGCCTTGACCCGGATCAGCGCCCTCGAGAAGCGCATCGAGGAGCTCCACCTGGAGACCCAGACCGCCCAGGCGGCGGTCGCCGAGGCTGAGCCGTCGTACGCCGGTCTCGGTGCCCGGGTCGAGAAGATCCTGCGGCTCGCCGAGGAGGAGGCCAAGGACCTGCGCGAGGAGGCGCACCGCGCGGCCGAGCAGCACCGCGAGCTCGCCGAGGCGGCCGCCCAGCAGGTCCGCACCGAGGCCGAGAACTACGCCAAGGACCGCAAGGCCAAGGCGGAGGACGAGGGTCTGCGGATCGTCGACAAGGCCAAGAGCGACGCCGCCCAGCTGCGTGCCGAGGCCAACAAGGACGCCCAGAACAAGCGCGAGGAGGCGGACGCCCTCTTCGAGGAGACCCGCACCAAGGCCGCCCAGGCCGCGCTGGAGTTCGAGACCAACCTGGCCAAGCGCCGCGAGCAGTCCGAGCGCGACCTGGCCGCCCGTCAGGCCAAGGCCGAGAAGCGGCTGGCCGAGATCGAGCACCGCGCCGAGCAGCTCCGCCTGGAGGCCGAGAAGCTGCGCACCGACGCCGAGCGCCGCGCCCGCCAGACCGTCGAGACGGCCCAGCGCCAGTCCGAGGACATCGTGGCGGACGCCAACGCCAAGGCCGACCGCATCCGCAGCGAATCCGAGCGCGAGCTGGCGGCGCTCACCAACCGCCGCGACAGCATCAACGCCCAGCTGACCAACGTCCGCGAGATGCTGGCGACGCTGACCGGCGCGGCCGTGGCCGCCGCCTCGCTGCCGAACGACGACACCATGGGCGTGCCCGCCCAGCAGTCGCGCTGACGCGGCCCGCAGGCCCCCGACGGCCCCCGCCCTCCCAGGGCGGGGGCCGTCCCCTTTTCCTCAGCGCGGGTAGGCGCCGTCCGGGCGCTGGTGCCCGCAGCTCAGCTGGTTGCCCTCGTCGTCCGAGACCGTCCCGAACCACGAGGTGCACCAGACCGAGACCGAGTCCGGCCAGTACTGCACCTCGAAGGGGTGCCCGGGGCCGTAGTCGCCGTACGAGGTGACGATGAACGTCTCCCCCGGGCGCATCCAGTAGTCCTCGCCCAGCGGTTCCAGGGTCAGTTCGAGCAGCCCCTCGCCCCGGTTGGTCAACGGCATCCGGCCGGTCACCTCCAGCGCGGAGAAGTCCCAGCCGCCGGTCTCCGCCCGTTCCTCCCTCATCCCGCCGCCACCCGCTCCAGCAGGCGCAGCGCCACCGCGTCGAACGCCTCCGGCGCCTCGATCGCGCTCAGGTGGCCCACTCCGGGAAGCACCGTCAGCTCCGCGTCCGGCAGGGCCTCCATCATCAGCTCCGCCTCGGTGAGCGGCATCAGCGCGTCCTCGGCGCCCGCCACCACGGCGGCCGGCACCCGCAGCCCGGCCAGCACGTCGAGGCGCTCCGGCCGGACCGCCATGGCCCGCTGCGCCCAGGCGACGGCGGCCGGCGGGGCGGCCTCGATCAGGTCCTGCACCCGGCCGACCAGGTGCTGCGAGCCCGGGGCCAGCTGACCGTTCGCCACCCGCTCGTCGAGCAGCAGCCGGACGCTGTCGCGGGCCAGCACGGCGGAGGCGATCCGCTCCCGGTTCGTCCTGGCCGCCTCCGGGTCGGCGGTGGCCTTGGTATTGGCCAGCAGCAGGCCGGCCAGCCGGTCCGGGTGCCGCTCGGCGAAGGCCATCGCCACGTACCCGCCCATGGAGAGCCCGCCGAGCACCGCCCGGTCGATCCCCCCGGCGTCCAGCAGCCGGGCGACGTCGTCGGCGACGGCCTCCAGCGAGGGTTCCTCGGAGCCCAGCCCGGCGGCGCCGAAGCCGCGCTGATCGGGTGCGATCACCCGGGCCCGGTCCCCGCCCGGGCCGGGCAGCTCGTCCAGTTGGGCGGACCACATGGCGGCGTTGAGCGGAAAGGCGTGCAGCAGCACGAGGGGTGTTCCGGTGCCGCTCTCGCGGACCGACACTGCGGAGGGGAGCTGGGTCATGGGGCCACCGTATTCCGGTGTGCCCGGCGGGCCCACTCAGCAGGCCGCCTTGTCCGCATTGTCATAGTCTGACGGAGAGTGAGGGAGCTCCCATGATCGAGTTGCACGACCTGACCAAACGCTACGGCAGGACGCTGGCCGTGGACCGGCTGAGCTTCAGGGTCCCGGAGGGGGTGGTCACCGGGTTCCTCGGGCCCAACGGCGCCGGCAAGTCCACCACCATGCGCATGATCCTCGACCTCGACCGCCCCACCGGGGGCCGCGTCACCATCGACGGCAAGAGATACGGACAACTCAGCGAACCGCTCAAGTACATCGGCGCGTTGCTGGAGGCCAAGGCCGTCCACCCCGGCCGCACCGCCCGTGACCACCTGCTCTGGCTCGCCCAGAGCAACCGGATCCCCGAGCGCCGGGTGGACGAGGTGCTCGCCCTGGTCGGCCTCACCCCGGTCGCCCGCAAGCGCGCCCGCGGCTTCTCGCTCGGCATGGGCCAGCGGCTCGGCATCGCCAGCGCGCTGCTCGGCGACCCGGAGATCGTGATGTTCGACGAACCGGTCAACGGCCTCGACCCGGAGGGCATCCTCTGGATCCGCAACCTCATGAAGCGCCTCGCCTCCGAGGGCCGCACCGTCTTCGTCTCCTCCCACCTGATGAGCGAGATGGCCGTCACCGCCGACCACCTGGTGGTCATCGGCAAGGGCCGGCTGCTCGCCGACCTGCCGATGGCCGAGTTCATCCGCCGCAACTCCCGCTCCGCCGTCCGGCTGCGCAGCCCGCAGCCCGAGCGGCTGCTCGACGCCCTGGCCGGCGCCGGGCTGCGGCACGAGCCCGGGCCGGACGGCTCGTTCGAGGTGGTCGACGGCGACCTCGCCGCACTCGGCGAGCTGGCCGCCGCGCACGCCGTGGTGCTGCACGAGCTGAGCCCGCAGCAGGCCTCGCTGGAGGAGGCGTTCATGCAGATGACGGCCGACGCGGTCGAGTACCACGCCGGCGCCGGACCGGTGCACGGCCCGGACGGCACGCCCGGCACACCCGCCGCACAGGACGCGGCGGGCGCACCGGGCGCAGCGGGCGCCTGGGGCGCGAACTGGAAGGGCGGCCGGGCCGGACAGCCCGCCTCCCCCGGCACGGAGGAGAACTGAGATGGCGTCCTTCCCCGCGGTCCTGCGCTCCGAGTGGACCAAGATCCGCAGCGTCCGCTCGACGGTCTGGACCCTCGCGCTGACCTTCGTGGTCACCCTCGGCATCGGCGCCCTGCTGTCGCTGCTCACCAACAACAACTTCGAGGAGTTCCGCAGCGACAACGCCCCGTTCGACGCCACCGGCACGTCCTTCGCCGGCATCATGCTGGGCGAGCTGGCCATCATCGTCTTCGGCGTGCTGGCCATCGGCAACGAGTACAGCAGCGGCATGATCCGGGTCACCCTGGCCGCCGTCCCGCAGCGCGGCACCCTGCTCACCGGCAAGGCCGTGGTGCTCGGCACCCTGGCGCTGGCCGTCTCGCTGGTGACGGCCTTCCTGACCTTCTTCACCGGCCAGGCGCTGCTCGGCGAGCACTCCACCTCGCTCGGCGAACCGAACGTGCTGCGCGCGGTGTTCGGCGCCGCGCTCTACCTCACGATGCTCTGCCTCTTCTCGGCCGGCGTCACCGCGATGCTGCACAACCAGACCCTGGCGCTGGGCGTGCTGGTGCCGTTCTTCTTCCTGCTCTCGCCGATCCTCTCGGCGGTGCCCGGCGCCAAGACCGTCGCCCACTACTTCCCGGACTACGCCGGCTCCCGGATGCTGCTGGTCTACGAGCAGCACGACCAGCCGTACGGGCCGTGGGCGGGCTTCGCCATCTGCCTGACCTGGACGCTCGCCGCGCTGGTCGGCGGGGCGCTGGTGCTGAAGAAGCGCGACGCCTGAGCCCAGGGCGGTCAGTACCGGGGAGCGCCGCGGCCGCGGAGCAGGTTCGAGGCCCGGCGCTCCCGCGCGCCCCAGCAGGCCCGGTGCCAGTGCCGGCGGTCGTCCACCCCGGCGCCGTGCATCGGCCAGGCCACGATGTGGCCCATGCCGGGCGGGATCTCCTGGTCGCAACCCGGGCAGCGGTAGTGCCGGCCGGCCGTCCCGGCGACCGTCTGGACCACCCAGTCGTCACCCTGGTAGTTCTCGGTCCGGCGCATCGAGCCGCCCAGCGGTGCGGCCGGCTCGGCCTGGTCGCGGTCGGCGGCGCTCTTGATCCGGTTGCGTCGGGGCGACACGGCAACTACCTCTCTACGAGTTGCGGGAACCGTTCCAGCCTACGGCCGGGCGCCACCCGACCGGGCCACTATCACGGCATCGGAGGATGATCGGGCGTTTCCCATGAGATCCACCCGTTTCTCCGGTAAATCGGTGCTCCGGTGTGCCATTGGCACATGACATGGGCTACTCACGAGGGGACAGGCGGGGCCCGCAGACCCTGCGCGCACCCGAGGAGGCCTCAGAAATGACCAGAACGAGCACCGCCACGGCCGTCGCCACCACCGCGGCGACCACGCTACCGGCGGCCCAGGGCGCGAGCGCCGCCACCGCGGACACCGGACCGGTCCGGGTCGGCGCCTTCCTGCTCTCCGCGCAGTTCCCCGGCCAGACCCACGGCGAGGCGCTGGACCGCACCGTGCGGGCCGCCGTCGAGGCCGAGCAGGCGGGGCTGGACAGCGTATGGCTGGCCGAGCACCACTTCGTCCCGTACGGCGTCTGCCCGAACGCCGCCACGCTGGCCGCGCTGCTGCTGGGCCGGACCAGACGGATCGGCATCGGCACGGCGGTCAGCGTGCTCTCCACCACCCACCCGGTGGCGCTCGGCGAACAGGCCGCCCTGCTCCACCTCACCTCCGGCGGACGCTTCACGCTCGGGGTGGGGCGCGGCGGCCCGTGGATCGACCTGGACGTCTTCGGCAGCGGCGTGGACGCCTTCGAGGAGGGCTTCCCGGAGCGGCTCGACCTGCTGCTGCGCTGGCTGCGCGGCTCCCGGGTGGGCGCGGCCGGGCCGCAGTTCAGCTTCCCCGAGGTGGCCGTGGTGCCCCGGGCCACCGAACCTCCCCGCCGCCCGGACCTCGGCGCCTGGCTGGGCCTCGCCGACCGGACCGGCACCGGCGTGCTGCGCTTCCCCCGTCAGCGCCAGGACGCCGACGGTCCCGCCGACGAGCAGCTCACCACCGCCGGCCGCCCGCCGGCCGGACCGCCGGTGGTGGTCGCCTGCACCTCACCCGGCGGGGTCCGCACCGCCGCCGAGCGCGGTCTGCCGATGCTGCTCGGCATGCACTCCGGCGACGACGACAAGCTGCGCATGCTGGAGCTGTATCGTTCCGCCTGGCTGGCCGCCGGACGCGGCGAGGAGCAGCTGCGCCGGGTCGCCCGCCGGCACGTCGCGGCCGGGGTGGCCCAGGTCGACGACCGCACCTCGGCGGCCCGGGCCACTCTGCTCCGTGCGATGCCCGGCTGGTTCGAGTTCGGGCTCGGCGCGCACCGCACGGTGGACGGCCGGGAACGCAAGATGCGCGACCCGCGCCAGTACACCGAGCTGCTCTGCGACCTGCACGCGGTCGGGACGCCGAGGCAGTGTGCGGACCGGCTGCTGGCCACCGCCGAGCGGACCGGCATCCGCCGCTTCGCCCTGCTCGCCGAGGGCAGTGGCGACCGGGAGGCGACCCTGCACAACATCGCCCGGCTCGGCTCCGAGGTCCTGCCGCAGCTGGGCTGAGATCAGCAGTCGCGGAGTTCCTCGGACTGGTTGAGCAGCTGTGCGCGGACCGAGGTGAAGCGCTCGTACCGCTTCTTGTTGGCGGAGGACGGCACGAAGACCGCCACCCGGTGACAGTTCTGGAAGGCCAGCTGAACACCGAAGTGCCGCTCCAGGGCACCCCGGATGGCATTGCTGGCGAGTGCCCGCAGGAGCTGGCCGCGGGCCTGCTCGCTGGGCGGCGGTACCTGGTTGTCGGCGAAGTCGGTGCCGTCGACCTTCGCCTGGGCGACCAGTGAGCTGATCAGGTCCCAGGCGTACGGCAGGGAGACGCGGACGCAGTCGACGAACTCCCGCTCGTCGACCTCGTCCCGCTCGGCCTTGTCCAGCAGGGCCGGTGAGACGTCGAGCGACATGGGTTCTCCTCTCGCGGACCACCCGCGCGACGCCCGGGTGGTGATGCGTAGTCCAAGTCCAAGCTGAGGGTGAGGGTGGGGACGCGTGTGTGTCCGGAGCACCGTCGGACGGGTGTGACGCCGTCGGACGGCCGGGTTTCCGGCACCGCGCCGACGCGGGGGCGCCGCAGACCTTTCGAGGGACGTCGGTCGAGGGCGCCGGCCGCTCAGAACAGCGTGGCAGTCAACGACGGGCCAGGCCGGTCATTCCTGCGGATTGCTCCGGGAATGCGCCCGTGTGCACCACATTGGCCGGATCCCGTCGGATCGTTCATCTGAAGTCTCCATCCCCGTTGACAGCGCTCCCGCAAGCAGTCCGTCACACACCGTAGCGGCCTATCATGGTGGCCGCCAGGGTGCCGACGGGCTTTCGAGGATCGCAGGGCATCCATCGTGGCGGGGTTCGTGGATTCTTCACCCGCTCGTCGTGGAATCGCATCAACTGGCCCCGGTGGGCTAGCGTGGTCGACCGTGCGTCTCGTAATTGCCCGCTGCTCAGTCGACTATGCCGGTCGGCTCTCCGCCCATCTGCCCTCCGCCACCAGGCTCATCCTGGTCAAGGCCGACGGCAGCGTCAGCATCCACGCCGACGACCGCGCCTACAAGCCGCTCAACTGGATGTCCCCGCCGTGCGCCCTCAAGGAGGCCGACGGGGTCTGGACGGTGGAGAACAAGGCCGGCGAGAAGCTCATCATCACGCTGGAGGAGGTGCTGCACGACTCCTCGCACGAACTCGGCGTGGATCCCGGCCTGATCAAGGACGGCGTCGAGGCCCACCTCCAGGAGCTGCTCGCGGACCGGATGGAGGTGCTCGGCAGCGGCTGGTCGCTGATCCGCCGCGAGTACCCGACCGCGATCGGCCCGGTGGACATCCTGTGCCGCGACGCGGACGGTACGACGGTCGCCGTCGAGATCAAGCGCCGCGGCGAGATCGACGGCGTGGAGCAGCTCACCCGGTACCTGGAGCTGCTGAACCGGGACCCGCTGCTGGCGCCGGTGAAGGGCGTCTTCGCCGCGCAGGAGATCAAGCCGCAGGCGCGCGTGCTGGCCACCGACCGCGGCATCGGCTGCGTGGTCCTGGACTACGACGGGCTGCGCGGCATCGACGACGACAAGCTGAAGCTGTTCTGAGCGGTCAGGTGCCGCTCGGCGACGGGGACGTCGCGGACGCCGTCGGACTCACCGGGTCCGACGGCGTCGTCGTCGGCGAGGGTGTGGCGGTCTGCGCGGGCGAGGTGCTCGCCGGGGCGGACGGCGTGGTCTCGCCGGTCGGCTGAGTGACGCCCCCGGCGCTGCTGCCGCCGCCGGCCGTCCCGCCGCCCCCGCTCGTCCCGCCCGCCGTGGAGCCGCCCGTGCCACCGGTGCCCCCCGAGGCGCCGGAGCCGCCGACCGCGCCCGTACCGCCCGTCCCGCCGCCGGAACCGGCGGTGCCGCCCGCCGGGGGCTGCGGCGGGTTCGGGGCCGCGGGCTGGGAGGAGGCGGCCGTGCTGCTCTCCCCCGGGCTCGGCGAACGACTCGGCCGCTTCGACGCCGGTGTCGAGGCCGACGGCGAGCCGGACGGCGTCCGCGAGGCGGTGGCCGCGCCGCTCGGCGCGGGCTCGCCGTCGGGCTCGCCGGAGGCCGGCTCGGCGGCCCCGTCCGAGGGCGGGTCGGTGGTCGGCGCGGCCGACGGGGAGGGCGAGGACGCCGAGGGCCGCGGCGCGGTGGGGCGCGGCGAGCTGCCCGCACCCGGCAGCACCGAGCCGTCGTCGCTGCTGCTGTGCGGATCGTTGCCCTTGTCCTCGCCGGCCACGGTCATCCCGACCGCGGTGCCGAGCACGCCCAGCGCCAGGACCGCCGCCGAGGCGGCGATCGCCGTGCGCCGGTTCCCCAGCCGCAGCGGCACCCGGGCGATGGCCCGCAGCCGGGGCCGACGGGCCGGCGCCGCCTTGGCCGGCGCGGCGGGCGGCAGCTGCCGGCCCTCGGCCCGCAGCAGGTCCAGCATCCGGCGCGCCCCGGCCGCACCGCGCTGCTCGCCGAGCGCGCCGCGAAGCGCCAGCGCGGCCTCCAACTCGGCGATGGCCCGGCCGGGTTCATGGACGCAGACGGCGTACACGCCCAGCTCGTGGCGGAACCAGGCCTCGTCGGCCCGGGCGCCGGTGTGCCGGGCGGCCTCCAGGCCGAGCTGCAGGGCGCGCTCCCAGGCCCCCCAGCGCAGCGCCAGCGCCAGCGCGGGGGCCGCGGCCCGGGCCAGCCGCAGCACCGCGTCGTGCCGCCCGGCGGCCCGGTCGGCGAGCAGGACGCCGATCACCACCTCGGCCTCGGCGGCGATCTGCGGCAGCGAGACCGAGGAGTGGCCGACCCACCAGGCGAAGTGCTGGGCGGCGCCGTCGGCGCTGCCGCGGGCCGGCCAGTGCGGGGCGAGCAGTTCCAGCGCCCCGGCGGTGAGCCGGTGGTGGCCGCCGATCGAGACGGCGAGCCCGGCGTCGGCGAGTTCGGCGAGCGCGCTCTCGCCCTGGCCGACGTCGATCAGCGCGGGCAGGTGCGGGGCGGTCGGGCACTCGCCGCCGAGCGCCACGGCGAGCCGCAGCACGGCCTGCGCGGTCTCGCTCAGCCCCTCGGCGAGCCGGACGGCGGGCAGCGTGGACTCGGCGACCGAGGGCAGCGGCACGGTGCCGCGCAGCGCGGCCTCGCGGACCGCCGGATCGGGGTGGTGGACGGGCTCCTCCACCGCGCCGAAGACATCCATCCGGTCCTCCTCGGCGGCCACCAGGGCGTCCACCGCGACATCCCGCTGGCGCAGCAGGGCGGCGGCCTGGACGAAGCGCAGCGGCAGTCCCTCGGACTCGAACCAGAGGTCCACCGCCCATGCCTTCTCGGCGGCGTCCAGCGGCCGCCCGGCCAGCCGGGCGGCGAGGGCCAGACAGGCGGGCCGGGAGAGGCCGGCGAGCAGGTGGTCCCGGAGCCGGGAGTCCGCCGGGAGCAGCGGGCTGTCCGAGGCGGCGGAGATCAGGAACGCGCAGTCGGGGGCGGCACCGAGCAGCGCCTCCAGTTCGGAGCCGGTGGGCACCACCTCGTCGATGACGACGATCGCGCCGACCCGGGCGAGGTGTTCGACGAGCTGACCGGGGTCGGGGCGGAAGCCGGGGGCGTGGTGGGTCGCCGCGAAGAGGTCCTGGAGCAGGTCGGCGGCGGTGCGGCGGTGGCCGCAGAGCTGCACCACGCCACCGGGGGCGAGACCGCCGGCCGCCGCGGCGACGGCCGACAGCAGGGCGCTGCGGCCGGAGCCGGCCTGGCCGACCAGGCGTATGGACCGGCCTTCGGCGAGCAGGGCGAGCAGCTGGGCGACGTCGTCCTCGCGGTCGAGCAGCGGCAGGTCGGCGGGCCCGGCGCCGAGGGCGAGCGGGCCGACCTGGCGGCCGGCGTCACCGGCCGGGCCGCGGGCGGGCGCGCCGGGGGTGACGGGGCGGGGCCGGGGGCGCCACTCCTCGGGACAGGGCCGCACCTCGGAGCCCTCGGGGCCGCCGACGGTCACCAGCAGTCCCCCGGAGACCAGTTCACCGCTCCGGGTGCGCACGGACTCCTGCCGGAAGTCACCGGTTGGCTGTGCCACGTTCTGCTCCGCCCCACGCTCGCGCCGTCAACCCCGACCGGCCGCCGCGCGCCCGGCAAGGGCGGGCCGGGCGGCCGTGTCCTGACGCCAGACTCTCGCACATCCGTGCCCGCCCGCGCAGCGTCGCGCGGTCAGGGCCCCGGGAGTCCCGGGCCGCCGGGTGGTCAGAGCGCGGGGAGGGTGGCGCCGCGGGCGTCGGCGGTGACGCCCTCGACGGCGAGGATGCGGTGCAGCCGGGTGGCCACCAGCAGGCGCTGGAGCTGGGCGGGGACGGAGCGGAGCACCAGGCGGCGGCCGATCCGCCCGGCCCGGCGGTGGGTTCCCATGATCACGCCCAGGCCGGTGGCGTCCCAGAACTCCAGCCGGGCGAGGTCGAGGACGAGATCGCCGAGGCCGCCGTCGACGGCATGGTGCAGCCGGGCGCGCGCGTCGGCGGCGGTGCGCACGTCGAGGCGGCCTTCGATGGCCAGCGCCGCGTGGTCGCCGGTGATGCGCATGCTCTCCTCCTTCGCGTGGCGGGCCTGGGATGCGGGTGTGCGGGTGTGTTCGGGTGGTGGTGTGCGGGTGTCGGCGGGTACGGGTGTCGCCGGCGGTGCCGGGCCGGAGGGGGCGGTGGTGATCCGGGCGCCGGGCGGGCCCCGCGGCCCCACGCGCCGGCCCCGGCCGGAATGCCGGGTTCCCCGTCATCCATCTGACGGTGAGCCGGCCCCCTGGGTTGCTGGTCATGGCCGGATCTGAAGCAATTTCACTCGTCCGAGGGAATATACGCAGGAACTCTCCACACTTACGCTCGATTACCGCCCAAATCACCCGTCTGCGGCATCGGCGTGAGGAAACTCACCCGCCCCGGGAGGGACGGGCCGCCCGGTTCCACGACCGCACGGCCCGCCCGTTCACCGGCTCAGCGCCGGCTGCCCGCCGTCACTTGCCCGGGTACGGGTAGAAGCCGCGGCCGCTCTTGCGGCCGAGGTCGCCGGCGGTGACCATGCGCGCCATGACCTCCGGGGCGGCGAACTTCTCGTCCTGGGTCTCGTTGTAGATGTTCCGCGCGGCGTGCAGCAGGATGTCCACGCCCGTCAGGTCGGCGGTCTCCAGCGGGCCCATCGGGTGGCCGAAGCCGAGCCGGCAGGCGGTGTCGATGTCCTCGGCGCTGGCGACGCCCGACTCGTAGAGCTTGGCGGCCTCGACGACCAGCGCGGTGATCAGACGGGTGGTGACGAAGCCGGCCACGTCGCGGTTGACCACCACGACCTCCTTGCCGACACCCTCGGCGAAGGCGCGCGCGGCGGCCAGCGTCTCGTCGCTGGTCTTGTAGCCGCGGACCAGCTCGACCAGCTTCATCAGCGGCACCGGCGAGAAGAAGTGCACGCCGACCACCGACTCGGGGCGCGAGGTCGCGGCTGCGATCCGGGTGATCGGGATGGCGGAGGTGTTGGAGGCGAGCACCGCGCCGTCCTTGGCGATCTTGTCGAGCTCCTTGAAGACGCCCTCCTTGACGTCCAGCTGCTCGAAGACGGCCTCGACCACGATGTCGGCCTCGGCGACGGCGCCCAGGTCGGTGGTGGTGGTGATCCGGGCGAGCGCCGCCTCGGCGTCCTCGGCGGTGAGCCGGCCCTTGGAGACGAACTTGTCGTACGAGGCGCGGATTCCGTCGAGGCCGCGCCGCAGCGCCTCCTCGGTCACGTCACGCAGGACCACCGGGTGCCCGGCCTGGGCGGAGACCTGGGCGATGCCGGCGCCCATCAGGCCGGCACCGATCACGGCGATCTGCTTGCTGGACGCATTGCTCATGGCTTGGTCTCCCGATGCCGTCGCCGCCCCGATGGGCGGGCCCTGAAGGCGGCTCAAGGCAGGGGTCGCCCACCGAGCCGCATCGCTCATGGGCCGGACTTTAGTCCCCGGACGCGGCCCGTGGTGCCATCCGAGGGTGTGATCTGCGACCGACCTGGTCAACTGAGCAAATCACTCGATCAGATCATCATCCCGAGGTCCTGGGCGAGGATCGCGGCCTGCACCCGGCTGCGCAGCCGCAGCTTCGCCAGGATCCGGCTGACGTGCGTCTTGGTGGTCGCCTCCGCCATCTCCAGCCGCCCGGCGATCTCACCGTTCGACAGGCCGGCCCCGATGCAAGCCAGTACCTCCCGCTCGCGCGGCGTCAGCCCGTCCACCGCCGCCCTCAGCTCCGGCCCCACCACCCGCTCCGGGCGGGCGAAGGTGCCGATCAGCCGCCGGGTCACCGAGGGCGCCAGCATGCCGTCCCCGCGAGCCACCGTGCGGATGCCCTCGACCAGGGTGTCCGCCTCCAGGTCCTTCAGCAGGAACCCGGCCGCCCCGGCCCGCAGCGCGCCGTAGACGTACTCGTCCAGGTCGAAGGTGGTCAGCACCAGGACCTGCGCCGCCCCGGCCGCCACCACCTGGCGGGTCGCCGAGACGCCGTCCAGCCGCGGCATCTGCACGTCCATCAGGACGACGTCCGGCCGCAGCTCCAGCGCCAGCCGGACGGCCTCCTCGCCGTCCGCCGCCTGCCCGACCACCTCCAGGCCCGGCTCGGCCCGCAGGATCATCACCAGCGCCGCCCGCACCGCCGCCTGGTCCTCCGCGACCAGCACCCGGATCGTCATGCCCGCCCCACCCTTTCCTCCGTCCCCAGCGCCCGCGGCAGCACCGCGCGCACACTCCAGCGGTCGTCCCGCGGCCCGGCCTCGAAGCCGCCGCCCAGCAGCGAGGCCCGCTCCGCCATGCCGACCAGCCCGGCCCGGGCGCCCGGCAGCGACCGCCCCGCCCCCTGGCGGAACGGGCTGTCCACGACGATCCGCAGCTCCTCGGGGCAGAAGTCCAGCAGCACCCGCACCTCCCCCGGACCGGCGTGCTTCAGCGCGTTGGTCAGCGACTCCTGCACGATCCGGTACGCGGCCAGCTCCACCGGCACCGGCAGGGAGCCGCGCTCCCCGCGCTCGGCCAGCTCGAAGGCCAGCCCGACGTCCCGCCCGGCCGCCCGCGCCTTGGCGAGCAGCGCGTCCACCGCCGCCAGGTCCGGCGCGGCGTACGACTCGTCGGCCTCGCCACCGCCGCTGTCACGCAGCAGGCCGATGATGCGACGCATTTCGGCCAATCCCTGGACGCTGTTCTCCCGAATCACCCCGAGCACCTCCACCACCGGATCGTCCGCCGCCCGGTGCTGACGCCGCGCCATCGACTGCGCCCCGGTCGCGTGGATCGCGATCGCCGACAGGTGGTTGGCCACCACGTCGTGCAACTCGCGGGCCATCCGGGCCCGTTCGGCGACCACCGCCTCGCGCCGGTCCATCTCCGAGAGCAGCGCGGTCTGCTCCGCCCGCAGCCGCTGGGCCTCCGCCTCCTGCCGGTGCTTGCGCACCGCGTCCGCGGTCCACAGCGGGCCCAGGAAGATCAGGGCGGTCAGCATGGCCACCGCGACGGCCGTCGCCGAGTCGGAGTACACGAAGGTCAGGGTGGTCAGCACCAGTACCGAGGCGGTACCGCTCACGTGCAGGACCGGCGACATCCGGCGGGGGCCGTAGACCACCGCCGCGTAGAGCAGGTCGGTGTACATGATGGTGGTCGCCAGCAGCGCGCCGGAGAAGATGCTCCCGGCGAAGACCAGTCCGCCGAGCGTCACCACCAGGATCGGCCGGGTCCGCCGCATCAGCTCCAGGCCCGACATCGCCAGCAGCGCCGGCAGCACCTGCCACCGCTCGATCGTCGACGAGTGGTCGTACACCTGGAAGGCGATCAGCAGCAGCCCGCCGAGCAGCCCGGACAGCGCCAGTGCCCCGTCGACCTGCCGCGGGGTGGGGGTGGGTCTGCGCACGCCCCCCATCAGATCATCCCTGGGGCCGACCCGGCTCCGGCAGCGGGGAGGAGCCCCCGTACATCGAAAGATGCAGCCCGGGTCCGTTCCCGGCGACGACGCGCGCGCGAGCGGCGCCGGGGAGGCTGGAGGCATCGCCGAGAGCCGGAGCAGACCATGATCGTCACCCTGATCCTCGCCGCCGAGGCCGCCTTCTGGGTGGTCCTCGCCCTGGGTCTGGTCACCCGCTACCTGCTGCGGTGGCGCACGGTGAGCACCGTCCTGCTGGTCGGGCTGCCGGTGATCGACCTCGGGCTCTTCCTGCTCACCTTCCTCGACCTGCGCGGCGGCGCCACCGCCTCCTGGACGCACGCGCTGGCCGCGAGCTACCTGGGCTTCTCGGTCGGCTACGGCCCGTCGGTGGTCCGCTGGGCCGACGCCCGGTTCCTGCACCGCTTCGCCGGCGGGCCGAAGCCGCCGCCCGCGCCCAGGTACGGCGCCGAACGCAGCCGGCACGAGTGGCGGATCTGCGGGCGCACCCTGGTCTCGGTGGCGATCACGGTCACCCTGATCAGCGCGCTGAAGCTGTTCACCGACGCGCCCGGGACCGCCGTCTTCGACCAGTGGTACTGGAAGCTGGGCATCGCCGCGGTGGTGAACACCGCGATCGCCGCCAGCTACACGCTCTGGCCCAAGCGGCCGCCGAAGCCCGGCAGCTAGGTTCTAGCGGTTCTCGCCCGGCACCCAGAGCACGTCACCGCGCTCCTTGTTGGCCGACCGGGCCAGGATGAACAGCAGGTCGGACAGCCGGTTGAGGTACTTGGCGGTCAGCGGGTTGACGGTGTCCCCGTGGGTGTCGATCGCCGCCCAGGTGGCCCGCTCGGCCCGCCGGACCACGGTGCAGGCCAGGTGCAGGTAAGCAGCGCCCGGGGCGCCGCCGGGCAGGATGAAGCTGCGCAGCTTCTCCAGCGTCTCCAGGTAGTGGTCGCAGTCCGCCTCCAGCTTGTCGATGTAGGACTGCTGGACCCGCAGCGGCGGGTACTTCGGGTCCTCCACCACCGGGGTGGCCAGGTCGGCGCCGACGTCGAAGAGGTCGTTCTGCACCCGGGTGAGCACGGCGGCCACGTCCTCGGGCAGCGCGCCGGCGGCGATCGCCACGCCGATCGCGGCGTTGGCCTCGTTGGTGTCCGCGTACGCGACCAGGCGCGGATCGGTCTTGGTCGTGCGGCTCATGTCGCCCAGCGCGGTGGTGCCGTCGTCGCCGGTGCGGGTGTAGATGCGCGTCAGATTGACCATGCGGCCAGCCTAGCCGGGCCGGTTAGGCGGCGTTAACCTCTCCCCCACCCCGAGGGTCCGTCGCTACGCGACGTTGACCCTCTGCCCGGGCGGGGCCGCCTCCAGCCAGGCGAGGAAGCCGGTGAGCGCGTCCTCGCTCATCGCCAGCTCCAGCGGGGCCCCGTTGTGCAGGCAGCGCAGCACCACCGAGCCGGAGAGCAGGGCCAGCTCCTCCTGCCCCTCCGGATAGCGTCGGCCGAGCACCTCGATCTCCCGGCGCGGCAGCACCTTGCGCGGGCGCGGGGCGTACGAGAAGACCCGGAACCACTCGATGGAATCGCCGCTGTACCGGCCGATACCAAAAACCCACCCCTTGCCATCGGTCTGCGGGACCGGGGCCGGGGTGGGTTGGCCGTTCTCGTCGAGGTCGGGCTGCGTCGAGGCGTCGGCCGGCATTTTGAGCCGGTAGCTGCAGTCGAACGTGCCACCGACCCGCTGGATCACACGGCGGCGTACCGCGAACGCGACCAACCCGATCACACCGAGCGCCACGACCGCCGCACACACCACAAGGGCGAGGACCATGCTCACCTACCTCCTCGCTACCCGCGTTCCCCGTGTCGGTCGTACCAGCCGACCGCGTTGACCTACCAACTGAGACGACAGTCCCGGGGTCACGCTCACGCGTCCCCGGGACCGTCGGTCGACCCCGCTCAGGCGGGGTCCGGCGCACTCAGGCGTGGGCCTTGAGGCCGCGCGCCGCGAACAGCCGGACCTCGGCGCGCCGCTCGGCGTGCTCGTCCAGGTCCGACTTGGCCTTGTCCAGTGCGCGCTCGGCGCGCGCGACGTCGATCTCGTCCGCCAGCTCGGCGATCTCCGCGAGCAGAGACAGCTTGTTGTCGGCGAAGGAGATGAAGCCGCCGTGCACCGCGGCGATCACGGTGTTGCCGTCCGTGGTGCGGATGGTGACCGGACCGGTCTCCAGCACGCTCAGCACCGGGGTGTGACCCGGCATGATGCCGGTGTCACCGGAGGCCGTACGGGCGACGACGATGGTGGCCGCACCGGACCACACCTTGCGGTCGGCTGCGACCAGCTCGACGTGCAGCTCAGCCAACGTGGGCTCCTAGGCTCATGCAACGCCCGATTACTCGGGAGTTTCGGTAAGAATAACGGGCCCGCGCCCCCGGCATGAAACCGGCGGCACGGATTTGACCGGAATCACAGTCGATGCGACGCGAGGGGTGGGTCCCAGGGTTGGGGCCCACCCCTCGCGATCACGCTCGGCTGCTACCGGCCGGACTACTTCTTCGCCAGCTCGGCGGCGTTCTTCTCGAGGTCCTCGATGCCACCGCACATGAAGAAGGCCTGCTCCGGGACGGAGTCGTACTTGCCGTCCGCGATCGCGTTGAAGGCCTCGATGGTCTCCGACAGCGGGACGGTCGAGCCCTCGACACCGGTGAACTGCTTCGCCACGTAGGTGTTCTGCGAGAGGAAGCGCTCGATGCGGCGGGCACGGTGGACCGTGACCTTGTCCTCCTCGGACAGCTCGTCGATACCGAGGATCGCGATGATGTCCTGGAGGTCCTTGTACTTCTGCAGGATCCCCTTGATACGGACGGCCGTCTCGTAGTGGGTCGCAGCGATGTACCGCGGGTCGAGGATGCGGGACGTGGAGTCCAGCGGGTCGACGGCCGGGTAGATGCCCTTCTCCGAGATCGGACGCGACAGAACGGTGGTCGCGTCCAGGTGGGCGAAGGTGGTGGCCGGCGCCGGGTCGGTCAGGTCGTCCGCGGGGACGTAGATCGCCTGCATCGAGGTGATCGAGTGACCGCGGGTCGAGGTGATGCGCTCCTGCAGGAGGCCCATCTCGTCGGCCAGGTTCGGCTGGTAACCCACCGCGGAGGGCATACGGCCGAGCAGGGTCGACACCTCGGAACCGGCCTGGGTGAACCGGAAGATGTTGTCGATGAAGAGGAGCACGTCCTGCTTCTCGACGTCGCGGAAGTACTCCGCCATGGTCAGCGCGGAGAGCGCGACGCGCAGACGGGTGCCCGGCGGCTCGTCCATCTGGCCGAAGACCAGCGCGGTCTTGTCCAGAACGCCCGAGTCGACCATCTCGTCGATGAGGTCGTTGCCCTCACGGGTGCGCTCGCCGACACCGGCGAACACCGACACACCACCGAAGTTCTCGGCGACGCGGTAGATCATCTCCTGGATCAGAACGGTCTTGCCGACACCGGCACCACCGAACAGACCGATCTTGCCACCCTGGACGTACGGGGTGAGGAGGTCGATGACCTTGATGCCGGTCTCGAACATCTCGGTCTTGGACTCGAGGTCCTTGAACTCCGGGGCCTTGCGGTGGATCGGCCAGCGGACCTCGACCTGCTTGTCGAACTCCGCCTGGTCGACGTTCAGCACGTCACCGAGGGCGTTGAAGACCTTGCCCTTGGTGATCTGGCCGACCGGCACCGAGATGGCGGCACCGGTGTCGCTGACCTGCGAGCCACGGACCAGACCGTCGGTCGGCTGCATCGAGATGCCGCGGACCAGGCCGTCGCCGAGGTGCTGGGCGACCTCGAGGGTCAGGGTCTTCTTGCCCGAGCCGTCGGGGTTGTCCACCTCGACGTGCAGGGCGTTGAACATGTCCGGAATCGCGTCGACGGGGAACTCCACGTCGACGACCGGGCCGATGACCCGCGCGACGCGGCCCGTCGCCGTGGTCGGCTCAACAGTGGTGGTCATACTCATTCGCTCCCCGCGCTAGCGTCGGCCAGGGCGTTCGCGCCACCGACGATCTCGCTGATTTCCTGGGTGATCTCGGCCTGACGGGCCGAGTTGGCAAGCCGCGTGAGCGACTTGATGAGCTCGCCGGCGTTGTCCGTCGCGCTCTTCATGGCGCGGCGGCGGGCGGCGTGCTCGGAGGCAGCCGACTGCAGCAGCGCGTTGTAGATCCGGCTCTCGACGTACCGCGGCAGCAGCGCGTCCAGGACGCCCTCCGCCGACGGCTCGAAGTCGTACAGCGGGAAGATCTCCGACTTGGCCGGGCTCTGGTCGCTGAGCTGGACCTCGTCCAGCTTCAGCGGCAGCAGCCGCGCCTCGACCGCGTTCTGCGTCAGCATGGACACGAACTCGGTCGAGATCAGGTGGAGCTCGTCCACGCCGCCGGTCTCCGCGGTGAAGGCCTCGATCAGCTCGGAGGCCACCGTCTTCGCGTCACCGTAGGTCGGCTTGTCGGAGAAGCCCGTCCACGAGCCCGCGACCTGGAGGTTGCGGAAGCCGTAGTACGAGACGCCCTTGCGGCCGACGATGTACGTCACCACGTCCTTGCCCTCGCCGCGCAGGCGCTCGGAGAGCGTCAGCGCGGCCTTGATGGCGTTGGTCGAGTAGCCGCCCGCCAGACCGCGGTCCGCCGTGATCAGCAGGACCGCGGCGCGCGAGGCGCTCGGGTTCTCGGTGGTGAGCGGGTGCTTGGCGTTGGACCGGGTGGCCACCGCCGTCACCGCCCGGGTGAGCTCATCGGCGTACGGAGTGGAGGCGGCCACCGCGCGCTGCGCCTTGACGATGCGCGACGCGGAGATCATCTCCATCGCCTTGGTGATCTTCTTCGTCGCGGTGACAGAGCGGATCCGGCGCTTGTAGACCCGAAGCTGTGCTCCCATGGGTCGTTACGTCCTTTCCCTCGCTACCGGACTCAGGCCTGCTCGGAGAGCAGCTTGCCGTCAGCGGTCTGGTAGCCCGCCTTGAAGCTCTCGACGGCCTTGGTCAGCGCGTCGACGGTGCCGTCGGCCAGCAGACCGGTCTCGACGATGCCGGCCAGCAGGTCCTTGTGCTGCAGACGGACGTAGTCCAGGAACTCGCGCTCGAAGCGGCGGATCTCGGCGACCGGGACGTCGTCCAGCTTGCCGGTGGTGCCGGCCCAGATGGAGACGACCTGCTCCTCGACCGGGAACGGCTGGTACTGGCCCTGCTTCAGCAGCTCGACCATGCGCGCACCGCGCTCCAGCTGGGCCTTGGAGGCCGCGTCCAGGTCGGAACCGAAGGCGGCGAACGCCTCCAGCTCGCGGTACTGGGCGAGGTCCAGACGCAGACGGCCGGCGACCGAGCGCATGGCCTTGATCTGGGCGGAGCCACCGACGCGGGAGACCGAGATACCGACGTTCACGGCCGGGCGGATGCCGGCGTTGAACAGGTCGGACTCCAGGAAGCACTGGCCGTCGGTGATGGAGATGACGTTGGTCGGGATGTACGCCGAGACGTCGTTGGCCTTGGTCTCGATGATCGGCAGACCGGTCATCGAGCCGCCGCCCAGGGCGTCGTTCAGCTTGGCGCAGCGCTCCAGCAGGCGGGAGTGCAGGTAGAAGACGTCACCCGGGTAGGCCTCGCGGCCCGGCGGGCGGCGCAGCAGCAGGGAGACGGAACGGTAGGCCTCGGCCTGCTTCGACAGGTCGTCGAAGATGATCAGGACGTGCTTGCCGTCGTACATCCACTCCTGGCCGATGGCCGAGCCGGTGTACGGGGCGAGGTACTTGAAGCCGGCCGGGTCGGAGGCGGGAGCGGCCACGATGGTGGTGTACTCCAGCGCGCCGGCCTCCTCCAGGGCGCCGCGGACGGACGCGATGGTGGAGCCCTTCTGGCCCACGGCGACGTAGATGCAGCGGACCTGCTTCTCCGGGTCGCCCGAGCGCCAGTTGTCGCGCTGGTTGATGATCGTGTCGACGGCCACCGCGGTCTTGCCGGTCTGGCGGTCACCGATGATCAGCTGGCGCTGGCCGCGGCCGATCGGGGTCATCGCGTCGATGGCCTTGATGCCGGTCTGCAGCGGCTGCTTGACCGACTTGCGGGCCATGACGCCCGGAGCCTGGAGCTCCAGGGCGCGGCGACCGGTCGAGGCGATGTCGCCCAGGCCGTCGATCGGGTTGCCCAGCGGGTCCACGACGCGGCCGAGGTAGCCGTCGCCGACCGGAACCGAGAGGACCTCGCCGGTGCGGCGCACCGTCTGGCCCTCCTCGATGCCGCCGAACTCACCGAGGACGACGACACCGATCTCGCGGGTGTCGAGGTTCAGCGCGAGGCCGAGGGTGCCGTCCTCGAACTTCAGCAGCTCGTTCGCCATGACCGAGGGCAGACCCTCGACATGGGCGATGCCGTCCGCCGCGTCAGTGACCGTGCCGACCTCTTCCACAGAGGCGGCGTCCGGCTGGTACGACTGGACAAAGTCGGCCAGCGCGTCCCGGATCTCCTCCGGACGGATCGTAAGCTCCGCCATCAGGCTTCCCTGCTCTCCTAGTTTGCGATCCTCGGCCCGCCATTGAGGGCCGCAAGTACTCGACTCTCGGCCGGGTCGTATGAACCGGCCGTACGTTTTCCCGACTCCGGTGGAGCCGGTTTCCCGACCGAGGGTCGGATGTGCTGCTTGGGTGCTCAGCCTTCGAGGGACTGGCGAGCGCCTTCCAGGCGGCTCGACACCGTGCCCTCGATGATCTCGTCACCGATCTGCACCCGGACACCGCCGACGACCTCGGGGTCGATGTCGATGTTCAGGTGGACCTGGCGGCCGTACAGCCGGCCGAGAGCACCCGACAGGCGCTCCTTCTGGCTGTCCGACAGCGGAACCGCCGTGGTGACCTGGGCCACCACACGGTCGCGCCGGGAGGCGGCGAGCTTGGAGTAGGACTCCAGCCCCTGCTCCAGGCTACGGCCACGCGGGTTGTTGACCAGGGTGGTGACCAGCCGCACGGTGCCCGCGTGAGCGCGGCCGCCGAGCAGCTTCTTGATCAGGGCCGCCTTGGCGACGGCACCGGCCTTGGGCTCGGTCAGCGCGGCGCGCAGCTCGTGCGAGCCGCTCACCACCCGGCCGAACCGGAAGAGCTCGTCCTCGACGTCGTCCAGGGCACCGGCCTTGTCGGCGGCGATGACCTCGGCGTACGCGGCCAGCTGCTCCGTGGAGTCGACCAGGTCGCGGGCGCCCGACCAGCGGGACCGCACCAGGCCGGCGACCAGGTCGGCCGTCTCGCCGGAGACCTGGCCGGTCAGCAGCGAGGAGACCAGCTGGGCCTTGTCCTGGCCCGACCGGGACGGGTCGGTCAGAACGCGGCGCAGCGACACCTCACGGTCCAGCAGGGCCGTGACGGCGGTGAGCTCCTCGGCCAGCCCGGCCGCGTCCACCGAGGTGGAGTCGGTCAGGCTCTCCAGGTTCTGCCGCCCGGCGGCGAGGGCCTCGCGGCTGGCGCCGATCACTTGGCCGCACCCTGAGCAACGGCGGCCTTGGCCTCCAGCTCGTCCAGGAAGCGGTCGACGACGCCGCTCTGCCGCGCGTGGTCCTCAAGGGACTCACCCACGATGCGGGACGCCAGCTGGGTCGCGAGCGAGCCCACGTCCTGGCGCAGGGCCGCGGTGGCCTGCTTCTTGTCGGCCTCGATCTGGGCGTGGCCGGCGGCGACGATGGCCTCGCGCTGGCGCTGGCCCTCCTCGCGCATCTCGGCGAGCTGGGCGGCGCCCTGCTCGCGAGCCTGCTCGATGATGCGAGCAGCCTCGTGACGCGCCTCGGCGAGCTCGGCACGGTACTGCTCAAGCGTGGCCTGAGCCTCGGCCTGAGCGGCCTCGGCGCGCTCCATGCCGCCCTCGATCGCGTCCCGGCGCTCCGACAGCACCTTCTCGATGCTGGGGAGGAGCTTCTTGCCGAGGATCCCGAAGACGATGAAGAAGCAGAGCAGGCCGATGATGATCTCGGGCCATGCGGGCAGAAGGGGGTTCATGATCTCCCCCTCCTCCGCGAGGTGAGCCGCGATGCTCATATCTGGACCTTCCTCGAAGGGTCTACGGCGGGAATTACTTGGGGCCCTGGCCGAAGACGAACGGCATGACGATGCCGATGAGGGCGAGCGCCTCGGTCAGCGCGAAGCCGATGAACATGTTGGAACGGATCAGGCCGGCGGCCTCGGGCTGGCGGGCCATGGCCTGGACACCGTTACCGAAGATGAGACCGACACCGATGCCGGGGCCGATCGCGGCGAGGCCGTAGCCGATGGAAGCGACGGAACCGTAGACGCCGACCTCAGCGAGCATGCTCATTGCAATGTGTCCTTTGCGGGGATGGTGATCCGGTGGTGATTGGCCACCGGGCGTTCCGGGGGTGGTTCAAGAGGGCCGCGGCGGCCCCTGGCTCAGTGCGCCTCTTCCAGGGCACCGGCGATGTAGCTGCTGGCCAGCATCACGAAGATGTAGGCCTGCAGGAACTGGACCAGCAGCTCGAAGGCGGTCAGGCCGACGGCGACGATGAACGAGGCCGAGCCGTACAGCGCGCCCAGGGTCGGGCTGAGCAGGTACCAGGAGGCGATGGAGAACATCACGATCAGCAGGTGGCCGGCGAACATGTTCGCGAAGGCTCGGACCGCGAGCGTGAAGGGGCGCACGAAGATGTTCGAGAAGAACTCGATCGGCACCAGGATGAACATGACCCAGCCGGGGATGCCCGAGGGCCAGCAGAGGTTCTTGAGACCGCCGACGAAGCCGTGCTTCTTGAAGGTCAGCGTCATGTAGGTGATCCACACGACCGCGGCCAGACCGGCCGGGAACGCGATCGCCGCCGTCACCGGGAACTGGGCGAACGGGATGACCGACATGATGTTCAGCAGCCACACGAAGAAGAACATCGAGACCAGCATCGGGACGTACTTCTCGCCCTTTTTGCCGATGGTCTCCAGCACGATCGAACGCTTGACGAAGTCGTAGCCGATCTCACCGACCAGCTGCAGCTTCCCCGGGACCAGCTTCGGCTTCGCGAAGGCCGCCCAGAAGAACACGACGACCAGCGCGGCAACGATGATCGAGAGCAGCATCGGCTTGTTGAAGTCGAAGCTACCGATGGAGAAAATCGGCTCGAACTGGAACTCGTTCAGGCCAGGGGCCGGGAAGCCGCAGCCAGCGTCCCCGAAGTGGCAACTGCCTGAGGCGAGGGACGTGAGTTCAGCACTCACCACGGACTCCTTCGTCGTGACGCATGGTTACGGCAACCTCGGTGTGTCGGCGTGGCCTGCGACCACGGAGCGGCACTGGAACTTGATGGATTTCTCGCCGACCCCGCGCGGCAGTGCGCTGCACCGAAGCGGGATCATCGAAGACTGCGCGGATCCGGGGGGCGATCGGTCCGCCGTGCGGACAGACCAGGCCTCTTCCCGTACTCCGTTGCTGCGACGGACGATAGCAGCCCGTCAGCGCGGCATAAACACCGCCCCCCTCGTTGGGGGGACAGTGGGCCGCCGTCACTGTTGACGCCCCTTGTCGGACGGCTTCCCGGCCTTCGTTTCGGAGGAATCGCGGTCGGAGGCCTCGGGGTCGACGTAGAAGGTCTTGGCCTTCAGCGCGCCGCGCACCTGGAACCCGGTCCAGATCAGCGCGCAGCCCAGCAGCGTGAAGGCGAAGGCCTGCCGGTTGAAGAGCTCGGTGTCCTTGAACACCGCCAGCACGATGCCGACCAGCAGGATCTGCGTGGTGTACACCAGCAGCGCGGCGGCCATCATGATCTGCGGGTTCGACCTGGTCAGCCGGTCGAGGGCGACCTGGCCGAAGGTGAAGAAGGCCATCACGAGCAGAGCGCCGAAGAGTGCTCCGAGCAGGCCCTTGCCGCCGGCGACGGCAAAGGAGATGGCCATCGCAATGACTCCGGCGACCGCAGTGGGGATCGCGGCGCCCCGGAGGATCCGGGCGTCGTTGGACGGCATGTCGGCAACTCCGGCGGCATGTCGATGTGGCGGGGGGACGGGCAGAGAAACGCGGTGGGTGACACCGGACCGGGACCGCCGCGGGCCGGCCGCTCGACGGCGAGCCCGTCGAGGGAGACCTGCCAGGGACGGAAGTCATCCACCTGTCAGGTCTTTCGGCGTGTTCTCGGTACTCGTGAACGGTATCACAAACTATTTGATGAGAGCTTTACCATGAATGTGTGGTACCTGTCACACCGGCAGCACAGCAGTACCGCCGAACGAGTGAAGCGGATTGACGGATCATCACCTCCGCTAGCGGCCCCGGCCGTTGCCGTGGCCGCGGCCGGTGATCGCCGACGATCCCTTCGCGACCCCGCCGAGCAGCCGCTTGTCCTCGGCCGACAGCTCGGCCATCGGTTCGGAGGCCGCACTCCCGGCCGATTCGGCGGTCAGTTCCTCACCCTGCGTGACCGGTGCGGCGCTCCGGAGCTGGGGACGGCGGCGGCGGTAGCGCGGCGGCACGAAGGCCTGCACGGCGCGCGGGGCCCGCGGCCGGAACTGCGGGGTGAGCAGCACCACCAGGCCGACCAGGCAGAGCCCGGCCAGCGTGAGGACGACGGTGCGGCCGGTGTTGGTGACCGAGAAGGCGACGGTCCCGAAGGCGATCAGCGCGGCCCAGAAGTACATGATCAGTACGGCCCGGCTGTGCGAGTGGCCGACCTGGAGCAGTCGGTGGTGCAGGTGGCGCTTGTCGGCGGCGAACGGGGACTGCCCCGCCCAGGTGCGGCGGACCACCGCGAGCAGCAGGTCCGCCAGCGGCAGCGCGATGACCGTCAGCGGCAGCAGCAGCGGGATGTAGATCGGCACCAGGGCGTGCACGGTGGCGGTCTGCGAGCCCAGCTCGCTGGTGATGAGGTCGGGGTCGACCCGGCCGGTGATGGAGATCGCGGCGACGGCCAGCATCAGGCCGAGCATCATCGACCCGGAGTCGCCCATGAAGATCCGGGCCGGGTGCATGTTGTGCGCCAGGAAGCCCAGGCACATGCCGATCAGCAGCACGCTGAACAGCACGGCGGGGGCGGCGTCGGTGATCGTGTAGCCGTACCAGAGCCGGTAGGAGTACAGGAAGAAGGCCATCGCGGCGATGCAGACCATGCCGCCGGCCAGACCGTCCAGGCCGTCGATGAAGTTCACCGCGTTGACCATCACCACGACCATGACCACCGAGATGACCATGCCCTGGGTGGGGCTGACCGCGACCGGTCCGACACCCGGCACCGGCAGGGTGATCACCGTGACGCCCTGCCAGACCATCACACCGGCGGCGATCATCTGGCCGCCGAGCTTCACCAGGGCGTCCACGCCCCACTTGTCGTCCAGCACACCGAGCAGCCACATGATGCCGGCCCCGGAGAGCAGCGCCCGGATGTCGGTGCCCTGGGAGAACACCTTGCTCAGGTTGTCCAGCTGGGAGGCGACCAGGATGCCCGCGCAGAGGCCGCCGAACATGGCGATGCCGCCGAGCCGCGGTGTGGGCTCACGGTGCACGTCGCGGGCGCGGACCGGGGGCATCGCCCCCGCCGCGATGGCGAACTTCCGGACCGGCCCGGTCAGCAGGTAGGTGACGGCCGCGGTGCAGAACAGCACCAGCAGATACTCACGCACCACTGACCTCCTGCAGCGCTGTCCGACGGGTGGGTACCGAAGGTACTCCCGTGCCTGTCCGGGGTTCGAGGTGCGTCGCCACGGCACACACCTTATTGACTCCGACGCCGGGGGCGCGCATCGCGGTTCGCCCCGCCGGGCAGGAGATTCGGATGACCGTTCAACGGCGCCCGGCGAACGCCCGCGCCAGCTCCCGGACCCGCTGCGCCACCCGGACGTCCGTGCCCGCGACGAGCAGCCGTCCGATCAGCCCGGCGATCTCCTCCAGCTCCGCCTCCCCCATGCCCTGCGAGGTCACCGTGCCGGTGCCGAGCCGGATCCCGGAGGCCTCGGACGGCGGCGCCTCGTCGTACGGCAGCGCGCACTTGCCGAGCAGCAGGCCGGCGGCGGCGCAGCGGCGCTCCGCCTCGGCGCCGCTGACCCCGAGCGCGCCGACGTCGGCGGTCACCAGGTGGGTGTCGGTCCCGCCGGTCAGCGGGCCCGCACCGGCCTGCGCGAGCCCTTCGGCCAGCACCCGCGCGCCGGTCACCGTCCGCTGCGCGTACGCCCGGTAGGCGGGCGTCGCGGCCTCGGCCAGCGCGACGGCCTTGCCGGCCACCTCGTTCATCGCGGCGCCGCCCTGGCTGAACGGGAAGACCGCCCGGTCGATCCGCTCCGCCAGCTCCGCGGTGGACAGCAGCAGGCCCCCGCGCGGGCCGCGGAGCAGCTTGTGGGTGGCCGCCACCGTGACGTCCGCGTACGGCACCGGGGACGGCGCCAGACCGGCCGCGATCAGTCCGGTGGTCTGCGCGGCGGCGGCCACCAGATAGGCGTCCGTCTCGTCGGCGATCTCCCGGAAGGCGGCCCAGTCGGGGTGCCGCGGGTAGGAGATGGAACCGGCCACGATCGCCTTCGGGCGGTGGCGCAGGGCCAGCTCGCGCACCTGGTCGAGGTCGATCAGCCCGTCGTCGCGGCGCACCCCGTAGCCGACGAACTCGAACCAGCGGCCGGAGAAGTTGGCCCGCGAGCCGCAGCTGAGGTGGCCGCCGTGCTCCAGCGACATCGCGAGCACCGCGTCGCCGGGCCGCAGCAGCGCGGCGTAGGCGGCCAGCATCGCCGAGGTGCCGGAGCGCGGCTGCACGTTGGCGTGCGGGGCGGCGAACAGCTCCCGGGCCCGGTCGATCGCCAGCAGCTCGGCGGCGTCGGCGAGCGCGCAGCCGGTGTGGTGGCGACGGCCGGGGTAGCCCTCGGCGTACTTGTCGATCAGCGGGCCGGTGAGGGCCGCCAGGACGGCCGCGCTCGTGAGGTTCTCCCCGGCCAGCAGCTGGACCGTCTCGGCCCTCCGCTCGGCCTCGGCGGCCAGCAGGTCGGCCAGCTGGGGATCGGCCCGGTACAGGGCCGTTGAGCGCGCCTCGGCGGTGTCGACGGGTCCGGTCGCGGCATCGGTGACGGTCATGGCGGGGCTCCCGGGCGCGTCGGGTCGGATTTCTCCAGCGTAGGACCGCCCCCGCGCCCCGGCACGGCGGCGCGTGCCGGGGTACGCCCGGGCGTACGAAGGGAGCCGCGAACGGTGTCGGAGCGACGACCGTCGGGACCGGGCCGGGAGCGCCCGGGCGGGCCAATATTCAGAGCGCGCGGATGCCGGTCAGTGCGGTGACCACCGGGTCGACGGCGTGGAATATCTCCTCGCCGCAGTTGCGGAACATCCCGATCGGCGCGCCGTAGGGGTCGTGCAGCTCGTCCGCCTCGGGGTCGGCGGCCAGCAGCCAGCCGCGCAGCGCGGCGGCGGCGCGGACCAGCGCGCGGGCGCGTTCGGTGACGTCCGCGCCGCGCCGGGGGTCCGGCAGGGTGCCGGGGTCGATGGTGCGGACCAGCCGGGTGAACTCCTTCAGCGTGAAGGTGCGCAGCCCCGCCTCGTGGCCCATCGAGATGACCTGGGCCCGGTGGTCCAGGGTCGCGGTGAGCACCAGGTCGGCCTCCACCACGTGCTCGTCCAGCAGTTCGCGGCCGGTGAAGCCGCCGCTGTCGGCGCCGTACTCGTCCAGCACCGTCGCGGCGTGCTCCTCCATCGGCGCGCCCACGTGGCCCCAGGTGCCGGCCGACTCGACCAGGATCCGCCCGGCCACCCGGGGATTGAGCCGGGTGTCCAGCTCACGCCGGGTGAGCCGCTCGGCGATCGGCGAGCGGCAGATGTTGCCGGTGCAGACGTAGAGGATCCGGAAGTGGTTCAGCGGCCTGGGGCCCACGCTCAGGTACGGCGATATGCCGGGCCCGGCATGGAGGGAGGCGGCCGTCAACTGCCGGCCTCCAGGTCGGGGACGACCTCCCTCAGCTGCTCGACGGAGATCGCGCCGGCCCGCAGCAGCACGGGCACCTTGCCGGTGACGTCCACGATCGACGAGGCCTGGGCGTGGTCGGCGGTGCCGCCGTCCAGGTAGACCGAGATGGCGTCGCCGAGCTGCTGCTGGGCCTCGTCGCAGGTGGCCGGGGACGGGCCGCCGGTCCGGTTGGCGCTGGAGACGGCCATCGGTCCGGTGGCGTTCAGCAGCTCGATGGCGACCGGGTGCAGCGGCATCCGGACGGCGACGGTGCCCCGGGTGTCGCCGAGGTCCCAGCGCAGCGAGGGCTGGTGCCGGGCGACCAGGGTGAGGCCGCCGGGCCAGAAGGCGTCGACGAGCTCCCAGGCCTGCTCGGAGAAGTCGGTGACCAGGCCGTGCAGGGTGGTCGGCGAGCCGACCAGGACCGGCGAGGGCATGTTGCGGCCGCGGCCCTTGGCGGCGAGCAGGGCGCCCACGGCCTCCGGGGAGAAGGCGTCCGCGCCGACCCCGTACAGGGTGTCGGTGGGCAGCACGACGAGTTCGCCGCGGCGGATGGCCGAGGCGGCCTCGCGCAGGCCGGTGGCGCGGTCCCCGGTGTCGGCACAGTCGTAGCGGCGGCTCATCGGTGCGGTCCCCTTCCGAACGGGCTCATGGCGTGGTTCACAGCGACGCCTTGCGCGCCGTGGTGAAGCGGGGGCGGTTGTTGAGGTCCCGGTGGTCGGCGGCGTCGGTCCAGCCGCCCTCCTCGTTGAAGATCCACGGGACCTGTCCGCCCTGGGTGTCGGCGTGCTCGATCACCACGGCACCGCCCGGACGCAGCAGCCGGGCGGCGACCCGCTCGATGCCGCGGATGGTGTCGAGGCCGTCCTCGCCGGAGAACAGCGACATCTGCGGGTCGTGGTCGCGGGCCTCCGGGGCGACGTACTCCCACTCGGTGAGCGGGATGTACGGCGGGTTGGAGATGACCAGGTCGAAGCGGCCGTCCCAGGCGCGGTCGTCCTCGAAGGCCCGGGTGGCGTCGCCCTCGTGCAGGGTGACCCGGGCGCGGTCGGGCGAGGCCTCGATGTTGCGCCGGGTGTACGGCAGCGCGCCCTCGTCGAGCTCGAAGGCGTGCACGGTGGAGCGCGGCAGCTCCTGGGCGAGGGCGAGCGCGATGGCGCCGGAGCCGGAGCACAGGTCGACCACCAACGGCTCGGCGACGTCCATCTCTCGGACCGCGTCTATGGCCCACTCGACGACCGTCTCGGTCTCCGGGCGGGGCACGAACACGCCCGGCCCGACCGCCAGTTCGAGGTAGCGGAAGAAGGCCCGGCCGGTGATGTGCTGGAGCGGCTCACGGGCCTCGCGACGGGCGACGGCCTCCCAGTACCGGGCGTCGAAGTCGCCGTCCTGGACCGTGTGCAGCTGGCTGCGCTTGACGTTGTGGACGTGGGCGGCGAGCTCCTCCGCGTCGAAGCGCGGCGACGGCACGCCGGCCGCGGCCAACCGCTGGGTGGCCTGGGCCACCTCCGCGAGTAGCAGGTTCATCCGTACGACCTCTTGCTTCCGCTCTCCGGCCTCGACGTCGGGCTCGCTGCCGCCGGTGTCAGTTCTGTTGGGCCGCGGCGAGCTTGGCCGCGGCGTCCGCGTCGACGCAGGACTGGATGACGGGGTTCAGTTCGCCGTCCAGCACCTGGTCCAGGTTGTAGGACTTGAAGCCCGTACGGTGGTCCGAGATGCGGTTCTCCGGGTAGTTGTACGTCCGGATCCGCTCGGAGCGGTCCACCGTGCGGACCTGGCTGCGGCGCGCGTCCGAGGCCTCCCGCTCGGCCTCCTCCTGCGCGGCGGCCAGCAGCCGCGAACGCAGGATGCGCATCGCCTGCTCCTTGTTCTGCAGCTGGCTCTTCTCGTTCTGGCAGGACGCCACGATACCGGTCGGCAGGTGGGTGATCCGGACCGCGGAGTCGGTGGTGTTGACCGACTGGCCGCCGGGGCCGGAGGAGCGGTACACGTCGATCCGCAGGTCGTTGGCGAGGATCTCGACCTCGACCTCCTCGGCCTCGGGGGTGACCAGCACGCCCGCCGCGGAGGTGTGGATGCGGCCCTGCGACTCGGTGGCGGGCACGCGCTGCACGCGGTGCACGCCGCCCTCGTACTTGAGCCGGGCCCAGACGCCCTGGCCGGGCTCCGCGTTGCCCTTGGTCTTCACGGCGACCGAGACGTCCTTGTACCCGCCGAGGTCGGACTCGTTGGAGTCGATGATCTCGGTCTTCCAGCCGATCCGCTCGGCGAAGCGCAGGTACATCCGGAGCAGGTCGCCGGCGAACAGCGCGGACTCCTCGCCGCCCTCGCCCGCCTTGATCTCCAGGATGACGTCCTTGTCGTCGCTCGGGTCGCGCGGGACGAGCAGCAGCCGCAGCTCCTCGGTCAGCTCCTCGCGGCGGGCCTCGCCGTCCTTCACCTCGGAGAGGAACTCCGGGTCCTCGGCGGCGAGTTCGCGGGCGGCCTCGATGTCGTCACCGGCCTGCCGCCACTGCCGGTAGACCCGGGTGATGGGGGTCAGCTCGGCGTACCGCTTGGCCAGCTTGCGGGCGTTGGCCTGGTCGGCGTGGACGGACGGGTCGGCCAGCCTCGCTTCGAGGTCGGCGTGCTCGACGAGGAGCTCTTCGACTGCCTCGAACATGGGGTGGCCTTCTTCCCGGGGATCGTCGTGCAAGGGGGGGTGGGTGCGCGGAGGTGCGGGGGGACGCGAACGGCGCCGGTCCCCAGCGCCCCCGGAAACGAGTTCGGGGGCACCGGGAGACCGGCGCCGAGGGAGCGCTAGGCCTTCGCGCTGTGCTGCTTGCCGAAGCGGGCCTCGAAGCGGGCCACGCGGCCACCGGTGTCGAGGATCTTCTGCTTGCCGGTGTAGAACGGGTGGCACTGCGAGCAGACCTCGGCGCGGATCTCGCCACTGGTCTCGGTCGAGCGGGTGGTGAACTCGGCACCGCAGGTGCAGGTCACGCGGGTGACCACGTACTCGGGGTGAACGTTGGGCTTCAAGGGGTTCTCCTAGTGTTCGGGAGGGCACCGGGTCGGCGGCTGGAATGCCGCACGTGAACCGGGACCGACGGTCCAGTCTGCCAGGACCGGCCGCTTCTTCCCAAACCGGGGGGCGCCGCGGGATATTCCGGGCCGCCCGGAGGCGCCCGGCGGGCGCGTTCAGGGGCGCTTGGCGGGCGCCTTCGCCGGGGCCGTGGCGGGCGCGGTGGGGGTGGCCTGGGCGGGGTTCTGCGGCTGGCCGGCGACCACCGCCCGCGGCACCGGCGCATCGGCCTTGAGGGCCGCCCAGAGCTGGTCCGCCTGCGGCTGCTGCTGGACCACCCGGTCCCGGTCGGTCGGGGCGGGCTCCACCGGCAGGGTGACCATGGAGAGCTGGTCCGGGCCGATCCCCTTGAGCTCCTGGGCCAGGGCGACCAGCGAGTTGACCGAGGCGAGCGCGGAGTCGGTGGTGATCGAGCGGGTCAGGGTGTCGCCGACGGACCAGAGCTTGACCGGGTTGGTCAGCAGTCCGATCCCGCCGGCCTGCTGGAGCAGCGAGCGGACCATCTGCTTCTGCAGTTCGATCCGGCCGAGGTCGCTGCCGTCGCCCACGCCGTGCCGGGTGCGGACGAAGGCGAGCGCCTGCCGGCCGTCCAGGTGGTGCTCGCCGGCCGGCAGGTCCAGGCCGCTGTCCTTGTCGTGGATGGCCACCGTGGTGGTCACGGTGGCCCCGCCTATCGCGTCCACCAGCCGGGCGAAGCCGTCGAAGTCCACCTCGACGTAGTGGTCCATCCGCAGCCCGCTGAGCTGTTCCACGGTCTTCACCGCGCAGGCCGCGCCGCCGCTCTCGTAGGCGCTGTTGAACATCGCGCGCTTGGCGGCCGGCACCGCCTTGCCCTTGCCGTCGGTGCACTCGGGGCGCGGGACGAGCGTGTCGCGCGGGATGGACACCACGTCGGCGCGGGAGTGGTCCTGGTTGACGTGCAGCACCATCGCGGTGTCCGAGCGGGCGGTGCCGCCGGTGTCGCCGCCGGCGAGGCCGGCGTTGTTGCCGGAGCGCGAGTCGGAGCCGAGCACCAGCACGTTGAAGGAACCGTCGACGGCGGCCGCCGGGCGGGCGGTGCCGAGCCGCGCGTCGATGTCGACGCTCTTGAGGTTGCCGTCCAGCCGCAGGTACGCGTACCCGGCGGCCCCGGCGCCGAGGACGGTGAGCGCGGCGACGGCGCACGCGACCGCGCGCAGCAGCTTGCGACGGCGGCTCGGGACCCTCTTGTGTTCGGCCATACGGCCCAGAGTAAATCGGACAAGATGCCAAAAACGGCTCAAGATGTCGCGAGTCTGGAACAAACCGGACCGGAACGGCAGCGGGCCCCGGACCGCTCGCGCGGTCCGGGGCCCGGGTGCTTCGACGCGTCCTGCCGCGTCAGTCGCCCGACCCGGGGGTCGTCTTGGCGATCTGCATCAGGAACTCGGCGTTGCTCTTGGTCTGCTTCATCTTGTCCAGCAGCAGCTCGATCGCCTGCTGCGAGTCGAGCGCGTGCAGCACCCGGCGCAGCTTCCAGACGATGGCGAGCTCCTCGCCGCCGAGCAGGATCTCCTCCTTGCGGGTGCTGGAGGCGTCCACGTCCACGGCCGGGAAGATGCGCTTGTCCGAGAGCTTCCGGTCGAGCTTGAGCTCCATGTTGCCGGTGCCCTTGAACTCCTCGAAGATCACCTCGTCCATCCGCGAGCCGGTCTCGACCAGCGCGGTGGCCAGGATGGTCAGCGAGCCGCCGTTCTCGATGTTGCGCGCGGCACCGAAGAACTTCTTCGGCGGGTAGAGCGCGGTCGAGTCGACACCACCGGACAGGATGCGGCCGGAGGCCGGCGCCGCCAGGTTGTAGGCACGGCCCAGACGGGTGATCGAGTCCAGCAGGATCACCACGTCGTGGCCCAGCTCCACCAGGCGCTTGGCGCGCTCGATGGCCAGCTCGGCGACGGTGGTGTGGTCCTCCGCCGGGCGGTCGAAGGTCGAGGAGATGACCTCGCCCTTCACCGACCGCTGCATGTCGGTGACCTCTTCCGGACGCTCGTCGACCAGGACGACCATCAGGTGGCACTCGGGGTTGTTGTGGGTGATCGCGTTGGCGACCGCCTGCAGCACCATCGTCTTGCCGGTCTTCGGCGGCGCGACGATCAGACCGCGCTGGCCCTTGCCGATCGGCGACACCAGGTCGATGATCCGGGTGGTCAGCACGCCCGGGTCGGTCTCCAGGCGCAGTCGCTCCTGCGGGTACAGCGGGGTCAGCTTGTTGAACTCGGGGCGGCCGCGGCCGCTCTCCGGGTCCATGCCGTTGACGGAGTCCAGCCGCACCATGGCGTTGAACTTCTCGCGGCGCTCGCCCTCGCGCGGCTGGCGCACCGCACCGGTGATGGCGTCGCCCTTGCGCAGGCCGTTCTTGCGGACCTGGGCGAGCGAGACGTAGACGTCGTTCTGGCCCGGCAGGTAGCCGGAGGTGCGCACGAACGCGTAGTTGTCGAGGATGTCGAGGATGCCCGCGACCGGGATCAGGACGTCGTCCTCGCCGATCTGCGGCTCGGTGCCGGTGGTCTCGAAGCCCTCGCGGCGGCCGCGGCCCCGGCGGTCGCGGTAGCGGCCACGCCGGCCGCGACGGCCGTCGCCGTACTCGTCGTCGTCGAAGCCGGCCTGCTGCTGAGCCTGCGGCTGCTGGGCCTGCTGGCCGCCCTGGCGGCCCTGGCCCTGCTGGCCCTCGCCCTGCGCGCCCTGCTGCTGGGTCTGGCGCTCGGCGCGGTCACGGCGGTTGCGGCGGTCGCGACGCGACTCGCGCCCCTCGCCGTCCTGGCCGGCCTGGGCCTCGGTGGCGGTCTCCTGCCGGCCCTCGCGCTCGCCGCCCTCGCGGCGGTCGCGGCGCTCCCGGCGGTCGCGGCGGGTCTCGCGACCCTCCTCGCGGCCCTCGAAGGCGCGGGCGCCCTCGGTGCGGGTCTCGGCCGGCTTGGCCTCGGTCACCACGGCGGCGGGCGCCTCGGCGGCGGTCTCGGCGGCCGGGGCGCCGGCGGCCGAGGTGGCCCGGCGGCGGGTGCGCTCGGTGCGGGCCGGCGCGGCGGTCTCGGCGGCGGCCTGGACCGGGATCTCGATCTGGGCCTGCGCCTCGGCGGCGGAGGCCTCGGCCCGGGCGGCGGCGGCCTTGCTGGTGCGGCGGGCCGGCTTCTCGGCCGGCTCGGCGGTCTCGGTCTTGGCGGCGCGCTTGGCGGCCGGAGCGGCGGTGGCGCCGGCGAGCAGCGGGTCGCCGCCGCTCTTCTCCTTGATGGTTTCGATCAGCTGGCTCTTGCGCATGCGCCCGGTACCGGTGATGCCCAGGTCCGCGGCGAGCTTCTGCAGCTCGGCCAGGACCATGCCGTCCAGGCCCGCGGCGGCGGTACGACGGCGCCGCGCCGGGGCCGCGGGGGCGGCGGCGGCGTCCGACGCCTCGGCGTCCGGGCGCGCGCCCATCAGATCGGTGGTGTCGCTCACTAAGGGTCCTTCCCTGGAGCGGACGTCGGCCTGTCTGGCTCGGCGACCGGTTGTGCTGTCCTGACCAACGCTCGACTGCGTCGGTCCGAGGCGGTGATCCCCCGAATGGCGCTGGGTGCCGTTCGGGAGAGAGCTGCGAGGTGCGGTGCTTGAAGCACGGTGGTGCTGAGTGGCGTGGTGGGACGGTCGAGTGTCGACCCTCCCCCGGCCGCCGGCCGGGAGGTGCCCCCACGCTGCCTGCGAATCCCGGGCCCCCGTCGCGTGACGGTGGCCCGCGCTCCGCCCGTCCTGGCCTCGGGTGGGAGGCCGCGGGTGGGAGTCAGGTGCCGTCACGGCTTCGGGATGCGGCCGCAAGTCGCGCAGGCAGGCTGCGTACGCGCTGCGGTGGGCTCCCGGAGAATCGTCGCCCCGTGCATCGCCGGGACTCCGCTGGTGCGGAGTGCTGGGATCGGGACGCGGCGCACCGAGCCCCGGAGGGCACCTGGTGCAGCAATGAGGTTAACACTACCGACCCCCTCAGACATTCCCCAGCCTTGCGCTTGCCAATCGTGTCCGGACGGCCCGGCCCGGACGGCGTGCTCAGACGTCGAGCGGGAGCACCGCGGCGCCGGTCCGGTCGAGTTCGAGCCGGTGCGCGGCGAACGCCGGGCCGTCGGCGCCGTGGCCGTCGGCGAAGTCCAGGACCTTCTGCACGCCCGCCTCGTCGGTGAGCGCGAGCACGGTCGGGCCGGCGCCGGAGATCACCGCGGGCACGCCCTCGGCGCGCAGCGCGGCCACCAGCGCGGCGCTGTCCGGCATCGCGGAGGCCCGGTAGTCCTGGTGGATCCGGTCCTCGGTGGCGGTCAGCAGCAGGTCCGGCCGCCGGGTCAGCGCCTCGACCAGCAGCGCGGACCGGCCGGCGTTGGCGGCGGCGTCGGCCAGCGGGACGGTCTTCGGCAGCAGGCCGCGGGCGGTCTCGGTGAGCACCTCGGTGCCCGGTACGAACACCACCGGGACGACCTCGGCGGACGGCTCCAGGGCGATCGCCCTGGCGGTGTCCTCCTCGGTCCACGCCACGGTGAAGTTGCCGCGCAGACAGGCCGCCACGTTGTCCGGGTGGCCCTCCAGCTCGGAGGCGAGGGCCAGCAGGGCGTCGTCGTCCAGGGCGGACGGGCCGCCGATGGTGACGGCGCGGGCAGCGACGATGCCGGCGCAGATGGCGGCGGACGAGGAGCCCAGGCCGCGGCCGTGCGGTATCCGGTTGGCACAGACCACTTCGAGGCCGCGCGGCTGGCCGCCGAGGCGGTCGAAGGCGGCGCGCATCGAGCGGACCAGCAGGTGGCGCTCGTCGCGCGGGAGCGTGTCGGCGCCCTCGCCGGCGATGTCGACGGAGAGCCCGGAGTCGGCGACCCGGACGACCACGTCGTCGTACAGACCCAGCGCGAGTCCGAAGGCGTCGAAACCCGGACCGAGGTTGGCGCTGGTCGCGGGAACCCGGACCCGGACGGCGGCGGCACGGAACGCAGGACCGGCCATGCGGTGGACTCTCCTGGGGAAATCGGGCGGCGCGAAGCGCGTCGGTGCGAGGGTGGGGAGCGGGCCTCGGGCCCCGGCCGGGGCGAACGGTCACAGTCGGTGGTGCGGCCCGCGAAGGGGCCGGACCCGGGGCATGTGCCACACGGCCGGACCCAGAGTATCGAAGAGAGGTTCCACAGCGGTACACCCCGTGGGCCTTCGATCTGGTGTGTTGCCGGTTCTGGCCGGAATGCATGCGGGAATCGGATCGGAATGCGCCGGTAAATTGACACAAAAGTGTCAGTCGAGAACGCAAACCGGGCCGACCCCCGAAAGGGTCGGCCCGGGTGGGGGCCTGGCCCCCGTGGCGGTGGGGGGCTAGTCGAGCAGGCCCAGGCGCCGGGCGGCGGCCTCGGGGTCGACCGGGACGATCTGCGGCTGCGGCGCGCCGGCCACCGCCCAGTCCGGGTCCTTGAGGCCGTTGCCGGTCACCGTGCAGACGATCCGCTGGCCCGGGTCGACCAGGCCGGCCTCCGCCTTGGCCAGCAGTCCGGCCACCGAGGCGGCCGAGGCGGGCTCCACGAAGACGCCCTCCTGGGAGGCCAACAGCCGGTACGCGGAGAGGATCTGACGGTCGGTCACCTTGTCGATAAGACCGCCCGACTCGTCCCGCGCGGCGAGCGCGTAGTCCCAGGAGGCCGGGTTGCCGATCCGGATCGCGGTGGCGATGGTCTGCGGCTGCAGCACCGGGGCGCCGTCGACGATCGGGGCCGAGCCGGAGGCCTGGAAGCCCCACATCCGCGGGGTGCGGGTGGCCAGGCCGTCCGCCGCATACTCGCGGTAGCCCTTCCAGTAGGCGGTGATGTTGCCCGCGTTGCCGACCGGCAGCACGTGGATGTCCGGAGCGTCGCCGAGCATGTCGACGATCTCGAAGGCGGCGGTCTTCTGGCCCTCGATCCGGACCGGGTTCACCGAGTTGACCAGCGCCACCGGGTACTTCTCGGACAGTTCACGCGCAAGGGTGAGGCAGTCGTCGAAGTTCCCGTCCACCTGGAGGATCTTCGCGCCGTGCACCAGCGCCTGGCCCATCTTGCCCAGGGCGATCTTGCCCTGCGGGACGAGCACCGCCGACACCATCCGCGCCCGCACCGCGTACGCGGCGGCGGAGGCCGAGGTGTTGCCGGTGGAGGCGCAGATGACGGCCTGGGCGCCGTCCTCCTTCGCCTTGGAGATGGCCATCGTCATGCCGCGGTCCTTGAAGGACCCGGTCGGGTTGGCGCCCTCGACCTTGAGGTAGACCTCGCAGCCGGTGCGCTCGGAGAGCACCTGGGCGGGGACCAGCGGGGTGCCGCCCTCCAGCAGGGTGACCACCGGGGTGGCCGCGCTGACCGGCAGGCGGTCCCGGTACTCCTCGATCAGACCACGCCACTGGTGGGTGTGGGTGCCACGGGCGGCGTTCTCGGCAACGCTGCTCATCATCTGTTCCTATTCCCCTTCGACCCGCATGATGCTGGCCACGTCGCGCACGCTGTCGAGTGCGCGGAGCTTGTCCACCGTCGCCGACAGCGCGGCGTCGGTGGCGCGGTGGGTGACCACGACGAGCGAGGCGTCGCCGTCGCGGCCCTGCTGGCGCACGGTGTCGATGGAGACGCCGTGCTCGGCGAAGACGGAGGCGACCTGGGCGAGCACGCCCGCCCGGTCGTCGACGTCCAGGCTGACGTGGTAGCGGGTGACGACCTCGTCCATCGGCTTGGCCGGCAGCCTGGTGTACACCGAGTCGCCGGGGCCGGTGGCACCGGCGAGCTTGTTGCGGCACACCGCGACGAGGTCGCCGAGGACCGCGGAGGCGGTCGGCGCGCCGCCCGCGCCCGGGCCGTAGAACATCAGCCGGCCGGCCGCCTCGGCCTCCACGAACACCGCGTTGTACGCCTCGCGGACCGAGGCCAGCGGGTGCGACAGCGGGATCATCGCCGGGTGGACGCGCGCGGTGACCGACTCGCCGTCGGCGGCCCGCTCGCAGATCGCCAGCAGCTTCACCACGCAGCCCATCGCCTTGGCGGAGGCGATGTCGGCGGCGGTCACCTCGGTGAGGCCCTCGCGGTAGACGTCCGCCGCGGTCACCTTGGTGTGGAAGGCGATGCCGGCCAGGATCGCGGCCTTGGCGGCGGCGTCGAAGCCCTCCACGTCGGCGGTGGGGTCGGCCTCGGCGTAACCGAGCGCGGTGGCCTCCTCCAGCGCCTCCGAGTACCCGGCGCCGGTGGAGTCCATCTTGTCGAGGATGAAGTTGGTGGTGCCGTTGACGATGCCCAGCACCCGGTTGACCCGGTCGCCGGCCAGCGACTCGCGCAGCGGGCGCAGCAGCGGGATCGCGCCGGCCACCGCGGCCTCGTAGTACAGGTCCACCCCGGCCTCGGCGGCCGCCGCGTGCAGCTCGGTGCCGTCCTTGGCCAGCAGCGCCTTGTTGGCGCTGACCACCGAGGCGCCCTGCCGGAACGCCGACAGGATGAGGTGTTTGGACGGCTCGATGCCGCCCACGACCTCGATCACCACGTCGATGTCGCCCCGGTTGACCAGCGCCTCGGCATCGGTGGTGAGCAGGTGCTCGGGCACCCCCGGGCGGGGGCGGCCCGCCCGGCGGACCGCGATGCCGGCGAGCTCGACCGGCGCGCCGATGCGCGCGGCGAGGTCGGCGGCGTCTGTCGTCATGATGCGCGCCACCTCGGAGCCCACCACACCACAGCCCAGCAACGCCACCTTCAGCGGCCGCGTACGCATCATCCGACTCCGCTCATTCATCGTGCTTCGGTCGTTCCGGCGGGATTTTCGGGGGCCCGCCGGACTTTCGGTCCCTACCAGTCTCCGGGACTTTCCGTACGGATCTACGGTCGTTCCATGATCTGAGACAAGGATTTCGTCATCCGATATCGAGACGCAGGAGATCCTCCTCCGTCTCGCGCCGGACGATCACCCGGGCCGCACCGTCCTGGACGGCGAGCACGGGGGGCTTGAGGGCGTGGTTGTAGTTGCTCGCCATGGAGCGGCAGTACGCGCCGGTGGCGGGCACCGCGACGAGGTCGCCGGGGGCGAGGTCGGCCGGCAGGAAGGCGTCCCGGACGACGATGTCGCCGGACTCGCAGTGCTTGCCGACCACCCGGACCAGCATCGGCTCGGCCTCGCTGGTGCGCGACACCAGGGCCACCGAGTACTCGGCGTCGTACAGCGCGGTGCGGATGTTGTCGGACATCCCGCCGTCCACGCTGACGTAGGTGCGCAGGCCCTCCAGCGGCTTGACGGTGCCGACCTCGTACAGGGTGAACGCGGTCGGGCCGACGATCGCCCGGCCCGGCTCCACGCTCAGCCGGGGGGCGGTGAGGTTCGCGGCGGCGCACTCGCGGCGCACGATCTCGGCCAGCGCGGCGGCGATCTCGGCCGGCTCGCGCGGGTCGTCCTCGCTGGTGTAGGCGATGCCCAGGCCGCCGCCGAGGTCGATCTCGGGCAGCTCGACGCCGTGCTCGTCGCGGATCGACGCCAGCAGGCCGACCACCCGGCGGGCGGCCACCTCGAAGCCGGCGGTGTCGAAGATCTGCGAGCCGATGTGCGAGTGGATGCCGCGCAGTTCCAGGCTCGCGCCGTGCGCCAGCACCCGGCGGACCGCCTCGGCGGCCGCTCCCCCGGTCAGCGACAGGCCGAACTTCTGGTCCTCGTGCGCGGTGGCGATGAACTCGTGGGTGTGCGCCTCGACGCCGACGGTGATCCGGATCAGCACCGGCTGGCGCACGCCCTGGTGGCCGGCGATGGCCGCCAGGCGCTCGATCTCCTCGTAGGAGTCGACCACGATGTGCCCGACCCCGGTCTTCACCGCGTGTTCGAGCTCGTCCACCGACTTGTTGTTGCCGTGCAGCGCGATCCGCTCCGGCGGCATCCCGGCGGCCAGTGCCACGGCCAGCTCGCCCGGGCTGCAGACGTCGAGGTTGAGGCCCTCCTCGTGCAGCCAGCGCACGACCGCCTTGGAGAGGAAGGCCTTGCCCGCGTAGAAGACGTCGGCGTCCGCGCCGAACGCCTCGCGCCAGGCGCGGGCCCGGGCCCGGAAGTCGGCCTCGTCCATGACGTAGGCCGGGGTGCCGAACTCGGCGGCCAGCCGCTTGACGTCGACGCCGCCGACGGTGACCACGCCCTCGGCGTCACGGGTGACGGTCCGGGACCAGACCTTGGGGTCGAGCGCGTTCAGGTCGCTCGGCGGCGCCTGGTAGTGGCCCTCGGGCAGCACGTCGCCGTGCCGGGGACCTGCGGGGTGTGCGGAGCGAGACATGTCGTTGGTTCCCTCGACCTATGGCGAGGGGCGGCGACGGTCCCCGTTGACCGTCCGCCGCCCCCGCTGTGCACATGGGGGTGGTGCCTACATCCGCTCGGGCGCCGAGACGCCCAGCAGCGTCAGGCCGTTCGCGACGACCGTGCGTGTCGCGTCGGCGAGCCAGAGCCGGGCGCGCGTGAGGTCGGTGACCTCCTCGTCGCCCCGCGGCAGGATGCGGCAGTTGTCGTAGAAGCGGTGGTACTTGGCCGCAAGGTCCTCCAGGTACGTCGCGACGCGGTGCGGCTCGCGCAGCTCGCCGGCCGAGGCCAGCACGCGCGGGAACTCACCGAGGTGACCGAGCAGGTCGGACTCCCACTCGGTGGCCAGCAGCTCCGGTTTGAAGTCCTCGGCCGCGCCGCGCGAGACGCCGTGCTCGTCGGCGTTGCGCTGGACCGCGCACATCCGCGAGTGGGCGTACTGGACGTAGTACACCCGGTTCTCGTTGGTCTGGCTGGTCAGGATGTTGATGTCGAGCGTGATGGTGGAGTCGGTGGAGGAGCGCGCCAGGGTGTAGCGGGCCGCGTCCACGCCGATCCACTCGACGACGTCGTCGATCGTGATGATGTTGCCGGCCCGCTTGGACATGCGGACCTCTTCGCCGTCGCGAAGCATCTTCACGAACTGGCCGATCTTGACCTCGATGTTGTGGTTCATGTCGTCGCCCGCGCAGGCCGCGATGGCCTTGAGGCGGTTGACGTAGCCGTGGTGGTCGGCGCCCAGCATGTAGAGCGCGACCTCGGTGCCGCGGTCCCGCTTGGACAGGTAGTAGGCGGCGTCGGCGGCGAAGTAGGTGGTGTCGCCGTCGGCCTTGACCAGGACGCGGTCCTTGTCGTCGCCGAAGTCGGTGGTGCGCAGCCAGACGGCGCCGTCCTGCTCGAAGACGTGGCCCTGCTCGCGCAGCCGCTCGATGGCCGTGCCGACGGCGCCCGAGTCGTGCAGCGACTTCTCCGAGAACCAGACGTCGAAGTGGGTGCCGAACTCGTCCATCGAGCGCTTGATCTCGGCGACCATGAGCTTCAGGCCCTCGGCGCGGAAGACCTGGAGCTGCTCGTCCTCGGACTTCTCCAGCAGGCCCGGGACGGCCTCGGTGATCGCCTTGGCGATGTCGACGATGTACTCGCCGACGTAGCCACCCTCCGGCACCTCGCGGCCGTTCGCGGCGGCCTGCAGCGAGCCGGCGAACTTGCTGATCTGCACGCCGGCGTCGTTGAGGTAGTACTCGGTGGTGACGTCGGCGCCGCAGGCCCGCAGCACGCGCGCCAGCGAGTCGCCGACGGCCGCCCAGCGCACGCCGCCGATGTGGATCGGGCCGGTCGGGTTGGCGGAGACGAACTCCAGGTTGATCTTCAGACCGGCGAGGTCCCCGTTGCGGCCGTAGGCCTCGCCCGCCTCGACGATGGTGCGCGCCAGCGCGCCCGCGGTGGCGGTGTCCAGGGTGATGTTCAGGAAGCCCGGGCCGGCGATGTCGACCTTGGCGACGCCGGTGATCCCTCGCAGGCGGTCGGCCAGCACCTCGGCAACGGCTCGCGGCGGCCGGCCGGCCGACTTCGCGAGCTGGAGGGCCACGTTGGTCGCGTAGTCGCCGTGGTCCCTGTTCTTGGGCCGCTCGACCGTCACGTGCTCGGGCACGGCGACGGCCAGCTCGCCCGCCTCGACGGCGGCGCTCACTGCGGCCTGGACTGCCTGGGAAAGCTCTGCGGGGGTCACGACGCCAAGCGTAGGCGAGAGGGGGAGTGCGCCCGCCACCCGGTTTACCGGTTGAGACGTCCGGCCCCCGGCGCTCAGCCCCGATCGCTCGAATCTGTTCGCTGAGGGCGAAACCCGCCCTGCGCCTCGTCGGCCGCCCCGCCGGCCGCCCCGCCGGCTGTCGCGTCCCCCCGGCCGAGCTCGACCAGCCGGCGCACCAGCGCCACCAGGTCCGCCGGGTCGAAGGGCTTGCCCAGGTAGCCGTCCACCCCGACCGACTCCCCCCGGTCCAGGTCGGCCGGAGTGCAGGCGCTCACGATCGCGATCGGCAGCAGCCTGGTCCCCGGCGCCGCCCGCAGCCGGGCCGCCGTCCGCAGGCCGTCCAGTCGCGGCATCATCACGTCCAGCGTCACCACGTCGGGCTTCACCCGGCGGACCACCTCCAGGCACTCGGCGCCGTCGGCGGCGGTCACCACCTCGAAGCCCTCGAGCTCCAGGTTGACCCTGATCAGCTGGCGGATCACCTCGCTGTCGTCCACCACGAGGACCCGCCCGGACACTCCCGACACCTCACCGAGGGTATCGGCGGCCCCGCCGCCCCGTCCGGCCTTTCCGCACTTCCACCGGACCGGCCGCCCGGCCCCCGCGCGAAACCCGTGCACGGAGCACGCTCCGGGCCTGGTAGTGTTCTCCACGTCGAAGCGAACGCGACGACAACACCGAGCAAGCCCCCGTAGCTCAGGGGATAGAGCACCGCCCTCCGGAGGCGGGTGCGTAGGTTCGAATCCTACCGGGGGCACTTCGCGAGAAGTGCCGAAGAGGCCCAGGCCAGTGGCGAGTTGCCACCGGACTGGGCCTGATTCGTTTTCAGGAGGACGCGGCGGCCACGGCCTCGGCGTAGAGCGCCGCGACGGTGTGGTCGAAGTAGGCGCCGTAGGAGGTGTCGTCGCTGTCGCCGCCCTGCTGGTAGCCGCCGATGACGCCGACCACGTGGCCGGTGGCGGTGGAGATCCAGGGCCCGCCGCTGGTCCCGCCCGGATAGTCGGGACAGTCGACGACACGCTGGAAGGCGCTCTGCCGGCCGGTGGTGTTGGTGCACAGCAGGGGCTCCTCGCCGGTGGCGGGGTAGCCGTAGAGACGGACGTCGGCGCCGAACGGCTCGTCGGTGCCGAGCGTATTGCCGCCGACCACGTCCTCGATCCGGCGTCCCGCGGCGTCGGGGGCGGTCTCCAGGACGGCGAAGTCCTCGTCCTGGTCGCCGCCGTGGGACCAGCCGGTGGTGGTGTGCACGGCGGTGACCCGCCAGGTGCCGTACGGGGCGCGGCCGTCCCGGTAGCCGGGGGCGAAGGTGACGCCGCTCGGGTCGTCGACGCAGTGGGCGGCGGTGAGCAGCAGGTTGCCGGTGGCGCTGTGCAGCACGCTGGCGGTGCAGAAGTGGTCGCCGGCGCGCACGGCGCCGCTGAACAGGGCACCGACGGTGGCCGCCTCGGGGGTGGCCCCGGCGGTGTCGGTGGTGCCCGGCGGACTGCTCGGTGTGGGGGTCGGGGTGGCGGTGGTGGCCGCGGTGACGGTGGGCGTCGGGGTGACGGTGGGTGTCGCCACCGGAGCCACCGGGGCCGCCTGGATCCGCGGAGCCGCCGGAGCCGCCGGAGCGGCGGCCGCCGCGGTCTCCGGGGAGGCCACGGCGGTGGCCCGGGGGGTCACGCTGTGGGTGCCGACGACGGCGGCCGCCAGGGTGAGCGCGGAGAGCGTCGCGGCGCCCACGGTAGGGGCCAGGAGGCGTCGTCGGGAGGTGCGGCGGCGGTGCTGGCCCATGCGTGGTCGACTCCTGCCCTGGTCGGCGGCGGTACGGGAACCGACTATGGCGCCCTGAGCTGGGAGGGTCGTGATGCGTCGCTGGGAACGCGATGAGAATTCAGCCGGTCGACGGCGCGCTCGCAGTGCGGCGGCCGGCGCGTCCGTCGGGTGCGGAGGCGCCGGCCGCCGGGCAGGTGTCATCGGGCCCGCTGTCGCTGGTGGGCCGGGGACTGCGCCGGGGACTGCGGGGCCCCCGCGACCTCGGGGGCCTCGGCAGCCCCGGTCGCTCCGGCGGCCTCGCCGGGTCCGGCGGCCTCCCCCGGCGCCGGCCGGTGGTTGATCATCAGGAACGCGATCAGCGCGGCGAGCAGCAGGATGCCCATCGCCACCCAGGTCGCCACCACGTAGCCGTGCACGGAGCCCTCGGCCCGGACCGCGGGGTTCGCGGCGCCGAGGCCCCGGGCGGCCAGCCAGCTCGCGGTGGCGCTGGCCGCGATGGTGTTCAGCAGGGCCGTGCCGAAGGAGCCGCCGACCTGCTGGGCCGAGTTGATGGTGGCCGAGGCCGCGCCCGCCTCGTGCGGGGAGACGCCCAGGGTGGCCAGGCTCATCGACGGCATGAAGACCAGGCCCATGCCGAAGCCCAGCAGCAGCTCGGCCGGCAGCACCATGCCGGCCCAGGGGCTGTCCACCCGCATCTGGGTCAGCCAGGCCATGCCGGAGGCGGCCAGCAGCAGCCCGGGGCCGATCAGGTTGCGGGACGGCACCCGGGTCATCAGCCGGGCCGCGAAGCCGGTCGAGCTGATGACGATGGCGGCGGTCATCGGCAGGAAGGAGACGCCGGACAGCACCGGCGAGAAGTGCTTGATCACCTGGAGGTAGTAGGTCAGGAACAGGAACAGGCCGAACATCCCGATCATCGCCAGGCCGATCGAGAGGGCGCCGCCGCCCCGGTTCCGGTTGGCGACGATGTGCGTCGGCAGCAGTGCGTGCGGCGTCCGCTTCTCGACCAGCACGAACACCGCCAGCAGCAGCACGCCGAACACCAGCGAGCCGAGCACCAGGGCGTCGCCCCAGCCCCGGGTGACCGCCTCGGACATGCCGAACACGATGGCCAGCAGACCGCCGCAGCCGAGCAGCGCGCCGGGCAGGTCGAGCCTGATCCGCGTGCCCTTGCCGATGTGGTCGCGGGTGAGCACCGAGTACGCCGCGAAGGCGGCCGCCACCGCGATCGGGGTGTTCACGAACAGGCACCAGCGCCAGTTCAGGTACTCGGTGAGCACACCGCCGAGCAGCAGGCCGATCGCGGCGCCGCCGCCGGCGATCGCGCCGAAGACGCCGAAGGCCGTGCTCCGCTCCCTGGGATCGGAGAAGGTCGTCGAGAGCAGCCCCAGTGCGGAGGGGGCAAGCAGCGCGCCGAAGGCGCCCTGCAGGGCGCGCGCCGCGAAGAGCATGGTCGGGCCGCTCGCGCTGCCGCCGATCGCGGAGGCGAGGGCGAAGCCGAGCAGGCCGATGATGAAGACGCGCTTGCGGCCGAAGAGGTCCCCGAGCCGGCCGCCGAGCAGCAGCAGACCGCCGAAGGCCAGCGTGTAGGCGGTGATCACCCATTGCCGGTCGGCGTCCGAGATGCCCAGGTCCTTCTGGGCCGACGGGAGGGCGATGTTCACGATGGTGATGTCCAGCACGATCATCAGCTGGGCGATGGCGATGACCGCCAACGCCCACCAGCGGCGGGAGTCCGCCGCCGTTCCGTGACCGGTGGTGGCTTGGGCTTGGGCAGACACTGGGGGAGCCTTTCCGGAGGGGTACGGAGAGGTCACGCAGTCGCCTTCCAGCCAAACGCGCGGGGCGTCGAATGGCAAGGAAAAACCTGGACAAATCAATGGAACCAGGACCAAATGACCAGGGGCCCGGGACCACGGTCCGGGGCCCCCGGGACCGGTTCGTCCCGGGGGCCCCGCCGTCGCGACCAGCCGGCTACAGCACCGAGAGCTCCGCGACCAGGTCGTCCAGACCCAGCGAGCCCTGCGACAGGGCCGCCATGTGCCAGGCCTTGAGGTCGAACACCTCGCCGCGCGCCTCGTGCGCCGCCCGGGCCGCCGCCCGGCCGCGCAGCCAGGCCCGCTCGCCCAGCTTGTAGCCGATCGCCTGCCCGGGCAGGCCCAGGTAGCGGACCAGCTCGCTGTCCAGGAAGTCGGCGGACAGCCCGCAGTACAGGCCGAAGAACTCCCGCGCGGCGTCCGGCGTGACCGACTCCCCCGCGCGGTACGGCGAGTCCGCCGGGAACTCCAGGCCGGCGTGCATGCCGATGTCCACGATCACCCGCAGCGCCCGCATCATCTGCGCGTTGAGGTAGCCCAGCCGGTGGCCGGGGTCGGTGAGGTAGCCGAGCTCGTCCATCAGGCGCTCGGCGTACAGCGCCCAGCCCTCCAGGTTGGCGCTCACCCCGCCGAGGCTCACCTGGTAGGTGGAGAGCCGGTCGGCGACGTAGTTCCACTGCGCGATCTGCAGGTGGTGGCCGGGGACGCCCTCGTGGTACCAGGTCGAGACCAGGTCCCACTCGGGGAACCGCTCGCGGCCCAGGACCGGCAGCCAGGTCCGGCCGGGGCGGCTGAAGTCCAGCGACGGGGCGGTGTAGTACGGCGCGGCGGCGCTGCCGGCCGGGGCGATCCGCGACTCGACCCGGGTGATCGGCTCGGCCAGGTCGAAGTGGATGCCCTGGAGGTCGGCGATCGCCGAGTCCATCAGGCCCTGGAGGAACTCACGGGCGGCCTCGACGCCGACCCGCGCGGGGCCGTCGCTCTCCAGCCACTTCATCGCCTCCATCGGTTCGGCGCCGGGCCGCACCTTCTCGGCCTCGGTGCGCATCTGGGCGAGCAGGTCGTGGAACTCCTGCCAGGCCCAGGCGTAGGCCTCGTCGAGGTCGAGGTCGGCACCGGTCCAGTAGCGCACCCAGCGGCCGTAGCGCTCGCGGCCGGCGGTGTCGGGGGCGTCGGCGGCGGCCGGCCCGTAGACGTCGCGCAGCCAGTCGCGCAGGGCGGCGAGCGCCTCGGCGGCGGCCACCGCGTGCCCGGCCAGTTCCCCGCGCAACGCCTCGGGGGCCTCCTGGACCAGTTCGCCGAACCAGCCGCCCGGGACCTCCCCGGCGAGCCATTCGCCGAGCTGGCCGGTCACCGTGGTGACCTGGCGGGGTCCGGAGAGCAGGCCGCGCTCGATGCCCTCGGCGAGGGTGGCGCGGTACTCGGTGAGCGCCTGGGGCACCCGGGCCAGGCGGCGGCCGAGGATCCGCCACTGCTCCTCGGTGTCGGTGGGCATCAGGGTGAAGACGTCGCGGACCAGGTGCACCGGGGAGCCCAGGTTGTGGACGGCCCGGTAGCGCTCGCCGGCGTCGTGGACGGCGAGTTCGGCGTCGAGCCGCTCGCGCAGCAGGCGTGCGCAGCGCCGCTCGGCCTCGTCCCGGGGGGTGCCGGCCGCCTCGGCCGCGTCGAGCGCCGCCTCGGCCTCGTCGAGCCGGGCCAGGGTGGCGCGGCCGAGGTCCGCGATCGCCTCGGCGCCGGCCGGCGAGAGGTCGGGAAGGCGGTCGTCCTCGGGGTTCAGGCCCAGGTACACCGCGGTCAGCGGGTCGAGCTCGGCGAGGTCCCGCACATAGGTGTCGGCGACACTGCGGGGTGTGGTGCCGTCGGAGCTGATCAGTTCAACCATCCGGACATCATTTCGTGACCCGCGCCGTTTGCAAGCCCCTTCGGCCTGGCATGGGCCGGCCAATTCGCGCCGGGGCCCGCCGGGTCAGCCGTGCGGGCGGCGCGGCCACCCGCGCCGCAGCGCCCGGCCCGGGTCCCAGAGGGGCCGTCCGTGCGCGAAGGGGAAGAAGGCGAGGCCGATCAGCGCGGCGGTGAAGTGCCCGAGGTCCGTGAAGGTGTGCGAGGCCACCAGCGGCACCAGGTAGAAGACCACCACCGCACCGCCGTACAGCCACCGCCAGCCGCCGGCGAACCGGTGGGTGAGCACCGCCACCACCCCGGCCAGCGCGTAGGAGACGCCGACGTCCACCGTCTCGGCCATGCTCCGCCGCAGGGTGCCCTGGACGATCCCCCAGGCCACCACCCCCTCGCTCACCAGGGTCGCCAGCACGTGCGAGGTCGCGGCCACCGTGAACCAGCGCGCGGTGCCCAGCCAGCGCTCGGCGTTGGCGTGGACCAGGGTGAACAGGACGGCGTAGAGCGGCCAGCTCGACGTCTCGGTCCACAGCGCGCTGGCGACCAGGGCGTGCACCGGGCGCGAGCGCAGGTGCTCCAGGTTGGTCGAGCGGGCGGCCAGGAACCAGTCCAGGGTGCGCTGGTCCATCCGCGCCACGACGAAGCTGGTGACCGCCAGCAGGAGCAGCCACAGGTACGTGCCGGGCGCCGAGCGGACCCACGCCAGGAGCGCGCGCGAGGCCCCGCGCAGCCGGCGCGCGCGGGGCGGCCGTTCCAGCGTCCGGGCCATCCGGCGGGCCTCCTCGGTGCGGTGGCGTGGTGTGTCCCATCCTCGGACGGCGCCCGGCGGGCCGCCTCCCGGAGCCGGCCCCGGGCGGGCCGCGGGGCGGCACAAACGCCCGTTCGGAAGATCGGTGCAGACCCGCCTCCCATCCGGCCCGGGGCCGTTACGCTGACCGCCATGGAAGCCAGCTCAGCGCCCGTCCCGCCGGACCCCGAACCGGCCGCCCGGCCACGGCGCGCCGGATACCGGCGCCTGCCGGTGCAGCAGCGGCGCGAGCAGCTGATCGCGGTGGCACTGGAGCTGTTCGCCCACCGGCCGCCCGAGGACGTCGGGCTGGACGACGTGGCGGAGGCCGCCGGAGCCTCCCGGCCGCTGGTCTACCGCTACTTCGCGGGCGGCAAGCAGCAGCTGTACGAGGCGGCGCTGCGCAGCGCCGCCGAGGAACTCACCGACCGCTTCATGGTGCCGCCGGCCGGGACCCCGACCCAGCAGCTGTCCGCCGTCCTGGAGCGCTACTTCTCCTTCGTCGCCGAGCACGACGCCGGCTACTCGGCGCTGCTGCGCGGCGGCTCGGTGGTGGAGACGGCCCGCACCTCGGCGATCGTGGACGACGTCCGGCGGGCGGCCCTGCGGCGGACGCTGCGCCACCTCGGGGTGCGGCAGGCCGGGCCGCGGCTGACGCTGCTGGTGCGCTCGTGGATCGCGGTGGTCGAGGGGGCCTCGCTCAGCTGGCTCGACGAGGGCCGGGCGCTGCCGGTGGACGAGCTGCGCGAGTGGCTGGTGGACCAGTTCGTGGCGATGGCGGCGGCGACGGCGCTGCACGACCCGCAGACCGCCGAGGTGCTGGCCGTGCTGCTGCTGCTCGAAGGCCCGGACTCGCCGCGGACCGCGCGGCTGCGGGCGGTCCTGGATACGGCGGCCGGGTAGCGCGGGTCCGGGCGCCGCGGCCCCGGCCCCCGCGCCGAGGGCCGGGACCACGGCCCGCACTACGCCTTGCCGAGGACCTGGCGCTGCCGGCCGAGGCCGTCGATCTCGATCTCGACGACGTCGCCGGGCGCGAGGTAGGGCGTGCCCGGGCGGCCGAGGGTGACCCCGGCCGGGGTGCCGGTGATGATCACGTCGCCCGGTTCCAGCACCATGAACTGGCTCGCGTAGCGGACCAGCTCCAGCACCGGGAAGATCATCCGCTCGGTGGAGCCGTCCTGGCGCTGCTCCCCGTTCACCCACAGCCGCAGCGACAGCCGCTGCGGGTCCGCCACCTCCTCGGCGGTGACCAGCCAGGGCCCGAGCGGGGTGAAGGTCTCCGCCGACTTGCCCTTGTCCCACTGGCCGCCGCGCTCGAACTGGAAGGCGCGCTCGGTGACGTCGTTGGCGATGGTGTAGCCGGCGATCACCCCCGCCGCCGCCGCGTGGTCCTCCAGGTAGCGGGCGGTGCGGCCGATCACCACGGCCAGTTCGGCCTCGTAGTCGGTCTTCTCGCCGCCGCGCGGCACCAGCACCTCGTCGTACGGGCCGACCACCGTCGAACTCGGCTTGAGGAAGATCACCGGCTCGTCCGGGATCGCCGCGCCCGCCTCGGCCGCGTGGTCCCGGTAGTTGAGGCCGATGCCGACCACCTTGCCGGGCCGGGCCACCGGCGGGCCGATCCGCTGCCCGGCAAGGTCGGCCACCGGCAGCCGCCCGGCCGCCACCCGTCCGGCCAGCTCGGCCAGGCCGGAACCGTCCAGCCCGGCGAGGAAGCCGCCGGTGATGTCCGCGGTCACCCCGGAGAGGTCGTACGCGGTGCCGTCCTGGGCCAGCGCGACCGGGCGCTCGGCGCCCGGCGGGCCGACACGGAGGAGCTTCATCCGATCCCCACCTCCTGATTCGTCGATCGCCGGGGCGGTGAGGGCCCGCGCCCGGCTGCTGCCTGCGAGGTATATCAACGGCCCGCCGCGGCGGGCCAGGCCGGCCCGGCCGGCGCCCCCGGGGGGCCGCGTCACGCCCGGGGCGAACAGGGGCGTGAACCGGCACCGCGCGGTACAGGATCCGCCCATGGAGATCACCCGCATACGCCCCGAACTGACCACCATCACGCTGGAGTTCGGCACCGCCCAGCTCTGGCGCGACGAGGACGGCACGCTCACCCTGGTCGACACCGGCATCGCCGGGCAGGCCGACGCGATCGAGGAGGCGATCCGCGCCGTCGGCGCCGAGCCGGCCGCGCTGCGCGCCATCGTGCTCACCCACTACCACGAGGACCACACCGGCTCGGCCGCCGAACTCGCCCGGCGGCTGGGCGCCGAGGTGGTCGCCCACCGGCTGGAGGCCCCGGTGGTCCGCGGCGAGCAGGAGCCGAAGCCGTTCGCGCTGAGCCCCTTCGAGCAGGAGCTGTGGGACGCGCTGCCGGCGCTGCCGCCCGCCCCGCCGTGCCGGGTGGACCGCGAGGTGGCGGACGGCGAGGTGCTGGCTTTCGGCGGCGGCGCCGTGGTGGTGCACGTGCCCGGCCACACCGACGGGTCGATCGCCCTGCACCTGCCGGGGCCGGGCGTGCTGTTCACCGGGGACCTCGCGGCCAACGTCGGGCACCGGACCACGCCCGGGGTCTTCAACACCGATCCGGCGCTGGCGCTGGAGTCCTTCCGCCGGCTGGCCGCGCTGGACGCCGGGACGGTGGTGTTCGGGCACGGCGAGCCGATCGTCGAGGGCGGCTCAGCCGCTCTGCGCCGGGCCGTCGAGCAGTTGGGCGAGCACTAGCGGCCGGTCCTGTTCCGGCGCGGCGGCGGCGCTCTCCCGCTCCCAGCGCTCCAGGTCGCGCCCGACGTCCTCGCGGGCCCGCGGGTGGCCGTCCAGCACCGGCAACAGCTCGCGCAGCAGCGCGACGGCCGCCCGCGGCCGCCCGGAGCGGGCCAGCCACAGCGCCAGGTCGTGGCAGGTCCGCAGGGTCCGCGGGTCGGCCGGCCCGAAGGCCCGGGCGAACTGCGGTATCAGCGCGACCAGCTGCTCGACGGCCCGCTCGGGCGAGCCGGCCGCGCCGCGCCGCCAGGCGTCGTCGGCCTTCTGCCGCAGCGCCTCCGGGTCGGTGCCGACCTTGACGTCGCGCAGCCGGCGGCGGACCTCGGCGGCGTCGGCGGGCCGGTCCGCCGGGTCCTTGGCGAGCAGCTGGAGGATCAGCCGGTCCAGCGCGGGGTCGGGTGTACCGGGGGCCGGCGGCTGCTCGTTGAGGTGCTTGAACATCATGGTCACCGGCGTATTGGCGCTGAACGGGCGACGGCCGGTGCACAGCTGGTAGAGCAGCACGCCGAGCGCGTACAGGTCGGCCCGGCCGTCGATGTCCTCGCCGGACCAGCACTCGGGCGCCAGGTACGCCGGGGTGCCGATGACCACGCCGGTGGAGGTGAGCCCGCCGCCCTGCTGGGTGAGCAGGCGGGCTATGCCGAAGTCCAGCACCTTGGCCTCACCGGTGTCGGTGATCATGATGTTCTCGGGCTTGATGTCCCGGTGCACCACGCCGCTGCGGTGCGCGGAGTCCAGTGCCTTGCAGACCTGCCGCATCCAGCGCAGGGCGGCCGAGGAGTCCGGCCGGGCCCCGCCGGCCAGCAGCGCGGAGAGCGGCCGGCCCCGGACCAGCTCCATCACCAGGTAGTGGGTCGAGCGCGCGCCGTCCTGCACCCGTCCGTAGTCGTACAGGATGACGATGTGCGGATGGGAGAGGCCGCCGACGGTCCTCGCCTCGCGGATGAACCGGCCGACCGCCTCCTCGTCGCCGGCCTTCTCCTCGGAGAGCACCTTGACCGCGACCGCGCGCCCGATGGTCTCGTCGTGGGCGGCCCAGACCACACCGAACCCGCCGTGGCCGAGCTCGCGCTCCAGCCGGTAGCGGCCGCCCACGACATCGCCCGCCTTCATGCCTTCCCCCACAAGTCCGCCGGAACCGAGCCCCGTTCAACCTGACCGGGTCAGGGTAGCGGCGGCCGACGGCGTTCGGGTGAACGACCCCGGGCCCGGACCGGGCCCGGACCGGGCCCGGAGCCAGGGTTACGTCTTCGGCAGGCCGACCGGGTTGATCTCGGAGGTCGGCACGGCCTCGGCGTCCAGGCCCCAGCGCTTCAGCACCTGGGCGTAGGTGCCGTTCTTGATCACCTCGTTGAGCGCCCCGTTCAGTGCCTTGACCAGGCCGTTGTCCTTCTTGGTGGTGGCCCCGATCTTGCCGAGCACGTCGGCTCCGCCGCCCGAGTAGGTGCCGATCACCTCGGTGTCACCGCTCTGCACGGCGTGGAAGGCCGCCATCGGGTTGGGGCCGACGTACATGTCGATCCGGCCGGAGGCGAGTGCCAGGTAGTAGTCCGAGGCGTTCTGGAAGTACTTGATGTCGGCCGGCTTGAGGCCGTTGCGCACGTTCTCCTCGTTCCAGGCGACGAGCAGCTTCTCCTGGTTGGTGCCGGAGCTGACGGCGACGGTCCGCCCGGCGATGTCCTTGGGGCCGGCGACCTTCCAGCCGCTGCCCATCTTCGCCTCGAAGCCGAGGATGTCCAGGCGGTAGGTGGCGAAGTCGTACTTCTCCTTGCGGGCCTCGGTGACGGTGATGTTGGAGACGCCGACGTCGTACTTGCCGCTGTCCAGGCCGACGAAGATGTTCTCCCAGGAGACCGGGTTGAACTCGATGTCGAGGCCGAGCACATTGCCGATCAGCGAGGCGATGTCCGGGTCGACGCCGATGACCGTCTTGTCGTCGTCGGCGTAGAAGTCCAGCGGCGGCGTGGTGCCGAGCGAGTCGGCCACGGTCAGTTTTCCGCGCTTTCTGATCTCCTCCGGGACCAGCGCCGCGAGGGCGTCCACCTTGGGCGTGGTCACCCGGTTCTGCTTCGCCGTCAGGTTCACCGTGGTGCCGTTCGGCGCGGTGCTGCCCTTGGCCGGGGCGGCGAGGTCGGCCGACGCGTCCGAGGAACTGCCGCAGGCGGCCAGGGTGAGGGCGGCGGCGAGCGCGGCGGCGGCGGTCACGAGGGCGCGACGGGGTAGAGACATGGCGGGGCTCCTGCCGGTGAGGGGGGTTCGGTGGGTCAGAGGACCTTGGCCAGGAAGGCCTTGGTCCGGTCGTGCCGCGGCTCGTCGAGGACCGCCTGCGGCGGGCCCTGCTCGACCACGACACCGCCGTCCATGAAGACCACGGTGTCGGCGACCTCGCGGGCGAAGCCGATCTCATGGGTCACCACGATCATCGTGGTGCCGCTGCGGGCGAGGTCCTTGACGACGTCCAGCACCTCGCCGACCAGCTCCGGGTCCAGCGCCGAGGTCGGCTCGTCGAACAGCAGCACCTTCGGGTCCAGCGCCAGCGCCCGGGCGATCGCCACCCGCTGCTGCTGGCCGCCGGAGAGCTGGCGCGGGTAGGCGGCCGCCTTCTCGGCCAGGCCGACCCGTTCGAGCAGCTCCAGCGCGCGGGCCCGGGCCTCGGCCTTCGGCCGGCCGAGGGCGCTGACCGGCGCCTCGGTGAGGTTCTCCAGCACGGTCAGGTGCGGGAAGAGGTTGAAGTTCTGGAACACGAAGCCGATGCCGGTCCGCTGCCGCAGGACCTCGCGCTCCTTGAGCTCGTGCAGCTTGTCCCCGGTGCGCCGGTAGCCGATCAGCTCGCCGTCGATCGCCACGAAGCCGCGGTCCACCTTCTCCAGGTGGTTGATCGAGCGCAGCAGGGTGGACTTTCCGGAGCCGGACGGCCCCAGCACCACGGTCACCGAGCCGGCCGGCACGTCGAGGTCGACGCCGCGCAGCACCGCGTTCGCCCCGAAGCTCTTCCACAGACCGCGGACCTGGACCATCGGCGGCGCCGCCGGCTCGGCCTCTTCGGCGGCGGGGTCCTTGGCGACGGTGGTCACGAGCGTCCTCCGGTGGCGGGGGCGGTGGCGGTGCGGGCGCGCAGGCCCCGGACGAACGCCCGGGCCCGCTGGAGCGGGGTGGGCGGCGGGGTGCGGTCGGCGCCACGGGCGAAGTAGCGCTCGACGTAGTACTGGCCGATCGACAGCACGGTGGTGAGCAGCACGTACCAGACGGTGGCGACCATCAGCATCGGCACCACCCGGCCGGTGCGGCCGTACACCACCTGCACCTGGTAGAAGAGCTCGCCGATGGCCATCACGTAGACCACCGAGGTGCCCTTGAACAGCGAGATCACCTCGTTCGCGGCGGCCGGCAGGATGCCGCGCATGGCCTGCGGCAGGACGATCCGCCAGGCCTGCCGCAGCCGCGGCACGCCGAGCGCGGCGGCGGCCTCGCGCTGGCCGGGGTCGACGGCGATCACGCCGCCGCGGATGATCTCGGCGGCGAACGCGGCCTGGTGCAGCCCGAGGCCGAGCACCGCCGCGCCGAGCGCGCCCAGCACGCCGACCGTCTCGAAGTCCCCGAAGGTCGGGCCGAACGGGATGCCGAAGCCGAACCGCTTGTAGAGGTAGGAGAGGTTGAACCAGAAGACCAGCTGGACGATCAGCGGGATCGAGCGGAACACCCAGACGTAGGCCCAGGCGACGGACTGCAGGACCACGCTGCGGGAGAGCCGCATCGCGGCGACGACGGCGCCCAGCAGGAAGCCCAGCACGGTGCCGTAGGCGGTGAGCTCCACGGTCCGGCCGACCGCCTGCAGGATGGTGTCGGCGGAGAAGAACAGCCGGAAGGTCGCCCAGTCCCAGGCGGGGTTGGTGGCCAGGCCGTGGGCGAACTGGGCCAGCACGACGAGGGTGGCGACGCCGGCCGCCCAGCGCCAGGGGTGCCGGGCGCGGACGGTGGTCAGCCCGGTCAGCTCGGCGAGGTCGAGCGGGGCGGTCGTGCCGGCGCCGGCGGCCTTGCCGGCTCCGGGTCTGCCGCCGGGTTTCGCGAGCGCTTCGGTGGTGGTGGTACTCATGGGGGACTCCTCCCAACGGGCCCTGGACAGGGGGTCACGCGTGCTCGGGCGGGCTGATCAGCGATTCCTTGACGGCCGAGTCCGTCACCCCCCACTTCTTGAGGATCCGCTCGTACGTCCCGTCCTTGATCAGCTCGTTGACGGCCGCCTGGAACGCGGCGGTGAGCGGGGAGCCCTTCTTGAACGCGAAGCCGACGTCGAGGCGGTGGAACTCGCCGAGGAACCGGGTGCCCGAGGCCTCCTGGGAGGCCTGGTAGCGCAGGCCGTTGATGGTGGACATCTCGATGTCCACCCGGCCCTGCTGGAGGCTGGTCAGGAGGGCGCCGTTGTCGCTGAACGCCTTGACCTCGTAGGGCTGCTTGCCGGCGTCCGTGCAGACGCTCTTCTTCGCGTTGAGCGTGGTCTCGAAGGTGGTGCCGGCGCTGGTGCCGACGGTCAGCCCGCAGAGCTGGACGAGGTCGGTGACCGGCTGGATCGAGGTGTTGTCCTTCTTGACCGCGAAGCCCTGGCCGTCGTCGATGTAGGTGACGAAGTCGATCGTCTTCAGCCGGGCCGTGGTGACGCCGAAGTTGCCGGTGCCGACGTCGTACTTGCCGCTGCCGAGCGCGGGCAGGATGGTCTCGAACGCCGCGTCCTCGCGCTGCACGCTCAGACCGAGCAGCTTGGCCACCGCGTCGGCGAAGTCGACGTCCAGGCCGGCGGCCTTCTTGCTCGCCTGGTCGGCGTAGAAGGAGGACGGCGGGGCGCCGATCGAGCTGCCGAACTTCACCGTTCCGGCGGCCCGGATGTCGGCGGGCAGCAGCGCGGCGGCGGTGTCCGACTTCTTCAGGCCGGAGACGACGTCCTCCGCGGCGGCGGAGACGGCCGGCTGCCCGGCACCCGCCGCCGCCGGCTTCGGGTCCGAGCCGCACGCGGCCAGCGCCAGGACCGGGAGCACGGCGGCGGTCGCGAGCAGGCGGCGGCGGACGGTGGTGGTTCTCACGGGTACGGGTGCCTTTCGGGGTGTGCGGGATGTGCGGGGTGCGCCGGGTCAGCGCAGGTGCTTCTCGAACGGCAGCGGGCCGATCGTCAGAGGGTCGGCGGCGACGTCGAACAGCGGGGTGTAGCCGTTGGCCAGGTAGAGCCCCCGGGCCTCGGGCTGGAGCGGGCCGGTGGTGAGGTAGATCCGCCGGTAGCCGGCCGCGGCGGCGGCCCGCTCCAGCTCGGCCAGCACCCGGGTGGCCAGGCCCCGGCGGCGGTGCGCCGAGTGCGTCCACATCCGCTTCAGCTCGGCCGTGCGCGGGTCGTAGCGCCGGTACGCGCCGCCGGCCACCGGCTCGCCGCCCTCCAGCAGGAGCAGCAGGACGCCGTGCGGCTCGGCCCACTCCTCCACCGGGTAGCGGGTCATCTCCTCGTACGCCCCGGGGCCGTAGCGGCGGACGTACTCCTCGGTCAGCTCGCGCACCAGCGGCTCGGCGAGCGGGTCGTCGATGCGCACCCGGCGCACCTCGACGTCGAGGGCCGGGCCGCCGGGCAGGGCCGTCACGCCTGGGCCGCGATCAGCTGGTGCCGGTCGCGCTCGCTCTGCTCGGCGCGGTCGGCCTCGGCGGCGGCCGCCTTGGCCGCGTCCCGCTTGGCGACCTCCTCGCGCACGATCGGGATCACGTACCGGCCGAAGTCGATCGCGTCGTCCACCAGGTGGTAGCCGCGGGCGGAGAGGATGTCCACGCCCAGGTCGTAGTAGTCGAGCAGCGCCTGGGCGACCGTCTCCGGGGTGCCGACCAGGGCGTTGGAGTTGCCCGCGCCGCCGGTGGCCGCGGCGGTCGGCGTCCACAGCGCGCGGTCGTAGCGCTCGCCCGCCTCGGCGATCTCCAGCAGCCGCTGCGAGCCGGCGTTCTCGGGGGCCTCCCCGGCCGGGCGTCCCCGGCGGATCAGCTCGCCGCCCTCCCGGCGGGCCCGGATCGCGTCCACCGTCCGGTGCGCCTTCTCCCAGGCCAGTTCCTCGGTCGGGGCGATGATCGGCCGGAACGCCACCTGGATCCGCGGCGCGTCCTCGCGCCCGGCGGCCCGCGCCGCCTCCTTCACCCGCTCGATCTGCTCGGCGGTGCGCGCCAGCGGCTCGCCCCACAGGCCGTAGACGTCCGCCTCGGCGCCGCCGGCCGCGTACGCCGCCGCCGAGGAGCCGCCGAAGGAGACGCCCGGCCGCGGCTGCTGCACCGGGAAGACGTCGGCGACGAAGTCCTTGAAGCGGTAGTGGACGCCCTCGTGGTCGAAGGGCTCGCGGCTGGTCCAGGCCTTCTTGACGATCCCGATGTACTCCCGGGTCCGCTCGTACCGCTCGTCCTTGGTGAGGAAGTCGCCCTCGCGCTGCTGCTCGTGGTCGTTGCCGCCGGTGATGAAGTGGACGGTGAGCCGGCCCTCGCTGATGTGGTCCAGGGTGGCGAAGGTCTTGGCGGCGAAGGTCGGGTACGAGACGTTCGGGCGGTGGGCGAGCAGGATCTGCAGCGTGTCGAGGCGGGAGGCGAGGAACGCGGCGGCGGGGGCCGGGTCGGGGGCGCCGGAGCCGTAGGCGAACAGCACCCGGTCCCAGCCGTTGTCCTCGTGGGCGCGGGCCAGCCGCAGGGTGTAGTCGCGGTCGAACGCGGCCGTGGTGCGAGCGGTGGTCTCGGTACCGTCGGCGGTGGCGGCGATGCCGAGGAATTCGACGGGCATGGTGGCGGAACCTTTCGGGTCGTGCGCAGTCCGGTGGGCTGCGGGTGGGCAGACCGGATCGGGGCCCGGCGGCTTGGCGGGCCGTGGTGCGGTGGAGGCGGCGGGCACGTGACGGCCCGGGCGCGGAACGGGGTACAGCCGGAGCGCAACGCGGTGAGGAGGAGAAGGGGGCGGCGGCAGCGCGCGATTGACGAACCGTCAGGAGACGACGGCTCTCCCGGCCCGGGACGGGGCACCGAGGGAGGTCCCTGCGAGGGAGGAACAGGCCGGACGAACGGCCCGCTGCCGGGTCAGCCGCGACACGCCGCGGACCACACCCGACCGAAGTCGATGTGGTCGCGGGTGACCAGTGGCTGCTCGGCGTACATGGCCTCAAGTTGAGCAGCGAACCGCGCACGGCGTCAACCGTCCACCATTACCGCTCTGTTGCGATCTCCTGTCGCCCCGCGAAGCCTCCCCGGCCCCGCTCGGAGGCGGGGTCCCCACCCTTGACACCCGCCTCTCGCTCACGCGTACGATCCAAGCGGAGTGCAACGCATCGCCGGCCGTGTTGAGGGACGCGGGCCGGCCGCAACGGCCGTACGTGACCACGCCGTACCCCGCCCGCGCGCCCGCGCGCGTCTCCGCCCTCCCGCCTGGAGCCTGAACATGGCCACCCCGTCGGACGTCCTGCCCGCCCGCGCCCTCACCGAGCCCACCACCCCGCCGCCCGCGACCGTCCTCGACGCCGCGGCCGCCACCGCCCGGATCGTCCCCCGCCGCCGCCCCGGCCAGTGGGTCGCCGCCGCCGTCGCCCTGCTGCTCTTCGCGATGGTCGTCAACTCACTCGCCCGCAACCGCGCGTTCCAGTGGGACGTGGTGGCCGACTGGTTCACCGCCGCCTCGGTCATGAACGGCCTCACCCTGACCCTCTGGCTGACCGCCGTCACCCTCGGCCTCGGCTTCCTGCTCGGCACCGTCCTCGCCACCATGCGGCTGTCCGGCAACCCGGTGCTGCGCACGCTGAGCTGGGTCTACATCTGGATCTTCCGCTCCACCCCGGCCCTGGTGCAGCTGCTGCTCTTCTTCAACATCGGCGCCCTCTACCCGACGCTCGGCCTCGGCATCCCGTTCGGCCCGGAGTTCCTCACCGTCCGCACCGTCAACCTGTTCGGCCCGACCCTCACCGCCGTCGTCGGCCTGACCCTGCTGGAGGCCGCGTACGCCGCCGAGGTGGTGCGCGGCGGCATCCTCGCCGTCGACCGGGGCCAGCTGGAGGCCGCCTCCGCGCTCGGCATCGGCCGGTGGCGGGTGCTGCGCCGGATCGTCGTGCCGCAGGCGATGCGCTCGATCGTGCCCACCGCGGGCAACATGCTGATCAGCGCGCTCAAGGGGACCAGCATCATCAGCGTGCTGGCCGTCTCGGACCTGCTCTACTCGGTGCAGCTGGTCTATCTGCAGTCCTACCAGGTCATCCCGATGCTGATGGTCGCCACCATCTGGTACATCGTGATCACCACGGTACTGTCGATCGGCCAGTACTACGTCGAACGGCACTACGCGAAGGGCGCCACCCGCGAGGGGCTGCCGCCCACGCCGCTGCAGAAGGCCCGCGCCGGGTACCGCCGGCTGCGCGCCGCCGCCTCGGCCGACCTGCCCGGGGAGGCCGGCCGATGAGCGCCGTCCTGGTCATCGTCGGCGCCGGGCCGCGCGGCACCGGCGTCCTGGAGCGGCTCGCCGCCAACGCGCCCGAACTGCTGCCCGCCGACCGCCCGTTGCACATCCACCTGGTCGACCCGCACCCGCCCGGCGGAGGCCGGATCTGGCGCCACGAGCAGTCCCCCCTGCTGCGGATGAACTCGATGGCCGAGGACGTCACGATGTTCACCGACGAGCGCTCCACCATCGACGGCCCGGTCCGCCCCGGCCCCTCGCTCGCCGAGTGGGCCGCCGACCCCCGGGCCTTCGCCCCCCACCGGGAGATCACCGACCCGGCCGTCCGGGCCGAGCTGCGCACCCTCGCGCCCACCGACTTCCCCACCCGCCGGGCCCAGAGCGCCTACCTGGACTGGGTGTTCCGGCGCGCCGTCGCCGACCTGCCGCCGCACGTCACGGTCACCGTGCACCGGGACACCGCGCACCGCGTCGAGGGCCCGGCCGACGGGCCGCAGCACGTCCACCTCACCGACCGGGTGCTCACCGCCGACCACGTCGTACTCACCCTCGGCCACCTCGACTCCGCCCCCGACCCCCGCTACGCCGCCGACACCGCCTTCGCCACCCGGCACGGCCGCTTCCACCTGCCGCCCGCCTACTCCGCCGACGCGGCCGGCGACCTCGACCGGATCGCCCCCGGCGAGCACACCGTGCTGCGCGGCTTCGGTCTCGCGTTCGTCGACCTCGTCTCCCTGCTCACCGAGGGCCGCGGCGGCCGCTTCGAGCCGGACGGCGCCGACGGCCTGGTCTACCGCCCCTCCGGCCGCGAACCCGTCCTGCACGTCGGCTCCCGGCGCGGCGTCCCCTACCACTCCAAGACCGACTACCGCCTGCAGGGACCGCCCGCACCGCTCCCCCGCTACTTCGACGCCGCCGCCGTCGACGCCCTGCTGGACCGGCCCGGCCCACTCGAACTGCGGCGCGACGCCTGGCCGTTGATGGCCAAGGACATCGGCTTCGGCCACTACCACGAACTGTTCCACGCCCACCCGGAGCGCACCGCCCTGCCCTGGGCCGAGTTCCTGGCCGGCTACGACGCCCACCCCTGGGCGTCCCCCGGGCTGCGCGCCCTGGTCGAACGGGCCGTCCCCGACCCGGCCGACCGGCTCGACCTCGAACGCCTGGACTTCCCGCTCGCCGGCCTCGAACTCGGCTCCGCCGAGGAACTCCAGCGGTACCTGCGCCGCTACATCACCGAGGACGCCGACCGCCGCGCCGACCCCGCCCACAGCGCCGACCTCGGCGCCTTCCTCGCCCTGCTCTCGCTCTTCGGCCAGCTGCCCCGGCTGCTCGGCTCCGGCCGGCTCACCGCCCGCTCGGTGGCCGAGGAGATCGACGAGTGGTTCTTCGGCTACTTCAGCTACCTGGCCTCCGGCCCGCCCGGCTTCCGGCTGCGCCAGCTGCTCGCGCTCTCCGAGGCCGGGGTGGTCCGCTTCCTCGGCGCCGGCGTCCGGGTCGAGCGGGACGAGGCCACCGGCACCTGGCGGGCCTCCGGCGCCACCGTGCCCGGCCACACCGTCACCGCCACCGCGCTGGTCGAGGCGTACCTGCCCAAGCACGCGCTGGCCCGCACCCGCGACGCGCTGCTGCGCGACCTGCACCGCACCGGGCGGATCACCGAGGAGGTCGTCGCCGACCCCGAGTACAGCCACCGCTCCGGCCTGCTCACCATCCGCCCCGGGGACAGCCGCGTCCTCGACCCGGCCCTCGACCCCGCCGTCGACGGCGGCGCGCACCCGCGCCGCACCGCGCTCGGCCCGCACACCAGCCTGCGCGCGGCCGCGGCCTTCGCCCGCCCGCGCACCGACTCGCCCGGCTTCCGGCAGAACGACGCGGCGGTCCGGGCCCTGCTGCGCGCGCTCGCCCGGGCAGACTCGGCGGTGCCGGTGTAGGGCGCCGGGGTTTGACGCGCCCCACCGCGTCACGGGCCGTAGATCTCCGCCACCAGGTCCTCGGCCGTGACGTGGTCCGGCGCGGAGAGCACCCAGTCGCCGACCCGCTTGATCCCGGTGCCGCGCTCCAGCGCGGTCAGGCAGGCGTCGGCCTCCTGGTCCGAGGCGAAGTCCCAGGCCAGCAGGCGGCGGACGAGCAGCAGCGCCTCACCCGGGTGCATCCGCGGCTGCCGCCCCGGCCGCGCCCGCCCGGCCGGGGCCGCCGCCAGCCGCCGCTGGTAGCCGGCGAGGTCCTGCCAGGCCTGGACGGTGGCCGGGTGCTGCTCCCCGAGCGCGCGGGCGAGCTCCGGCAGCAGGGTGCGCAGCTGGAGCACCGCGCCGTCGAGGTCGCCCCGGTTGGCCGTGTACACCGCCAGGTCGTGCCGCGCCTTGAGCACCCGCGGGTCGTGGCCGCCCCAGGCGGCCTGCAGGTCCGGCAGCAGCTGGGCGAGCCGACGCAGCGCGGTGACCGTCTCGCCGCTCTCGCCGATGCACCACACCAGGTGGTACCGGGCGGCGAGGGTGTCCGGGTCGCCCTGGCCGAGGGCGAGCCGCATGTCCTCGGTCACCGTGGAGAGCAACCGGATCGCGCCGTCGAGGTCGCCGGCCCGGCTGAGGAACCAGGTGAAGTCGCGCCAGGCGACGAGGGTCTCGCGGTCGGCGGCGCCGAGCGCGGCCACGGCCTCCTGGGCCACCGCCTGGAGCTGGACGGCGGACTCGCCGGCCGTCGGCGCCCGGAAGGCGGCGTTGCGGCGCTCGCGCAGCGCGGCCCGGACGTCCTCCGCCCGGCCCGCCGCCCGGTCCTCCACGCGGTCCTCCGCCCGGCCCGCCGCCCCTCCTCGCCCCGCCGTCCGCCGCTCCTCCAGATCCGCCAGCTCCGCCAGCCGCCGCTCCACCGTGCGGGCGTCCGTCGGTCGCCCCTCCGGGTCCTTCGCCAGCAGCTCCGCGACCAGCCCCGCCAGTTCCGCCGGCAGCCCGAACGGCGCCGGGTCCAGCGCCGGAGGCGGCTCGTTGAGGTGCTGGTACATCAGCACCGGCGTCGAGTCCCCGCTGAACGGCCGTGCCCCGGTGCAGAGTTCGACCAGCACGCAGCCGAACGCGTAGAGGTCCGCCCGGCCGTCCACCCGGCCCCCGGTCCAGCGCTCCGGTGCCATGTACGCCGGACTGCCGATGACCGTGCCGGTGGTGGTCAGCCCGCCCGTCCCGATGTCCAGCTGCGCGATGCCGAAGTCCAGCACCTTCACCGCCCCGGCCTCGGTGACCATGATGTTCTCGGGCTTGATGTCCCGGTGCACCATCCCCGCGTCGTGCGCGGCGGCCAGCGCGGAGCAGATCTGCCGCCCCCAGCGCAGGCTCCGCACCGGGTCCACCGGTCCGTCCCGCAGCACGGCGGTCAGGGTGCGGCCGATGAGCAGTTCCATCACCAGGTACGTCACCGTCCGGCCGCCGAGCTCGCCCTCACCGAGGTCGTGCACGGTGACGATGTGCGGGTGGGAGAGGTTCCCGGCCGCGCAGGCCTCCCGGACGAACCGCAGCGCGGCCTTCTGCTGGTCCTCGCCGCGGTGGTTGATGACCTTGACCGCCACCGGCCGCCGCATCCGGGTGTCGAAGGCCCGCCACACCACGCCGAACCCGCCCTGGCCCAGCCGCTCGACCAGCTGGTACCGCCCGTCGAGCACGTCGCCGACCATCACCCGCCACCCCCGGACCTGTCGAAGCACCTGCACTCTATCCGCGCCGCCGTCCCGGCCGCCCTCCCCCTTTCCCGCCCCTGCCGCCCCCGGCCGCCGGGTGCGAGGATGAGTCAGGCGCCGTGACGAGACGGCGGCCCGACGCACAGCCGAGGAGCGCAGTCATGGCCAAGCAGGCCCCGCAGAGCGACCCGGCGCAGGACGCCCCCCGGGTGTCGGCGCCCCAGCACGCGGCCGCCGGGCTGCCCGCCGTCGGCCACACCCTGCGGATGGCCACCGAGCAGATGGGCGCCCGTCGCACCCTCAGCACCCTGCGGAAGATCAACCAGCCCGACGGCTTCGACTGCCCCGGCTGCGCCTGGCCGGAGCCCGGGAAGACCCACACCGCCGAGTTCTGCGAGAACGGCGCCAAGGCCGTCGCCGAGGAGGCCACCGAGCGCCGGATCCGCGCCGAGTTCTTCGCCGCCCACCCGGTCGCCGAGCTGGCCGAGCGCTCCGGCTACTGGCTCGGCCAGCAGGGCCGGCTGACCCGGCCGATGTTCCTCGACGAGGGCGCCACCCACTACACGCCGATCTCCTGGGACGACGCCTTCGCGCTGATCGCCGAGGAGCTGCGCGCCCTGGACACCCCGGACGGCGCCGCGTTCTACACCTCCGGCCGGACCAGCAACGAGGCCGCGTTCGCCTACCAGCTGTTCGCCCGCCGGCTCGGCACCAACAACCTGCCGGACTGCTCCAACATGTGCCACGAGTCCTCCGGCTCCGCGCTCACCGAGACTCTTGGCGTCGGCAAGGGCAGCGTCAGCCTCAAGGACCTCTACCAGGCCGATCTGATCATCGTGGCGGGCCAGAACCCGGGCACCAACCACCCCCGGATGCTCTCCGCCCTGGAGCGGGCCAAGCGCGCCGGCGCGACCATCGTCAGCGTCAACCCGCTGCCCGAGGCCGGGCTGGAGCGCTTCAAGAACCCGCAGCAGGCGCGCGGCCTGGTCGGCCACGGCACCAAGCTGACCGACCTCTTCCTGCAGATCCGGCTCGGCGGCGACCTCGCCCTGTTCCGCGCCCTCAACCAGCTGCTGCTGGAGCAGGACGCCGTCGACCACGCCTTCGTCGAGGAGCACTGCCACGGCTTCGAGGAGTTCGCCGCCGAGGCCGCGTCGACCTCCCGCGAGGAGGTGCTCGCCGCCACCGGCCTGCCCTGGGCGCACATCGAGGAGCTCGCCCGGCTCGTCCTCGCCTCCGAGAAGGTCATCGTCTGCTGGGCGATGGGCCTCACCCAGCACAAGCACGCCGTGCCGACCATCCGCGAGGTCGTCAACTTCCTGCTGCTGCGCGGCAACGTGGGCCGCCCGGGCGCGGGCGTCTGCCCGGTGCGCGGACACAGCAACGTCCAGGGCGACCGGACGATGGGCATCTTCGAACGCCCCACCACCGCCTTCCTGGACGCCCTCGGCCGCGAGTTCTCCTTCGAACCGCCGCGCGAGCACGGCCTGGACTCCGTCGACACCATCCGCGCGATGCGCGACGGCCGGATAGGCGTCTTCTTCGCGATGGGCGGCAACTTCGTCGCCGCCACCCCGGACACCGAGGTCACCGAGGCCGCGATGCGCCGCTGCCGGCTCACCGTGCACGTCTCCACCAAGCTCAACCGCTCCCACGTGATCACCGGCGCCCGTACCCTGATCCTCCCCACCCTCGGCCGCACCGACCGGGACGTCACCGCCGGCGGCGCCCAGTTCGTCAGCGTCGAGGACTCGATGGGCCAGGTCCACTCCTCGCGCGGCGGCCTGCGCCCGCCGGCCCCCGGCCTGCTCTCCGAGACCGCCATCGTCTGCCGGCTCGCCCGCGCCGTCCTCGGCCCGCAGGACACCGTGCCGTGGGAGGACTTCGCCGCCGACTACGACACCCTGCGCGACCGGATCGCCCGGGTCGTCCCCGGCTTCGAGGACTACAACGACAAGGTCCGCCGCCCCGGCGGCTTCACCCTCCCGCACGGCCCGCGCGACTCCCGCACCTTCCCCACCGCGAACGGGAAGGCCAACTTCACGGTCAACCCGCTGACGGCGCCGGAGGTCCCGGAGGGCCGCCTGCTGTTGCAGACGCTGCGCTCGCACGACCAGTACAACACCACCATCTACGGCCTGGACGACCGCTACCGCGGCATCAAGGGCGGGCGCCGGGTCGTCCTGGTCGACCCGGCGGACGCCATCGAGCTGGGGCTCTCCGACGGCCAGTACGTCGACCTGGTCAGCGAGTGGAAGGACGGTGTCGAGCGCCGGGCTCCCCACTTCCGCGTCGTCTACTACCCGGTCGCCCGGGGCGGCGCCGCGGCGTACTACCCCGAGACCAACGTCCTGGTCCCGCTGGACTCCACCGCCGACATCAGCAACACCCCCACCTCCAAGGCCGTCGTCATCCGCTTCGAGCCCGACACCGGCGCCGATGCCTGATGTCCCTGGAGTAGGAAGTCGCCTCCGCCGACTTCCTACTCCAGGGGCATCACCGCCGGCCCGGGCGCTTGGTGTCGCCCATCACCACTCCGTTCACGCGCCGTGCTGAGCCCACCATTCCGTGAAGGGAATCGAGTGCGCCATCGCGGTGTCGCGGTACGCCCTGAACTCGTCGAGCCGTGCGGGGGCGAGGAAGTCGGCGCCGAGGTACTTGCCGTTGCCGTCGTAGTTCATCGCGGCCACGGTCTCGTCGTCGAAGAGCCAGAAATCCGGCGCCTGCGGGACGGGGTTCTGCTGGTCGGTGGTGTCCAGGATGAAGAACTCCTCGCCGGCCGCCGTGTTGCGGTGGTACCCCCACGCGAGTTCGAACCGGAGGTAGTCGGTGAGCGGGCGGGAGAGGACGTGAACCCGGTACATGCGCTTCCCCGAACGGGTGGCCTCGGCCACCGTCCCGACCCAGCCGGCGGTCCGGTAGTCCTCCGGCTGCTCCTCCCCTGCGAGGAACGCGTGATAGGCGTCCACCCCACCGGACTGGCTGTAGTCGTCCAGCGTCTCCAGCCGGAATGCCGTCCGTTCGAACGCTGCGAACCAGTCCCCCAGGGTCCTAGATGAGGTTGTCACGGACGGCCTTTCGGATGAGTTCGACAGGAATTTCGACCAGGGTCTCGTGGGCCGGGATCCGAAGACCGTGCTCGGTGATGCGACCGCCCTGAACGGCGAGGGTGCCCTGATCCGTCAGGTACAGCGTCGGGCAGTCGCCGTCGTCGCAGGAACCCACAAGCCGCGTCAGCTCCACTGCCGCCTCCTCGGTGGCTCGGTGTCACGACAATGCTCCCGAGAGGGGATGGACGTGGGCAAGGCCCTCACGTTTCCAACACTGGAAACCACCCTGACTGCGAAGCGGCGGCCCCTCGCTCGGCACCGAGCGAGGGGCCGCGAGAGCTACTCCCAGTAGTCGAACTCACCGGCTTTTATGGAGTCGAGAAGGCCAGTGAAGGCAACGAGCGGCGGGCGGACTATGACGCCAGGGTCTTCGGACTCACGCACTTCAATCAGCCCACCTGCTGTGCGAACCTCGATGCAGTCATTGTTGGCGCCTGAGTAGCTGGACTTCTGCCAGGTGTGGCTAGGCATGCCTTCCGGTTTCCTTCTTGATCGACTGGATGAGGTCGCGGGACTCCCCCTCGGAGAGGGAGTTCGACTCCATCTGCACGAGGACGGCCCGGAACTTTGCCACGTGGGCCGGGGCATCGAACATCTGACAGCCGAGACCCGTGTCGATCTGTACGGTGTCCAGCTCAGGGATCGGCCCTTCGGCATAGGTGAAGTTCTCGCTGGGGCTTGGCAGGCCGTCCACGGCGAACGGGACAACCCGAACAGAGATTGCCGACCTCTCGGAGCTCTCGACGAGTGCGTCAAGTTGGTCGGTGAAGACCTTTGCTCCGCTGAACCGCATCCTCAGGGCCGCCTCATGGATGTATGCGGTGTACGGGACGGCGCCGGAACGGACCACTTGCTGTCGCCGCATGCGAAAGGCCGTTCGCAGGTCGACCTCGTGGTGCGGCAATGGCGGGATGGAGTTGCCGAACACAGCGGATGCATAGGCGTCAGTCTGAAGCAGCCCGGGAACAAAGGTCACGGTGTAGGTCACGAGCCGCTTCGCGTGGCCTTCGAGTTCGGCGTTCTCCAGAAAGTCCGTCGCCAAGGCGTCTCGGTACTCCTCCCACCAACCGGGCCTGCCACGCTCAGTGATGATCTCCGCGAGAGCGTCGATCAGTGGTTCATTGACGCACATGCACGTCGCGGCGATCGTGCGCAGGCGCTCGACACTGATGCCGGTCCGGCCCGCTTCCATCTGCGTGATCTGAGCCGGGGTGGCACCGATCGCACGGGCGAGCTGGCTACCTCCGAAGCCCGCCTGCTCCCGCATTCTCCGCAGCTCAACTCCCAGTCGACGCTGACGGAGGGTGGGATTCGATCGAAGGGCCATGACGTCCTCTCTGCGAGCGTGGGATCAGTCTGCCGCGCGGACGCCATGCGGGGCCATTCGGGGTGAGCGCCACGTAAGGGGGAACTTCCGCCAGCTCGCCACAAATTTGTGGCGAGCTGCGCTATGGTCAATGCCACAACGATCCGACGGATCGTCAGTAACGCCTGTTTCCTGGGGCAGTAGGCGCATGCTGCCCATTTCGCACCGCAGAGCAGCCAGGTCCGGGCTGGCCTCGTTCACGGTGACGCATCCGTTGGCGCTTTCCTCCCCTTCTTGCCTCTTCCCCTGGAGGTCTCTCTCATGCGTGCCCTCAACCCGCCCGACTGCACCACCGTCCGCGCCGAACTCCGTGCCCTCCTCCACACCGCCGGCTGGCCGCCGGACACCATCTCCGACGCCGAACTCGCCTTCCAGGAGCTCTTCGTCAACGCCTGGCAGCACGGCCGCTCCCCCGCCCCCGGCGTCCTGGTCTCCCTCCTGTCGAGCACCTTGCGCGTGGCGGTCTGCGACAACTGCCCCCTCCTCCCCGAACCCCCCACGCCCACCGACCCCTACGCGACCTCCGGACGCGGCCTCCACCTCATCCGCGCCCTCACCCACCGCTTCGGCGCCCACCCCACCAAGACCGGCAAGGTCACCTGGTTCGAGCTGGACGCCGCCGCGTGAACCTCCCCCTCACCCCGCACGACCCCTACCTCCGCACCTACACCGAGCCCGAGATCGCCTCCCTCCTCCACGAACTCCACGAGCGCGGCGAGCCCTTCGGCATCCGGTGGAGCTCCGCCACCGTCGACGGCACCACCGTCCACCTCGGCGACACCACCCTCGCCACCTTCCTCAACCTCCTCGAACTCCTCCGCCGAGCGAGCCCGAAGTGACCGACTTCCTCATCGGCGCCGCCTTCACCACCCTCCTCGCCCTCGCCCTCACCACCGTGATCACCGGCGTCATCACCGCCCTCAAGGTCGGCCCGCCCCCACCGCCCATCACCCGCCACGGCCGCTGGGAACTCCGCACCCTCCCCGACGGCACCCCCGAATACACCTGGATCGCCCGCCAGGCCCGCCACTTCAGCCCCGAAACCAACCCCGACAACCACCGCCGCGCGCCCTGATGCCTCCTCCGGAGTGGAAAGTCGGCCCCACCGACTTCCCGCTCCACCCCCTCGACCAAGGAGTCCCGGCTTCTCCTTCGGGCGGCCCCCTTGCGAGGAGCAAGGGGGCCGCCCGCCAATCTCGCGCAGCTCCCACCGTGCGGGGCCAGGAGTAGGAAGTCGGCCTCGCCGACTTCCTACTCCGCATCCGCCGCCGGCCCCTTGCACGGAGCAAGGAGCCGGCGGAAACCGTGCTCAGTTTGGCTGCGCTGTCCCAACCACCACGCACAGGAAGTCGGTCCCACCGACTTCCCAGCGCGCGCAAAGGTGACAGACCAGACCCGCCCCACGCCTCCGGAACAGGGGGGACCCGTCGATGTCGGCGGGCCTCAGGCAGCCAGATGGCAGCCCTCGGAGTGGGAAGTCGGCCTCATCGACTTCCCACTCCGCCTCGCTCTGGTGGGGAACGGTTTGCTGTCGGCGGCGATCGCTCGGGCCGAACGATCGCCGCCGAGGTCTTCGCGCATGGCGGTGGAGGTGGAGGTTGAAGGCGCGGAGTGGGAAGTCGGCCCCATCGACTTCCCACTCCGCTTCCACCAGCGACCCCTTGCACGGATCAAAGGGCCGCCCGATGCCATGCTCGGGTTGGCTGTGCGGTCCCTGCCGTCAGGAGCAGGAAGTCGAAGGGGCCGACTTCCTGCTCCAAGCACCCATCCGTCTACGACAGCCGCAACGTGTGGCCGCCGGTCCCCACTCGGATTGAGCGAGTACCGGCCGGAGCAGGTGTGGTGGTCAAGGGACGGACTCTGCAGGTGGAGTGAGAAGTCAGAATGGCCGACTTCCCACTCCACACCGAGCATTCCGCAGCCAAGACATGCAGCGGCGAGGCGCAGCCGAAGCCGCCAGAGCGAGCGCCAGGAGTGGGAAGTCGGCCCCGTCGACTTCCCACTCCACCTCGTCCTCGTGGAGAACGGTTGCTGCCAGCGGCGATCGCTCGGGCCGAACGATCGCCGCCGAGGTCTTCGCGCATGGCGTGGCGATGGAGGTTGAAGGCGCGGCGTGGGGGGGGGGGCCCCCCCCCCGGCCCCCCCCCCCCCCCCCCCCCCCCCACCCCGGGGCCCCGCGGGGGGGGGGGGGGGTTAAAAAAAAAACCCGCGCACCGCCAGGG
>NZ_JBHVGL010000019.1:0-16080 GCF_042800875.1 Kitasatospora sp. NPDC057595 | reverse complement strand
GTGGCGCCCGGGGGCGCGCCCGCGGCCCCCCCCCCCCCCGCGGGGGACGGGGCGCGGGGGGGGGGGTGGGTGGTGGCGGGGGGGGGGGGGTACGCCCCCCCCGCCCCCCCCCCACGCCCAAGCACCCATCCGTCTACGGCGGACGCAAGGTGTGGCCGCCGGTTCTCGCTCGGATCGAGCGGGACCGCCGGGAGCAGGTGCGGAGTGCGAAGTCGGAATGGCCGACTTCCTACTCCGCAGCGGCAAGGCGCAGCGACGGAGCGGCCTGGGCTTCGAGAGGGGTCTCGAAGCCCAGGCCGCCGCGGGTCAGTTCTGGGTGGGCGAGAGGGTGCCGGACGTGGTGGCGGAGGCGGTGCCGGAGGCCGTGGCGGTGTTGGAGCCGGTGGCGGTGGGCGAGCCGGTGCCGGTGCCGGTCGGGGTTCCCGAGGGGGTCTCGGTGGGCGTGCCCGTGGGGGTGCCGGTCGGGGTCCCCGTGGGCGTTCCGGTCGGGGTGCCGGTCGGCGTGGTCGTCGGCGTCTCGGTGGGCGTACCCGTCGGCGTACCGGTCGGGGTCTCGGTCGGCGTGCCGGTCGGCGTGCCCGTCGGCGTGCCCGTGGGCGTGCCGGTCGGGGTCCCCGTCGGCGTACCGGTGGGCGTGGACGGGTCCGGGGTGCCCGTCGGCGTGGCGGTGGGCTCGGGGGTGCCCGGGGCCGCCGGGGTGACGGGCGGCGGGACCGGGGTGCCCGGGGGGAGCGGCGGCTGGTTGAGCGGGCTGGACGCGATCGGGGTCACCGAGTCCCAGCCGGCCGGCAGGTCCGGCACCTTCCAGGCCCCGCCCGCCTCGTCGGCCGCCCCGTCCGGGTCCGGCCGGACGGCGCCGAGGATCGGGTTGGCCCCGATCGGCCCGACCTTGACGTACGAGCCCGGCCGCGGCGCGTGCACGACGAGCCCGCCGCCGATGTACATCGCGACATGCGTGGCGCCCTCGAAGTAGATGATCAGATCGCCCGGCCGCAGCTGGTCGAGCGGGATGTGCCGGAGCTGCGCCCACTGCTCCTGGCTGGTGCGCGGGATCGGCTTGCCGGCGTGCAGCCAGGCCTGCGAGGTGAGCCCGGAGCAGTCGAAGACGTCCGGCCCGGCGCCGCCCCAGACGTACGGCTTGCCCAGCTGGGCGAGCGCGTAGGCGACCGCGGCGCGGCCGGCCAGCGACGGGGTGCGCTCGCCCTTGCCGAGCACTCCGGTGGCGAGGAAGGCGAGCTGGGCCTCGTCGGCCTTGGCCTTCTCGACCTGCTCCAGCTCGGCGCGCTGGGCACCGGTGAGCGAGGAGACCAGCTGCTCGACGGTGGCGAGGTCGGCGGCGACCTTGGCCTTGGCGGCGTCCTGCTGGGTGACCAGGGTCTGCGAGGTGGCGAGCGCCTCCTCGTTCTGCTTCTGCAGCCCGCCGAGCGCGTCGCGGTCGGCGGTCAGCTTGTTGAGGAACTCGTTCTGCGAGCGGCTGGCGGCGGCGAGCAGCTCGGCGATGGTGACGGCCTCGTACGGGTCCTTGGAGAGCAGCAGCTCCGCGTAGGCGGACGCGGAGCCGTTGCGGTACTGCGCGGCGGCGAGCTGGGCGGCGATATCGGTGCCCGCGTCGACCTGCTTCTGCTGGCGCTCCAGCTTGGCCTTGAGCTCGGTCAGCGCGGCCTGCTGCACGGCGACCCTGTCGACGGCCGCGTTGTACTGCTCGGTGGCGGCCTCGGCGCCCTGGTAGAGCGCGTGCAGCTGGTCGAGCAGCGGGCCGAGGGTGGCCTTGGCGGCGGCGAGCGGGTCGGCACCGGCGGGATCGGCGACGGGTGCGGTGGTGGCCGGCGGGACCGGGTCGGCCCAGGCCGCGCCGGAGGCCAGTGGCAGCGACAGGGCGGCCGCCGCGAGGACGGCACCGCAGCGCAGCGCGGCCCGGACCCAGGCCGGTCGTCTGCCGCCCGCTCCGCCCGTCGGTCGTCCGCCCGTCAGCTCCGCGCGCCGTACCGCCCCGCCCATGGGTCTCGTCCTCCCCGTCCGCCCGCGCTCCGGGGTACCCGGACCTCCGGCAGATCCTGCCACGGGTTACTCGCCGGAAACAGACCGCGCCCGTACGACCCGATGAATTTTTCACCCTTCCTGTGAGGCAACTCTCAGCAAAACGGGCGAAGCGGGCGGATCTCCACTAATGTCCAGCTCAGCGCGGCGGGCGCAACCCTTCGGAAAGGTCCCGGCAACCCCTACGACACCGTCGGAACCTTGATTCAGATGCCAGTTCACCTTCCGTTCACCAAGCGTCCCTAGCGTCGCGCACGACACCAACGTCAGTGCGACAACTACGACGATTGTTTGGGTATGGAACACATCTCGTTCCTGGTGGCCGTTGTGATCATCACGGCGCTCGCCTTCGACTTCACCAACGGGTTCCACGACACCGCCAACGCGATGGCCACCTCCATCGCGACGGGAGCCCTCCGGCCGAAGATCGCAGTCACCATCGCGGCCCTCCTCAACTTCGCGGGCGCGTTCCTCTCCGTGAAGGTCGCCACCACCATCTCCGGCGGCATCGTCAACGAGAAGGCCGGTATCCATCCGGAGATCATCTTCGCCGCACTGGCCGGCGCCATCCTCTGGAACCTGCTGACCTGGCTGCGCGGCCTGCCGTCGAGCTCTTCGCACGCGCTCTACGGCGGTCTGATCGGCGCCACCGTGGTCGGCGTCGGCGCCAACGGCGTCAACTTCGACACCGTGGTCAGCAAGATCCTCATCCCGGCGATCGCCTCCCCGCTGGTGGCCGGCCTGGCCTCCTGGGGCGCCACCAAGCTGGCCTTCGCGATCACTCGCAAGAGCGACGAGAAGACCGTCGGCAAGGGCTTCCGCACCGGCCAGATCTTCTCCTCCTCGCTGATCTCGCTGGCGCACGGCACCAACGACGCCCAGAAGACGATGGGCATCATCACCCTGACCCTGGTCTCGGTCGGCGCCCTGCCGAAGGGCGCGCTGCCCCCCACCTGGGTCATCGTCTCGGCCGGTGCCGCGATCGCGCTCGGCACCTACATGGGCGGCTGGCGGATCATCCGCTCGATGGGCAGCGGCCTGGCGGACATCACCCCGCGCCAGGGCTTCGCCTCCGAGTCGGCCTCCGCGACGGTCATCCTGACCTCGTCCAGCATGGGCTTCGGCCTCTCCACCACCCAGGTCTGCTCCGGCGGCATCATGGGCGCCGGCCTCGGCGGTCCGAAGGCCGAGCTGCGCTGGGGCATGGTCCGCCGCATGGTCTACACCTGGGGCCTGACCCTGCCCGCCGCCGCCACCGTGGGCGGACTCGCGGCCTACCTGGCCGAGCGGGGCAACTGGGGCGTCGCCCTGGTCGGTGCCGCCCTGGTGGCCGGCTCGGGCGCGATGTGGGTCATCTCCCGCCGACAGCCGGTCCACGCGGACAACGTCAACGACGCCTCCGACGTCACCCCGGTCAAGGTCGGCCCGGCCGAGGCCGACCCGGCCGCCGCGCCCGCCTCCCCGACCCCGTCCTCGACCACGGTCGCGGCCTGACCGCCGCCGGCTGAGGAGCTCGAAACACCATGCACATCAAGTGGAACGCCCTGGCCCAGACCGCCGGTGTCAGCTTCGGCATCACCGTCGCCGTGGTCGCCGTCTTCGCACTCGGCATCCTCGCCCTGTCCCGCCGCGAGGCCGCGCTCACCGCGCGCCGCGAGGCGGCCGGCGCCAACGCCGCCCCGGTGACCGGCGGCCGGCTGGCCCTGGCCGGCGCGTACGCCTGCTTCGCCGTCTGCGGCGCGGCGGTCCTCTACGGGCTGAGCCTGATCGCCAATAAGTAGGACGAACACAACGCCGGAGGGCCGGGAGCGCATCACCGCTCCCGGCCCTCCGGCGTTCCAGGACGCGAGGCGACACGAGGCGAGGCGACACGAGGCGACGCGAGGCGGCCGGTCGCGTCCTGGCCGGCGCACGGGGCCGTCCGCGGATCAGCGGCACGACGGCTCGCACCCGGCCCTCCCGCCCGGCTGAACGACGGGCGCGGACCGGAAGGACCGGGAAAGCCACGAGGGTCGCGAGGACCGGGAGCGCCGGGAGGCCCCCGGACCGGGGACGCCTCGCCCGGGCGGGCGGGAGTTCGCGGACGCCCCCCACAACCCGGCCCCCGAACGCACCGCCCCACACGACGACCACGACCACGGCCCGCGCGACAGCACGCCGGAGGGCCGGGAGTGGTGGTCCACTCCCGGCCCTCCGGCGTTGCCGTCCCCGGCGGGTGTCACTCCTGACCGGTGCGCAGCACGGTCTCCCGGATGAACAGCACGGTGACGAAGGCCAGCAGCGCGAACGGCGCCGCCACCAGGAAGATCATGCCGACGCCGTGCCCGAAGGCGTCGGTGACCAGCGGCACCAGCTGCGCGGGCAGCTTGTGCAGGTCCGGGATGCCGCCGCCGAGCGAGCCGCCGCCCGCCGGGACGCCCGCGTCGGCCAGGTTCTCGGCCAGGTAGTGGCCGACCCGGTTGTTCATCAGCGCGCCGAGCGCCGAGACGCCCATCGCGCCGCCCATGGTGCGGAAGAAGGTGACCACCGAGCTGGCCGAGCCGAGCTCCGCGCGCGGCACGGTGTTCTGGACGGCGAGGACGAGGTTCTGCATGGTGAGGCCGAGGCCGATGCCGGTGACCGCCATGTAGACGGAGAGCAGGCCGTAGTCGGTGTCGGCCCGGGCGGTGCCGAGCAGGCCGAAGCCGATGGCCAGCAGCAGCGTTCCGCTGACCAGGTAGATCTTCCACTTGCCGTACTTGGTGATCAGCTTGCCGGCGACGGTGGAGGAGACGGCCAGGCCGAGGATCATCGGCAGGGTCATCAGGCCGGCCACCGTCGGGGACTTGTCCCGGGCGAGCTGGAAGTACTGGCTGAGGAAGGTGGTCGCGCCGTACATCCCGATGCCGACCAGCACGCTGGCGAGCGCGGCCAGGGTGACCGTCCGGTGCTTGAACAGGTGCGGCGGGATGATCGGCTCGGCCGCGCGGCGCTCGACGACGACGGCGAGGGCGCCGAGCAGCAGGCCGCCGCCGACCATGACCGCGGTCTGCCAGGAGAGCCAGGCGTAGTTCTTGCCGGCCAGGGTGATCCAGATCATCAGCAGGCTGACCGCGCCGGTGATCACCAGGGCGCCGAGGTAGTCGATCTTCACCTTGCGCTTGACCACGGGCAGCTTCAGGGTGCGCTGCAGCACCAGGATCGCGGCCAGCGCGAACGGGATGCCGACGTAGAAGCACCAGCGCCAGCCGAGCCAGGAGGTGTCCACGATGACGCCGCCGATCAGCGGGCCGCCGATGGTGGCCAGCGCGAAGACGGCGCCGAAGTAGCCGCTGTACCGGCCGCGCTCACGCGGCGGGACCATCGCGGCCAGGCAGATCTGGGCGAGGGCGGTGACACCGCCGGCGCCGATGCCCTGGAGGGCGCGGCAGGCGATCAGCTCGCCGGTGTTCTGGGAGAGGCCGGCCAGCGCGGAGGAGGCGATGTAGATCACCAGCGCGATCTGCAGCAGCAGCTTCTTGCTGGCGAGGTCGGAGAGCTTGCCCCAGATCGGGGTGGAGGCGGTGAGGGTGAGCAGGGTCGCGGTGATCACCCAGGTGTAGGCGGACTGGCCGCCGTGCAGGTCGGTGAGGATCCGCGGCAGCGCGTTGGAGACGACGGTCGACGAGAGCACGGCGACGAAGAGGCCGAGCAGCAGGCCGGAGAGCGCCTCCATCACCTGCCGGTGCGTCATCGGTTGGTCGGTCGTGTCGGCGGCTCCGGTCGCGGCAGGCGTGGCGGTGACGGTCATCGAGGTCCTTCGGAATAGTTGCCTGTGGCAACCATAAGGCTGATGGTTGACCTAGGCAACATTCGTCAAGAACAAGTAAAGCCCGGACCGATCCCGGCCCGGGCCCCTGGCGTCCACCGCCCCGCGCGCCGCTCAGCCGGCCGGCGCCGGCGCGGCCGCCGCCTCGCCGACCACGTCGTTGAAGCGGTGCAGCAGCTCGGCGAAGCGCACCACGTCCTCCTCCGGCCAGCCACCCATCAGCTCCCGCACCCGGGCCATCCGGGCCGCCCTGGCCGCGAGGAAGCGCCGTCGGCCGTCCTCGGTGAGCGAGACCCGGGCGGAGCGGCGGTCCTGCGGGTCCACCTCCCGGGCCAGCAGGCCCAGCTCCTCCAGCGCCCGGATCTGCCGGCTGATCGTCGCCTTGCCGACCGCGAAGTGCACGCCGACGTCGGTCACCCGCACCGACCCGGCCTGCTCGACGTAGCTCAGCAGGCTGTACGCCATGCCCTCCAGCTGCGGGTGGACCCGCCGGGACAGCTCGGACATCCGGGCCCGGCCGCGCCGGAACAGCACCCCCACCTCGCGCTCGACCGCCAGCAGCGGGTCCTCGTCCTGCGGGGCCTCGGCGCGGTCCTCGTCCTGCGTACTCACCGCGTCAGTATCCCGCAGCCCGTCCGGAGCGCCCCGGCGCGGGAGAAACCTCGACGAAACTAGTTCATGCTATTAAGTACCCGGTTTCCCCCGATACGCAAGGAGATGTGCATGACCGCCCCAGGGCAGCAGGGACCCGAGCCCGCCGAGGCACCGGAGCGCACGGCCGAACCGGCACCGAAGAAGGGCTTCGCCGCCGAGCTGAAGGGCGCGGTCACCCCGCGCGCGGCGCTGCTGGTCATCGGCGTGCTGCTCCTCCAGCTGGGCTTCGTCACCTCGTACGTCGGCGCGCTGCACCAGCCGAAGCCGCACGAGCTGTCGATCGCGGTGGTCGCCCCGCCGCAGGTCGCCCCCAAGCTGGTCCAGGGCCTGGAGTCGGTCCCGGACGAGGCCGTGAAGGCCGTCACCGCGCCGGACGCGGAGGCCGCCACCCAGCAGATCAAGGACCAGAAGATCTACGCCGCGCTGGTGGTGAACCCGGCCTCCACCGAGGACGTGCTGCTGGTCGCCAACGCGCGCGGGCCGTCCGCGGCCCGGGCCGCCGAGAGCATCGTCACCGGCCTGGAGAAGAGCCAGGGCCGCACGGTCGTCGTCCAGGACGTCGTGCCTCTCGCCACGGGCGACGCCAACGGGCTCTCCTCCTTCTACCTGGTGATCGGCTGGTGCGTCGGCGGCTACCTGGTCGCCTCGATCCTCGGTGTCAGCGCCGGAGCCAAGCCGTCCAACACCCACCGGGCGCTGATCCGGCTCGGCACCCTGGCGGTGTACTCGATCGCGGCCGGCATCGGCGGTGCGATCATCGTCCAGACGGTCCTGGACGCGCTGCCCGGCTCGTTCTGGGCGATGTCCGCCCTCGGCGCGCTGGTGGTCTTCGCGGTCGGCGCGTTCACCATGGCCCTGCAGTGCCTGTTCGACATCATCGGCATCGGCATCGCGGTGCTGATCTTCGTGGTGCTCGGCAACCCGAGCGCGGGCGGTGTCTTCCCGCCGCCGCTGATGCCGCCGTTCTGGCGGGCGATCGGCGCCTGGTTCCCAAACGGCGCCGGCACCGACGCGGCCCGCTCGATCGCCTACTTCGACGCCACCAACCTGACCCAGCCGCTGCTGGTCCTGCTGGCCTGGGCGCTGGTCGGCATCGGCATCACCTTCGCCGCCGTCCTCGGCAAGCCCTCGCGGCTGAGCCGCGAGCTGGTCAAGGACTGACGGCACGGCCCCTAGGGTTCCTCCAGCCGGCCCGGGTCGGCGAGCAACGACCGGACCACGCCGACCGCGGCCCCCAGCAGGGGGCCGCGGCGGCCCAGCCGGGAGACCGTCAGCCGCTCGTCCGACCAGGGCCGGACGGTCACCCGGGCGGTCAGCTCGGCCCGCATCGCGGGCAGCAGCCAGGGCGCCAGCCGGGCGTAGCCGCCGCCCAGCACCACCTCGGCCGGGTCCAGCAGGTTGACCGCCCCCGCCGCGGCGATGCCCAGCGCGGCACCGGCGCCGCCGAGCGCCGCCCGCACCTCCTCGTCCCCGGCCTCGGCCCGCTCCGCGAGCAGCGCCACCCAGTCGCCCCGGACGCCCTCCAGCCCGGCCGCCCGCAGCACCGCCGACTCCCCCGCGTACTGCTCCAGGCAGCCGTGCGCCCCGCACGCGCAGCGCGGCCCCTCCGGATGCACCGGGACGTGGCCCAGCTCGCCCGCGTAGCCGCGCGCGCCGCGCAGCAGCCGGCCGTCGACGACGATCGCCGAGCCGACCCCCGCCTCGGCGGAGACGTGCAGGAAGTGCCCCGGACCGTCGCCCAGCCAGAGCTCGGCCAGCCCGCCGAGGTTGGCCTCGTTGTCGGCCCGCAGCGGGAGTTCGGCCAGCTCCTCGGCGTTGGCGGCGCGCAGCGCCAGCCGCAGCTCGGCGACGGCGGCGACGTCCCGCCAGCCCAGGTTGGCGGCCCGCCGGAGCAGCGCGCCGTCGGCGCCGACCAGTCCGGGCACGGCCAGCGCGAGCCCGGCCGGGCGCAGCCCGGCGTCCGCGACGGCCCGGCGGAGCAGTTCGGCGAGGTCGGCCATCACGGCGGCGGGCTGCCGCCCCCGGTTGCGGATCTCCTGGCGGCGCCAGGCGCGGACCTCGCCGCGCAGGTCGACCACGCAGGCGCCCAGGTGCTCCACCCCGATCTCGGCGCCGAGGCCGGCCGGGCCGTCCGGGTTGAGCCCGAGCGCGGTGCCGGGGCGGCCGACCTTGCCGCTGGGCGCGGCCGGGCCCTCCTCGACCACCAGTCCGGCCGCGATCAGCTCCTCGGCGAGCGAGGAGACGGCGGCCCTGGTCAGCCCGCTCTCGGCCGCCACCTCGGCGCGGGAGCGCGGGGCGCGGGAGACGACCCGCAGCACCAGCGCCAGATTGGCCCGGCGCATGCCCTGCTGGCTCGCGGGCCCGGCCTCACGCCCCGGACCGTCCGGCTCACGCATCGCCCTCACCCGCTCCGGCCTCCGCCGACCGCACCGACGGGACCGGGCCTCGCCGGCCCTCGGGGCCCGGATCGGCGAACACCCCGGCGGTGTCCGCGACGGGCTGCTCCATCCGGGTGAAGACCCAGCGCCGCATGGCCCAGAAGCGGAACAGCATCGCCGCGAAGGTGCCCAGCACCATCCCGCTCAGGAAGTCGGCCACCTCCCGGGTGACCGGGCCGACCCGTGGCTCGCGCAGCCCGAACACGTAGCGCGAGGCGATCAGCGGCAGCACGTTGACGACGATGGCGACGGCGCTCACCAGCAGGAACAGCAGCGGTTCGCGCCGCCGCCAGGAGGAGCGGAAGCTCCACCGCCGGTTGAGCACGTAGGAGACGGCGGTGCCGGCCACCGTCGCCACGGTCAGCGCCAGCACCGGCTTGCGCTCCAGCAGGGTCAGCCGCAGCGCGTAGTTGATCAGCAGCGTCAGGGCGAAGCAGCCGCTGCCGACCAGCAGGAACTTCACCAGGCTCCGGTGCCGGACCAGGAAGGGGCGCACCCGCTCCGGGACCCGGGCCAGGGCGCGCTGGGTCAAGGACGGCACCCTCGCAGTCTGGCACGCGGCACGCGGCCCGTCCCCTCCGGCGATCCACCGGACGGGACGGGCCGCGGACCGGCCGCGACGGGCCTCGCGACGGGCCTCACGACGGCCCCCGCGGGTCGGTCAGGCCGCCGCCACCAGCACACCGGCCGGCTCCAGGGCCAGCTCCAGCACCTCCCGGACGTCCGCGACCGGGTGGACGCTCAGCCGCTCCAGCACCTCGGCGGGGACGTCGTCCAGGTCGGCCTCGTTGCGCTTGGGGATGATCACCGTGGTGATCCCGGCCCGGTCGGCGGCGAGCAGCTTCTGCTTCACCCCGCCGATCGGCAGCACCCGCCCGGTCAGCGACACCTCACCGGTCATCGCCACGTCGGTGCGCACCTTGCGCCCGGAGAGCAGCGAGGCCAGCGCCGTGGTCATGGTGATGCCGGCGCTCGGCCCGTCCTTGGGGACGGCCCCGGCCGGGACGTGCAGGTGCACGCCGCGGTCGCGCAGCGAGGTGACCGGCAGCTCCAGCTCGGCGCCGCGTGAGCGCAGGTAGGAGAGCGCGATGTGCGCGGACTCCTTCATGACGTCGCCCAGCTGGCCGGTCAGGGTCAGCCCGGTGCCGCCGGTCTCGGCGTCGGCGAGCGAGGCCTCGATGTAGAGCACGTCGCCGCCGGCCCCGGTGACCGCCAGTCCGGTGGCCACGCCGGGCACCGCGGTGCGCCGCTCGGCGGGCTCCTGGGCCGCCTCCGGGACGTGGTGCGGCCGGCCGATCAGGGCGCGCAGGTCGTCGGCGCCGATCGCGGCGGGCAGCTCGCGCTCGCCCAGCTCGTGCTGCGCGGCAACCTTGCGCAGCACCCGGGCGATGGCCCGTTCGAGGTTGCGCACGCCCGCCTCGCGGGTGTACTCGCCGGCCAGCCTGCGCAGCGCCGGCTCGTCGACCGCGACCTCCTCGCCCTTCAGCCCGGCCTTCTCCAGCTGGCGCGGGAGCAGGTGGTCACGGGCGATGACGACCTTCTCGTCCTCGGTGTAGCCGTCCAGGCGGACCAGCTCCATCCGGTCGAGCAGCGGCTCGGGGATGGCCTCCAGCACATTGGCGGTGGCGAGGAAGACCACGTCGGAGAGGTCCAGCTCGACCTCCAGGTAGTGGTCCCGGAAGGTGTGGTTCTGCGCCGGGTCGAGCACCTCCAGCAGGGCGGCGGCCGGGTCGCCCCGGTAGTCGGAGCCGACCTTGTCGATCTCGTCGAGCAGGACGACCGGGTTCATCGAGCCGGCCTCCTTGATGGCGCGGACCAGCCGGCCGGGCAGCGCGCCGACGTAGGTGCGCCGGTGGCCGCGGATCTCCGCCTCGTCCCGGACGCCGCCGAGCGCGACCCGGACGAACTTGCGGCCCATGGCGTGGGCCACCGACTCGCCGAGCGAGGTCTTGCCGACGCCGGGCGGGCCGACCAGGGCCAGCACCGCGCCGCCGCGGCGCCCGCCCACCAGGCCGAGCCCCTGGTCGGCCCGGCGCTTGCGGACGGCCAGGTACTCGACGATCCGCTCCTTCACGTCGGCCAGGCCGGCGTGGTCGGCGTCCAGCACCGCGCGGGCGCCGGCGATGTCGTAGGAGTCCTCGGTGCGCTCGTTCCAGGGCAGCTCCAGGACGGTGTCCAGCCAGGTGCGGATCCACGAGCCCTCGGGCGACTGGTCGCTGGAGCGCTCCAGCTTGTCGACCTCCTTGAGCGCGGCCTCGCGGACCTTCTCCGGCAGGTCGGCGGCCTCCACCCGGGCGCGGTAGTCCTCCTCCTCGTCGGCCGGGTCGCCGTTCAGCTCGGCCAGCTCCTTGCGGACGGCCTCCAGCTGGCGGCGGAGCAGGAACTCCTTCTGCTGCTTGGCCACGCCCTCCTCGACGTCCTTGCGGATGGTGTCGTTGACCTCCTCCTCGGCGAGGTGGTCGCGGAGCAGGCCGAGCGCGTACTCCAGTCGCGCGACCTGGTCGGCCTCCAGCAGCACCTTGAGCTTCTGCTCGGCGGTGACGAAGGACGCGTAGCCGATGTTGTCGGCGAGCTCGCCGACACCCTCGATGGCGGCCACCCGGTCGACGATCTGCCAGGCGCCGCGCTTGCGCAGCCACTGGGTGGACAGGTTCTTGTACTCCTTGACCAGCTCGGCGGCCCGCCCGGCCACCGGGGTGCCGACCGAGGACTCCCGGAACGGCGTGGTCTCCACCCAGAGCGCGGCGCCGGGCCCGGTGGTGCCGACGCCGATCCGCACCCGGCGCACCGCGCGCACCAGCGCGGCCGGCTGCCCGATCGCATTGGGGCCGTCGGCCAGCCGGCCGACCTGCTCGACGGTGGCGAGGGTGCCGACCGCCGCGTACGAGCCGTCCACCCGCGGCACCAGCAGGACCTGGGGCTTGCCGGTGCTGCCGGGGGCGGCGGCGCGCGCGGCCTCGACGGCGGCGCGGACCTCGGTGTCCTTCAGGTCCAGCGGAACGACCATGCCCGGCAGGACGACCTCGTCGTCGAGCGGCAGCACGGGCAGGGTGAGCGGTGTGGACGTCGATGCCATGATCTCTCCCCAGTCAGCGAACTTGAGTCGACCTGACTAAGGCTTCGCGGCCGCCGGATGTTCCCCGGGCCGCGTTCGCCGTGAGCGAACGGCCGAGGAGTCCCGGCCGGGCCGTCAAAAACGGGACCGGCCCCGGCTCAGAGCCGCTCCAGCACCGCACCCCGCCCCGCCCCGGAAGCCGGCGCGGAGGCCGGCGCGGAAGCCGAACGGGGGCGCCCGGCGAACGCTCCGAGCCGGTTGCGGCGCGGCCGGTGCCCGTCCCAGCGGCGCAGCCACCGCCACAGCGCCACCCCGGCCAGCAGCGCCGCCGGGTGACCGACCCCGGTGACGAGGTCCCGGTCCTCGGCGATCTGCCCGGCGATCAGCGCGGCGGCCAGTCCGAGCGCGACCACCCGCCCGCCCGGCCGCAGCAGCCCGGCCAGCGCGCCGAGACTGGCCAGCACGCCGTAGCTGACGCCGATGTCCAGGTAGTCCATCGCGGCCGGCTCCAGCCGCCCGGCCTCCACCCCGACGACGACCACGCCCTGGGAGAGCAGGGTGGCGCCGATGTGCCCGGCGGCGAAGACGGCGGCCGCCCGGACGGGGCCGACCCGGCGCTCCAGCGGCGCGACGGTGAGGGCGAAGGCCCACAGGTAGGGCACCCAGTTCGGGCCGGCCACCCAGAAGCCGCTCAGCAGCAGCGCGCGCAGCGGGTGCTGGAGCAGGTTGTGCCCGTCCGAGCTGGACGCCTCCTGGAGCCGCAGCACGAGGTCCGGGTCGGCCAGCTGGGCGAAGGTGGTGGTGACGCCGACCACGGCGAGGTAGCCCAGCGCGAAGGGATTGCGCCGCGGGGTCGGCACCCGGGCCAGCAGCCAGTCGGCCGCCCCGGCCCGCAGACCGTGCCGGAGCATCCCGTACGGCGGACCGCCGCGCCCGGCGCGCACCTGTCGCTCCGTCATGCCGCCTCCGCTCCGCCGCCCGTGACCGTCGCCCCCGCGCGTGTCCAACGTTCCGGCGCGTACCGGAAATCCCACCCCCCGTGATTTGTCGTGGCCACGGTACGGCCGGCGGCTGGGAGCACGCTGGGAGAACGCTGGGCGCGGGGGGATCGAGGGGTGGTCGAATTGGTCCATACCTTCTCCCCCTATACCGGTGCCCGTCCCCGCTGACCGGCGCCTTGGCGTCGATCGATGTGCATACGTACCGTTACGGAGTGAAAAAACGCCGGGTAAGGTATCGGCCCGTGCCCACTTCCGAGTGGGCCCGACGGCCGGCCCGGCAAGCCGGCCCGCGGGCCGGAAATGTCCGGTCCACCTGCCGGGAATCACCCGCTGTCCGTACGCTGCGAGGTGTGCGGGACAAGTGAGCGGCGCACGCCCGCTCGCCGGCACCGCGCACGCGACGGGACGGCGGACCCGGCACAGTCCACGACGGAACAAGACTACGAGCGGAGCCTTCGCCATCCCCACAGGTGGCCGGCCCGCAGCCCTGGGGGCGGTGGCGTGACCGTGACAGAAATTCAGCAGGACAACCAGAACGCCGGCGGCACGGTGAGCAGTCAGCGCAGAGTGCTGGTGGTCGAGGACGAGCCCACGATCGCCGAGTCCATCGCGGCCCGGCTGGGCGCGGAGGGCTTCAAGGTCGCCGTGGCCCACGACGGCCCGGGCGCCGTCGACGGCTTCCACACCTGGCAGCCCGACCTCGTCGTCCTCGACATCATGCTGCCCGGCTTCGACGGCCTGGAGGTGTGCCGCCGGATCCAGGCCCAGCGCCCGGTACCGGTCCTGATGCTCACCGCGCGGGACGACGAGACGGACCTGCTGGTCGGCCTCGGCGTCGGCGCCGACGACTACATGACCAAGCCCTTCTCCATGCGCGAACTGGCCGCCCGGGTCAATGTGCTGCTGCGCCGCGTCGAGCGCGCCCAGCAGGCCGCCCGCACGCCCGCGCTGGGCAGCCTGCGCTTCGGCGAGCTGGAGATCGACCACGTGCAGCGCCGGGTCCGGCTGGCCTCGGGCGACGTCCACCTGACGCCGACCGAGTTCGACCTGCTCGCCTGCCTGGCCGCCCAGCCGCGCGCCGTGCTCACCCGCGAGCAGCTGCTGGCCGAGGTCTGGGACTGGACCGACGCGTCCGGCACCCGCACCGTCGACAGCCACGTCAAGGCGCTGCGCCGGAAGATCGGCGCCAGCTGGATCCGCACCGTGCACGGCGTCGGATACGCGCTGGAGGCCCCGCTCTCGTAGCGGCGCACCCTCGGACAACGGGCCGCCGGGGGGCCCGTGCCACGGACGCCGTGCGACCCACGCGGGGGATCACAGGGGACCAATGACCTTTCCACAGCAACGCAACGGGGACCTCGCCGGCAGCCGGCCGCCCACCCTGGCCGCCCGCGCCGCGAGAAGGGTCTGGGCCGACATCCGGCCGCTCGACCCGGTCCGCTCGATCAAGGGCAAACTCGCCCTCCTGGTGATCGTGTCCGTCTTCCTGGCCACCGGCATGGTGGTCGTGGCGATCCGGTCCGAGACCCAGATCCGGATCATCATGATCTTCTCGATGATCGCCTCACTGCTCTTCATGCAGTTCCTCGCGCACGGGCTGACCGCCCCGCTGCGCGACATGACCGCCGCCGCCCGCGCGATGGCCTCCGGCGACTACAGCCGCCGGGTCGAGGTGAACTCGCGCGACGAGATCGGCGAGCTCGCCGCCACCTTCAACCAGATGGCGGCCGACCTGGAGGCCGCCGACCGGCACCGCCGCGAACTGGTCGCCAACGTCTCGCACGAGCTGCGCACGCCGATCGCCGCGCTGCACGCCGTGCTGGAGAACGTGGTCGACGGCGTCGTCCAGCCGAACCCGGCGACCCTGGGTGCCGCGCTGGAGCAGACCGAGCGGCTCGGCCGGCTGGTCGCCCACCTGCTGGACCTCTCCAAGATCGACGACGGCGTGGTCGACCTGGACGCCCGCCCCTTCGAGGTGCGGGAGTTCCTGGACGGCGTGCTGCGCGGGGTCACCGTGGACGGCGCCACGGCGGGCGGGGCGTTCTCCCGGCGCGGCGACGTCCGGCTCGCGCTGGAGGTGAGCCCGGTGGGCCTGACCGGCGTCGCCGATCCGGAGCGGCTCCACCAGGTGGTCGCCAACCTGGTCGACAACGCCTGCAAGCACTCCCCGCCCGGCGGCACCGTGACGGTCCGCGCCCGGCCCGGCGAGGGGCCCGGCGCGCTGCTGCTGGAGGTCGAGGACGAGGGTCCCGGCATCCCCGCGGCGGACCGGACCCGGGTCTTCGAGCGGTTCGGGCGCAGCGGCACCGCGACCGCCGCCGGTCCTGGCGCCGACGGCGGGACCGGCCTCGGCCTGGCCATCGCCCGCTGGGCGGTGGACCTGCACGGCGGGCGGATCGAGGTCGCCGAGGCCGCCCGCGGCTGCCGGATCGAGGTCCGGTTGCCCGGCCCGCGCTGAGCACCGCGCGCGGGCCGGGCAACCGGACCGGACGGCGGCCGGGCGACGGCCGGACGACGGCCGGGCCCCGGGGAAGAGGACAAATGTCACAGAACCGACACAGACCCGACCCCGGGGCCCGTACCCCACCTTGTCCGCTTTTGCCACCATTTGGGTGGCGATCAGAACCGGTCGGTTCCCCTCCGCTGCGGGTTTCTAACGCACATTTTCAGCCAAACCGCAGGTCAGGACTGTGATCTGGGCGACGCCTGCCCCCCGGGGACTGCGCGATCACTGGTCGGAGGCGTAGCCTTAATCCCCGCTGTCCAAACATCCCAAAAGGAAGCGGAAGAGGGCGGTTGCCGCCGTGTCGCCACAGTCCCCTGAACACCCCAACAGCTCGGCAAGCTCCACTGGCTTCGGCCCCAATGAGTGGCTCGTCGACGAGATCTACCAGCAGTACCTCCAGGACCCGAACTCGGTCGACCGAGCCTGGTGGGACTTTTTCGCCGACTACAAGCCCGGTACCGAGGTGACCCCAGTGACCCAGGCCGCGACCCAGGCCGGCGCTACGCCGACCCCCGCCGCCGCCCCCGCGACGCCCGCCGCCGCTCCGGCCGCCCAGGCCCCGGCCCCCGCGCCGGTGCAGCCGGCCCCGGCCGCCCCCGTGG
>NZ_JBHVGL010000018.1:0-216069 GCF_042800875.1 Kitasatospora sp. NPDC057595 | reverse complement strand
TGGCACGCTGTTGAGTTCTCAAGGAACGGACGCTTCCTTCGAGCCGCCTTCCAGCGGGCCCTCCGGGCGCTTCGTTCTTTCGTGTTTCCAGCTTATCAGACGTTTTCCGCTCCGTTTCCGGCGCTTCCTTCGCCCAACTCCCTGGTGTCTTCTGCGGCTTGACGCCCCGTCCGACGTTCCAAACTCTAACCGATCCCCGCTCCGAAAAGCGAATCCGGCCGCAATCCAATAAAACGCGCACACCACATAAGCACCGGGCCGCAACGCGAGCATGCGAAAGCGACCCGGTCCGAACCGAGAAGTGTGTTTCAAAGGATTGGCCACCCCGGGACCGTCCGCGCCGATGCGTGTCCGGTACTCCCTGTCGAGCGACTGGGAGACTCTATCCCTACTTCCGCGTCTGATCCAAACGCCCCGGCAGGTCAGCCCTTGGCCGCGGCCCGCCGGGCACGGATCGCCGCCTGCCGTTCGTCGAACCGGGCCGCCTGGGCGGCCAGACCGTCGAGCATCAGTCCCAGCTCCGTCTGGGCCTTCAGCCCGTCCGGCCCCAGTCCGCCGGCCTCCATCACCTTGAGATTGCGCAGGACGGGCAGCAGCACGTCATCGAGGTGGACGCGGAGGTTGTACACACCGTCGACGGCGATCCGGGCGGCGGCGCGCTCGAAGCCGGGCATGCCGTGGCCGGGCATGCGGAAGTTCCTCACCACCTCGTTGACGGCCTGCATCGCCTGGTCGGGGGCGAGTTCGAACGCGGCTCGGAGCAGGTTCCGGTAGAAGATCATGTGCAGGTTCTCGTCGTTGGCGACCTGTGCCAGCATCCGGTCACAGACCGGGTCGCCCGAGGCGTGCCCGGTGTTGCGGTGCGAGATGCGGGTGGCCAGCTCCTGGAAGGCGACGTACGCGACCGTGTGGAGCGGCGAGTGCCGGTTGTCGGAGACGAAGCCGTTCTGCATGTGGGTCATACGGGCGCGCTCCAGCTCCACCGGATCGACGGCCCGGGAGGCGATGAGGTAGTCGCGCAGCACCATCGAGTGCCGGGCCTCCTCACTCGTCCACTGGTGCACCCAGGTCCCCCAGGCCCCGTCCCGGCCGAACAGGGTCGCGATCTCATGGTGGTAGCTCGGCAGGTTGTCCTCCGTCAGCAGGTTCACCACCAGCGAGACCCGGCCGACCTCGGTCAACGGCGACTGCTCGACCGCCCACGCCTCACCACCGAGCGGCCCGTCGAAGTCCCGCCCCCGGCTCCAGGGCACGTACTCGTGCGGCATCCACTCCTTGAAGACCCGCAGATGGCGGTTGAGCTCCCGCTCGACCACCTCCTCCAGGGCCTGCAGAAGTCGGGCGTCGGTCCACCGGGTGTGGGAGGCGGTGCTGCTCACGGTTCAACTCTCGATCGACGAACAAACCTACGGTTCCGTAGGTAACGCCACCGTAGGTTCGCCACCTGACCGCTGTCTGGGGCCCTTCGACCCCATTCGTCACAGCCAGGGCCCGTTCTTGCCGAGCCTGGACCCGACCGATCACACGCCGGCGAGAACCCCGCGTCGGCCGTACACCGATCACGGAGGAGGCGTCGCGTCCCCGGCGGCCATCCACTACGTGGCGTCGGCCTCGGGGTCGTCGTCCCGATCGGTCGTGAGTGCGGTCGGCAGCGGAAGCCCGTACTTGTCGCACAGGAACCGGGTCTGGCAGTACCGCTGGGCGTCGGTGGCCACGCGGCCGAGGACCGCGGCATTCACGCCGGCGCCGATGAGGACACCCACGATCGGCACGACCTTGGCGACGTCCTGCACCGACGCCTTGGAGCCGGCCGGCCCGAGTTGCTTCATCAACTTCTCGATCGCGGCGAGAAGTTGATGATCCTGACGCAGCTTGGCCGACCACCTCACCCGTCCCTTGACCGCGTTCGCCGCCCTGGCGGTGTCGCGGAGCGGCTCGACCTTGGTCGCCTGCGCCGCGAAGGACCGGCGTACCAGGCGTTGGATGAACATCTGCTCGGCGGGGTCCTTGGCGTCGTAACCGTAGGAGTACGCGATGCGCGTGGCTATCGACGCGCTCATGACCTGGACGACGAGGATGTCCGCCGTCATCGCGACGGGTATGCCGGCGACGGGGACCATCGCCAGCAGGCCCATGGCGCCACCCTCGAAGGCGCCGGCGGTCCGCCAGGTGAGGGTGTTGAAGGTCAGCAGCCGGTCGCAGACCTTGAGGTCCTGCTGCCGCAGGTCGGTGAAGCTCTCGATCTCGAAACCCCGCTTGCGGGCGAGCTTCTCGACGCTCCTCGGGTCGTTGAGCTCCAGGGCCCAGTCGTTGACCAGCTCGAGCATCGCTGTCGCGGCCCCGAGCGCCGGCCGCACGGCCCTTTCGGCGACCGCGCCGCCCGCACGACGTATCGGTTCCCTGACCGCCTCCGGCACAGCGCCCGCCACTCGATGCGCGGCGTTTCCCGCGACCTCACCGGTCCGACCGAGCGCCGCGCTCGCCCAGTTCGGCAGGCCGCGGCGGTTGTTGCGGCGCTGCCAGTGCTCGTTGAGTGCGTCCCACACCTGCCCCTCGTACGCGCTCATCGCGGTTGCACCGCCGACGAGCGGGTCAGCGTAAGTGCTCACTCAGGTTCTCCAGTTCGGCTGCCATCGATGGGTCACGATGTTCTACCAGCCGGCATGGGAACCCGAACAGGCCGTCCACGAACACCCGGGGAACCTCGGGCGGCGTGAACGGGCTGTCCTTGCCGCAAAGCCCCGATCGGCAGCCACGGGCCGATCAGGTCAACGATCCGGCCGAGGAGTCGACGTGCCCTGCCGCCGCGTCCGCTCCGCGAACGGCTCCGGCGCGGGCGCGCAGGCGGCGGAGCATCCGGGCGTCCTGGAAGCCGGCGGCGCGGGCGGCGGCCTCCGTGGTGGCGCCGTGCGCGATGAGGTGCTCGGCCCGCTCGACGCGCAGTTCCTGCTGGTAGCGCAGCGGGGTGAGCCCGGTGGCCTCGGTGAAGTGGCGGGTGAGGGTGCGTTCGCTGACGCCCGACGCGCCGGCGAGGTCGGCGAGGCTGAGCCGGTCGGTGAAGCGGGCGTCGATCAGGTCCTGCACCCGGTGGACGGCGTCGACCAGGTGGGCGCGGTGCCGGAGCATCGCGCTGACCTGCCGCTCGTCGCCGTTGCGCCGCGCGTAGACGACCATCTCCCGCGCGATCCGGGCGGCCGCCGCCGGCCCGTGCCGGACGGCGACCAGGTGCAGGCTCAGGTCGATGCCGCTCGCGATGCCGGCCGAGGTCACCACCCGGTCGTCCACCACGTACAGCACGTCGCGCACCACGACCGACCTCGGGTGGCGGCGGGCCAGTTCGTCCTGCAGGTCGTGGTGCGTGGTGCAGCGGCGCCCGTCCAGCAGCCCCGCCCGGCCGAGCGCGTCCGCACCCGCGCAGACGCTGGCGACCGTACCGCCGGCCGCGTGGTGGGCGGCCAGCCGCTCCAGCGTCGCCGGGGAGAGGTCCCCGTGCGCCCGCAGCGTCGACGCCCGCCAGCCGGGGACGACGACCAGGTCCTCCGGTGTGAGCCGCGGCCACTCGACGGAAGCCCGCAGCGTGAGCCCCTGCGCCGTGGGGACGTCCTCCTGCTCGGCCACGTAGCCGACCGCGTAGCCGAGCCCGTGGTCGGCCCCCGTCGAGAAGACCTGGGCGGGCCCGGCGAGGTCCAGCAGGTGCAACTGCGGGACCAGCAGGAAGACGACACGGGTCACGATCCGGTCAGCTCCTTCACGGTGGTGACGGTGGCGAAGCGGCCCGCCAGAGCGTACTCGGTGCGGGCGATGACCTCCTCCGTGGACAGCGTGCGGGGATCGGCGAGGATCTCGTCGAGGCTGCGCCCGGGCGGCGCGTCACGGTGCTCGATCGGATGGGTGGCGGTCGCGTCGACCACGAACGTGACCTCGTAGCCGAGGTCGGCCGCCACCCGGGTGGTGGTCTCGCAGCACTGCTCGGTGCGGATGCCGCTGACCACCAGTTCGCGGATCCCCTGCTGGGTGAGCAACTGCTGCAGGTTGGTGGTGGTGAACGCGTTGTGCGAGGTCTTGGTGACGACGGGCTCGCCCTCCACCGGCTCCAGCCCCTCCATCAGGCGGACGTGACCGAGAGCGGGGTCGAACACCGTCCCGGTGCCGGGCTCGGCGTGCAGGACCCAGACGACGAGGTCGCCCTTGGCCCGGGCGTGCTCGACGAGCCGGGCGACCTGCCCGACGATCCCGGGGTTGGAGACGGCCGCCCAGTTCTCGCGGCGGCGGAAGGATTCCTGGACGTCGATGACGAGGAGTGCGTTGGTCATGCCCCGATCCTCACCGCTCCGGGGTGCCCGGGCGTAGACCCCATCGGGCCCGGATGCGGAACGATCCGGTCACAGCGGTGTCGCCGCACTCGGCTGTACCGCCCGCCGCGCCCGGTGGGCGGCGGTCAGGTCGCGGTACCAGGTGCGGGAGGCTCGGGGGGTGCGGCGCCGGATGGCGAAGCCGACGTGGACGGGGCCGAAACGTGGTGGTAGCCCTCGGCCCTTCGGGGGGCTGCCCGGCTATTCGTGACAGTGGTCTGCCAGGTCGTCCAGGAGAAGGTCCGCAACCACCTCCTCGACCACTGCTGTCCGCAGTCCGGCCATCGCCTCGACGAGTGCCGCGTCCCACGGTGCGGGCGTGAGGCGCCCCGGCGCGGGGCCCGAAGGGAACGTTGTCGCAGCGGCCCTGTAGTCGTCGGCTCCCATCCGCCAGGGAACGGCTCCGGTCTTGGCGAGGACGTGGGCCGCTATGCGGATGCCCTCCCCGTCGAAGTCACCGTGGTAGTGCAGGGATGCTCCGTCGTCGGCGAGTCGGCGCAGCAGGTGGATCACGGCGGTGTTGGGCCACCCGGACGTGCAGACGAGTGGCGGGCAGCGGCGGCCGAATCGCCGCAGTGTCAGGGCGAGCACGCTGGGGTTCTCGGTGATGTGCACCGGCCCCGCGGGTCCGGTGAAGTCACCGGGCGTGCGGAGCTGGGCGAGCGTGAGGCTGACGGGGTGGCCGGCGTCGGCGCAGATCCGGGAGATCTCGGCCACTGGGCCCTCTCCCCCGGGGCGGAGGCCGACGGCGAGCACGCCGGCGGACAGCTCGTCGTCGGCCACGCCGGCTCGGCTCCAGAGCCCGCGTCGCCCCTCGGCGCTGTCCGGCATGTCGGTGCCGTACAGCACCGCCAGCGCCCGCAGGACCAGGGAGGACAGCCGCGTCCCGTCGTCGAGGGCGTGGGAGTCACCGTCGAGGTGGCGGGCCGCGAGAACCGGCAGCGGATCACCACCGGCCGGGAGCGCCGCGAGGACGGTCAGAGCGGCGCTCAGCAGGCCCCGGGTCCGCTCGGGCGAGCCGTCCACGAGACCGCCGGCCCGCAGGTGGCCGACCCAATCCAGCAGGACGGGCTGGGCGGTGACGACGCCGTGGCCGGCCAGCCACTCCCACACGGCGTCCCGTTCGCCGGCCTTGCGTCCGCGCTCGGCGGCCCGGTCGTGGAGCGGACCGAGGATCACGGCCACGACGTCCCGGACCGGCCGGCCGCAGGCGTCCAGCACGGCACCGTCGAGAGCGGCCAACGGGATCGTCGGTTCCGTACCGGGGAGCCGGTCGAGTCCGAGGAGGTCCGCCACTGCCTCCCGGCCCGCGTCGTCGAGCGGTCCGGACCGCACCCGGCTGACAGGACGGCCGGTCGAGAGGCGGTCGTGGACGGCCGACCAGAGGGGGCGCAGTTCGGGGCGGTCGAGCGGATGGCGGTCCGTCATACCGGTTCCTCCGTGTCGGCGTCATCGGGCAGGAGCTCGGTGCCCGTCCAGGTGAAGCGGGCACTGGTGACGGCGTCGTCGCCGTCGCCTCCGGTGATCAACTGGTGGACGGCGATGCCGGAGAGCTCCCGGTAGGTGCACCACTCGTGGTCGGAGGTGAGCACCAGGTCGAGGTCGAGTGCCGCGAGGAGACCGAAGACCTGCCCGCGGTTGACGGTGTCGACGCCGACGAAGACCTCGTCGAGCAGGATCAGCCGCGGAGCCTCCGGCACCGCCTCGTAGTGGGCGGCCACTGCGGCGAACAGCGGCAGGTGGAGGGCGATGGCCTTCTCACCGCCCGAGAGGGCTCCGTGGAGCTTCTTGGTGAGCAGTTGCCACCCGGAGCCGTTGGCACGGTCCAGCTTGACGACGAACTGGTGCCAGGCCGTGTAGTCGAGGACCTCGGCGAGCTGCTCCTCCCACGTCGCCGCCGTGTTGCGGGTCTTGGCCTCCTCGATGCGGCCCCGGAAGAAGGCGTGCAGGGCTTCGCGGTCGGCTTCGGTGATCCGCGCCGGGTCCTTGAGCAGCAGTTCACGGGCCGCCCGGGTGCCTGCGGGCAGGTCGGGGTGGATCTGCCACACCAGTTGGACGGCCACCCGTGAGGCGGTGCGGACCCGTTCGAGGTGGCCGTTCATCCGCTCGACGAGTTCGCCGGCCTGCCGGATCCGGGAGGCGAGGTGGCGACGGGTGTCGCCGGTGAGGGTCCGGTCGAAGAGGCTGCGTTCGGCGGCGGTGATGTCGTCCTGGCTGCGGTCACGGTCGCCGGTGAGGATGGCGAGGAGGCCGCTCGCGCCGACCCGGATGCCGTCGACGGTGGCGGTGAGGACGTGGATGTCCTCCTCGGCTTCGAGTTCGAGATCGGCACGGTTGCTGAGGCTCTGGCGGGCTCGGTGCACGGCCTCGGAGAGCCGGTTCAGCGAGTCGCCGAGGTTCCTGGTGCCGTGCGGCAGGTCGGGCCACGCGGCGGCGGTCGAGCGTGCCGCCTCAAGGGTGGCGCGGGTGCCGTCCACGGCGGTGAGGACGACCCCGAGGCCCGCGTCCTCGGGGAACCCCAGGACGCACAGGCGCCGGAAGCCGTGGGCGGCCTCGTTCCGGACCAGCACGGCCTCATCGCGCCGGCCCGCGTCCTGGGCCGTGGTGGCGCCCAGCGCGCCGATCCGGCCTTCGAGGGCGAGGAGCGACCGGTCACCGGTGGCGATCTCATGGCGGGTCCGGTCGAGCAGCTTTCGGACGTCGCTGATCCGGGCGGCCACTTGGCGGTAGTCCTCGCCGACGGTGCTCTCGACCGCCCGGAGCGCGGATCGGAGCCCGCGGGCGGCGGCCTCGGCGTCCTCGGCCTCGCCCAGACTCTCGGCTGCCGCACCCCGGGACGCCTCGGCGTGGCCGCGGGCGGTGTCCCAGGCCTGCTGGGCGGCCGTCCAGGCCAGGTGCACGTCGAGCCAGACGTCCGCCTGCTCGCGCAGCGCGTCGACCGCCGTGGCGGTCGCGTCCAGGGCGGCGCGTTCGGTCGGCAGGGCGTGCTCGGCCGAGGCGACGGCGAGTACGCGCAGCGCGTCCGCGACCGCCTCCTCCTGCTTCGCCAACCGTTCGACGGCCTCGCGCACGGCGTCCTCGCGGGCTCCCACCTCGGACTCGGAGCGTTCCCGGACCCGTTTGGCCTGCTCCACCTCCCGGTGGTGCGGCCGGGAGCGGAGGTCGGCACCGAGGCGCGTCCGGCGGTCGGCGAGGGCGCGCAGCCTCGTCTCGAAGCCGGTGACGCCGGCCTCGGCCCCGGCCAGTTCGGCGGTGAGTTCCGCGATCCGTCGCTGCCTGGCGCGCTCCCTGGCCGCGGCGCCGATGTGGCTGGACTCCTCCTTGGTCCAGGAGCCGACCACCGTCGCCAGCCGCCAGCTTCCGTCGGCCGCCACGGCGGCCGGGTGGTCCGCCGGGAGCGTGGGGCCGTAGGCGATGCCGGCCAGCAGCCTCTGCACCCGGCCGAACGGCACCGGGCCGTCGGGTTCCGGAGCGAGGACGTCGAGCAGCGAGGGGCCTGGTGCGGGAAGGGCCGCTGCCGGGTCGGCCAGGGTGTCGTGCCCGGCGACGACGAGGCCTCCGTCGGGGGTCATCCAGGCGTCGAGCAGGCCGGCCGCTTCCAGGGCCGCTTCGATCCCTGCCTGGTCGGCAGGCGGCACGTCCGGCCGGAACACGAGCAGTCGCCACAGTGGCGCACCGGGCAGGACCGACCGGTCGGCCGTGCGGGTGCGCGGCGGCACCGGCGGGAGGTCCGCCGCGGCAGCGGTGCGCTCCAGTTCCCCGACGACCAGGTCACGTTGGGCGCGGGCGCCGTCCCGGCCGGCCCGGGCGGTCGTCTCGTCCGCGGTGATGGAGCTCTCCACGGCCCGGGCGGCGGCTTCGACCAGCGCGAGGACGTCGGTCTCGACGGCGGCGCGGGAGGCGACTTCCTCGACGTCGTCGATCAGGAGCTCGGTGCAGGCGGCCGTTGCCCATCGGCGCAGCCGGTCGGCGTGGGCGTCGACGGCCGTCTCGTAGGCGTGCGCGTTCGCCTCTCGCTTCGCAGTCGCGTCGGCCAGCCGTTCGCGCGCCGTGTCGAGGTGCTGCTCCGCCGCCGTCCGGTCGGCGAGGGAACGCTCATGACGCTCGACCGCGGTGCGGACCTCCGCGATCTGGCCGTGCCGCGAGACGACCGCGCCGCGCAGCAGGCGGCGTGCCGTGCGCCCTTGCTCCTGCGCGTCCCCGGACGGCCCCGGTGCGGCGCCGAGCAGCTCCTGCACCTCGGTGTAGACGGATTCCATGGCTGCTCGCCGCGCCGCGCCGCGCGTCTCCTCCCGGGCCGCGCGGGTGTGTTCGGCCCGTTGCTCCGAGCGCAGCCGTGCGTCGTCGGCACGCCCGGCGTCCTCGTCGGCCGCCTGAACCTTCCGGTCGGCGGCGGCGCGGGCACGGGCGGCGGTCCCGACGGCCTGGTCGGTCCTGCGACGGAGCTGGTCGAGCTCCTGCCCCTGCCGGTAGGCCTCGGAGTCGAGCAGTCCCTCGATGGTGCCCTCGATCTCCTGTCGCCGGTGGTCGAGCTCCTCCCGCGCCCCTCTGTCCTCATCGCGCCGGCGCAGGGCTTCGGCGTGCTCCTTCTCGCTCTCCCTGGCGATGCGGGTGAGGTTGTCCATCTCGGTTGTCGCGGAGATGAGCGCCGCCGCCCCGGCGCGCAGGATGCGCCGGGCGTAGCCGCGTTGCTGGACCGCGACGGCGGTGGCTGCGGCCACCTCGTCGTCCAGGGACTTCAGGTGTTCGCGCTGCCGGTCGAGGCGTTCGAAGCCCTCGGCCAGTTCGGTGATCTCGCCCTGGCCGAGCGGGGGCAGGGCCCGGGAGAGCAGGGAGGACAGCAGCGACGGGTCCAGTCGCTCGGAGAGTTTGGGAGTGCGGAGCTGGAGCAGGGCGGTGATCAGGGCGTCGTAGCGTTGCTCGCTCAGCCCTGGGAAAAGCGTGCTCCGGACGGTGTTGCGGTAGTCGGTCGGTGATCCGTGCAGCTCACCCCGGCCTTGCAGGGCTTCGGCCAGGGCGGCGCGGGTGAGCGGCTGGCCCGCGTCGTTGACCAGGGAGGGACCGCCGGGGCGGTCGATCCGCGCGTCGGTGGTGAAGTAGTCGACGGTGACACCCGTGGTGTGCACGCTGGCCTGGAGCCTGGCGCCGCAGGTGAACCGGGCGGGATCGCCGTCGCCGCGGACGAACTCCAGCCACACGTACCCGACGCGGGTCTTGCCCGAGGTGCCCTCGCCCATCAGGTTCCAGTGCATGGTGCGCTCGGAGCCGCCGAAGGTGGACAGCCGGTTGGGGCGCAGGCTGGCGTCGAACAGGAACGGCAGGAGCACCTCCAGTGCCTTGGACTTGCCGGTGCCGTTCTGTCCCCGCAGGAGGAGCCGGCCCTCGTGGAAGGTGAAGGTCTCGTCGTAGTAGCGCCAGACGTTGAGGATTCCCGCCCGGGAGGGCCGCCACCGTGTTGCCCCGGCCGGCGTTCGGAACGTGGCGGGCTGCGGAAGTCGTGTCGCCGTCATCGGAGGTCTTTCCTGGTCAGGTCGCGCGGCCGGCGGCCACGCTGCTGCGGTACCGGAACGCGGCCGGCCGGGGTACCGTGCGGTCGCCGGTCCGGCGGGCGAGGCCGAAGTCGCCGAGGACGCGGACGGCATCGGCCGTGAGGCGCTGGGCGCCGTCCTCCGACTGGTAGCTCTTCGCCCACTGCGGGAAGCGCCGCAGGAGTTCGGCCGCCTCGACGGCGAGCTGCTCCGGTGTGAGCCCGCCCGGAGCGGCGGTCAGCGGTTCCAGCAGGAGCAGGGCGGCGACCCGGGCCGTCGCGGAGTCGTCGGGGAAGCGGCTGTCGGTGGCGATCCCGTCCGGGTCGACGAGCAGCAGGCCGTCGGCCCGTTCCTCCAGCACGAAACCTCCCTGCTCGGCGGCGCGCCGGACGATCTGGCGGCCGGTCGGCGAGGTGAGGTAGGCCAGTTCGTCGGCGCCGAGCTCGTCGTGGTGGAGGACGGGATCGTCGAGGAGCCGCCGAAGCACCGAGTGCCGCAGCCGGAGGTTGCGCTGCGCGTCGGAGGCGTCCGCGCCGCCGTACCGGCTCTCGCGCACGGCGCCCCGCAGGAGTTCCTCGAAGCGCAGCGGCACGTCCTCCGCCGGGACGGCCAGCCGGGACGGTCCGACGGGCGCCGCGAGGAGGCGCATCAGCACCGTGGCGTCCACCCGGTAGAGCACCTTGGCCTTCGCGGAGTCGACGAAGCTCTCCGTGGCGCCGTCCACGGTGAGGAGCGCGCCGTAGGCCTCCAGCAGTTTGAGGACGTCGACGAAGGCCATCCGCTCGGGCCTGCTCGCCGTGTCGAAGGGCGGCAGTGCCTCGTCGGTGGCAGAGGCCCGGACGACGCGGTCGGCGAGCAGGCCGACCGTCGTCACCGGGACCGGAAGCAGTTCGGCCGCGACGACGCACAGCAGGGTGTAGCGGCGGCGGTCGAACGGAGCCCTGCCGGACCGCAGCCGGCGGGCCGGGCGCGAGGCGTCGGGGACGGTCCGGACCTTGAGCAGGCGCGCGTAGCCCAGGCGGGGCTCCACCACCAGCTGCCAGCCGCAGTGGTAGTCGAACCACTTCGTCAGCGGGCCCTGCCGGCGGCGGATCAGCTCGAAGGCCGGCGGGTCGGCGCGCTCGGTGATCAGCGGTCGGCCGAGGAGCAGTCTGATGCCCCGGGCGACGTCCTGCCGCTCGGCCAGGACCAACTGGTTGGCGAGGGTGCTCACGGTGCCTCCTGCCCGGCGGATTCCCGTGCACGGCCCGGGCTCCGGATGTCCACCAGGTAGTCCGGCCCTTCCAGCCGGCCCCGGGGCGTCCGGAGGACGGCCCGTCCGGCACCGGGATCGGGCAGGGGCCGGAGGACGACCTCGACCCGGCCGTCCGAGGTGACCGCCCTCCGTGCTCCGCTGCCGTCCGGTCGCACCGCCAGCGCCCTGCCGAGGAGGTCGAGCAGACGCTCGAAGACGGTGTGGTCCAGCGCGCCGAAGTCGGAGAGCCGCACGGGACCGTCGGTACCCAGGACGTCCCAGGCCGCTTCGAGTTCGGCGCGTTCCTTGCGGGCCCGCTCGGCCCGGGCGGCCTTGATGCCGCCGACATCGCGCACCCTGCCGGTGCGGGTGAACCGCTCGGTGCGGCCGCTGGTGCGCAGCAGGGCCGACACCTCCACCGGCGGGGCCTCGGCCCAGCTGCCCGATGAGGGAACCAACTCCGGGTCGGGGTGGGCGAGATGGGCGTGACGGGCCGATCCCAGGCCGAAGGCGGCCGACCAGAGCCGGTGCAGGTCGTCCTCCGCCGGTGCGGCGGCGAACCAGCGGGCCAGCTCCCGGAAGTCCTGAACGGCGCTGGAGGAGCGGCGCCGCGACTCGGTGATCCGGTCGAGGACCTGCAGGAGCGTCACGATCGCGCGGCGCGCCACATCGTGCAGTTGCTCCACCCGGGGTCGGGCCCCGTCCACCGGCCGGAACCAGGCCTGCAGCCCCTCCCAGCGCGCCCGGCGCCGCTCCAGCCAGGCCGGCGCGGGATCGCCGCCGGCGAGCGGCGGCAGCTCGGCACCCCGCAGCGCCCGCTCGTGCAGCAGGTTCAACCCTTGCCCCTCGACCCGCTCCACGGCGGAGGCGACCGTCTGTCCCCGCTGGTCGAGGTTGACGAGGAACTCCTGGAGGTAGGCCACCGTCGCGGCCTTCACCTCCCGGAACGTCGCCAGGTCCGCGCCCTCGGCGCGCAGCAGGCGCTGCAGCTCGCCGTTGAACGCCTTGGTGTTCGCCAGCAGCGCCTCCAGGTGCCCCTCCAGCTCCTGCAGCGTGCTGAAGACCCGCCGGTCCGAGGACGCGGGGTCCCCCAGCAGGACGTAGAGCTCGTCGAGCCGGTCCGTGATCGCCTCCAGCACGGCCGTCTGGAGCGCCCCGGTCGACGCCAGCACGGCGAGGGCGTGCTCGACCCCGGCCAACGCCGCCTCACCACGGCGGGTCAGCGAGTACTGGAGGTTGCGGCGCTCGTACTCCTCGGCGGTGCGGTAGTTCTCCGCGTGGTTCTGGACCACGTCCAGCAGCTGCCACTCCCGGAGCTTGCGCAGCGCCTCCTGCAGGTCGTCGTCGTGGATCGCGTCGAGCCACCCGACCGTCCTCAGCCGGGCGCGGACCTCGTCCAGCCCGAGAGCGGTCTCCAGCCGCTCGTTGGCCGCACCGAAGGCCTGCAGGATCGCACCGTAGAGTTCGGCCTTCTCCCCCGTCGTGAACCGGAACATCTCCGGTGGCACCCTGCGCAACGACTCCCCTCCGTCCGTCGGGCACCACACTACGCGGCCGGACCGGCAGAGCCGACCGGACCGCCCCTGGTCACCGTGCCCGGCAGACAGTCGACCACCACCGGGCGGAACGCCCCGAGGCCTTGACGGGCAGGGTGTGCACGGCTGGTGCGCGCCGCACCGGCGGAACGCCCCGGCATCAACCGTGGACACCTGCCGGCTTCGTGCCCCACCCCCGGCCGGGGGTGGGGCACGAACAACCAACGGGGTGCGGTCGCGGCTATCCGAGGCCGCGGGCATCCTGCTTCAGTGCGGTGTCCACGGTCAGCGCGGTCGCCACGACGAGGCTGAGCAGCGGGTCGGCGAGCGGGCGGTGGATCTGGAGCACGTAGTTGTCGGCCGTGGTGAACATCGTCTTCGCCAGGCCTTCCCAGGTCTTGGTGATCCGGGCGATCTCGGCGTCCGTCTCGTCGACGATGGAGAAGTTCCAGGCCCGCCAGTTCTCGGCCTTGACGGCGCCGACCTTCCGCCCGCCGACCTCCATCGCAAAGTTGATCTTCCCAATGGCGTTCTGCTGAACGATCTGGCCGACTTCCTGGCCGTTCGGAAGCTGCACGACCACCCGCGACTTGATGAACTTCGCCGGGCGGGTCAGCAGCAGCACCGGGCTGCCGTGCGCGTCACGGATCTCCAGCTTGTGGGTCAGATACTGGTCGAGGGAGGTGAGCAGTCGTACCGCCTTGCGCAGACCGCTCTGGCCGACCTGGACCACCGAGCCCAGCGTGGCGCCCTGCTGGTCGAAGACGGCGTACTCGTTGGTCAGCTCGATCAGCTTGGCCTTCTGGTTCACCACAAGGACCGGCTCGGAGAACAGGGTGCCGCCGCCACCGGAGACCGGGCCGACACCCGCCTGCTGCTGTACCTGGCGCTGCACCTTGGCGTCGCCGACCGGAGCGACCGGCTGCCCGGGGAAGCCGGGAGTGTTCGTGTTCTGGGACATGGCGGGCAGGCTAGGCTCATTCCTCCCCGGATAGCCAGATCGTTCGACCGCCGCGGTTTCGTCCGCGGACCACCGGCTCTTCCCGTGACCTGCAGGTTCTGCGACTGCGAGCGCCGGTTGTCCGCCACCCGACGGCATCGGTATGACCGACGTCACACCCGGGACGCCGACTCCGGGCCCGATCGGGACACCTCAACCACCGTGCGCGTCAAGCCCGGTGAGTGGTGATCAGGTCGCGGTACCAGGCACTGGAGGCCCTGGGGGGTGCGGCGCTGGGTGGCGAAGTCGACGTGGACGAGGCCGAAGCGCCGGCGGCAGCCTCGACCCGTCGAACGCCTGCCATCCTGCGCAGGCCGGCACATCGTCAGCCCAGGGAGAATATCCGGACAGGGGTGACCGACAGTCAGGTGCGCCTGCTCACACGGGTTGTGTCCATCCGACGGACTTCGTCGACGAGGCGGCCGCTGACCACGGGCCCGGGGTGCCCGCCTCGTCTATTGCAGGATGTTGATCGCGCGGGCGATCACCAGGGCAGCAAGGATGAGGGAGGCCGCTGCCTCCACCATCATCAGCAGCTTCGCCCATCGTCTGACGGCGGAGACATCGGCCGGGCTGAACGCCGTGGCGGTCCAGAAGGCCAATGACAGGTAGTCAGCGAACGTCGGCACCCAGTCGGCCGTCGTGTAGGCCGAGTGCTGCATCTCGGGGAACACGAAGCTCGGGCTCGGCTGGAGCGGGTGGGCGCGGGCAGCCGCACCGCCTCGGTCGAGGTCCCAGTACCACAGCGCGAAGGCGATCACGTTCGTGGCCCAGGTCACTCCCCCGGTCGCCAGTAGACCGGTGGCGTTGTCGGCGAACAGCTTGTTGTCGGTCAGGATGTCCACCACCAGGTGGACACCCGCATAGAGGTTGGCCGCGGTGATGAAGCCGATCACGACATCGGTGACCGCTCTGAGCCACCGCTTCTGCCGATCGATCCGCCCCGGGTCACCAAGGATCAGTGCCCCCAGCAGGGTGAGCATGACCACGGGAACCATCCACGCGGGGTCCAGCCGGTACGGGGCGGGCAGCGCCACGTGGAGCATCGCGGCCGTGGCGATCGCCAGTGCCACCGGCCACCAGCGCTCGCCCCGCGCGGCGGCCTGATCGAGTGTCGCCGACGGTGAACCGGCCGGCCCAGGGCTTGATCCCATGCCTCATTGTGCCGACGCCCGCCGCGTGGACCTCGGACGGCACACCAACCCGGACGGGTGGACCAGGTGATCTTCATGGTCCTGCGGCCCTCCGCAGGCCGCTGAGCCATCTGCCGGACAAGCCGCTCGATCACCCGTCAAGACCCTGGCCACCAGTGCCCCGCCTCCCGGGGCTGGACCGTCGCGTTCCACCACGGACCCCGAAGGCCAACTACTTTACGCGGCAATTCCGGTGCGCCGCGATCAGGTCGCGGTACCAGACGTACGAGGCCCTGGGGGTGCGCTGCTGCGTCTCGAAGTCGACGTGGACGAGGCCGAAGCGCTGGTGGTAGCCCTCGGCCCATTCGAAGTTGTCGAGGAGGGTCCAGGTGTAGTAGCCGCGGATGTCGATGCCTTCGGCGGCGGCTTGGGCGAGGGCGTCCAGGTGGGTGGCGAGGTAGGTGATGCGGGGGTGGTCGGGGGCGGTTTCCTCGGTGACGGAGCAGCCGTTCTCGGTGATGGTGATGGGTGGGAGCGAGGTGCCGTACAACTGGCGGAGATCGAGGAGGAGTTGGCGGAGGCCGTCGGGGACGACGGGCCAGCCGAAGGCGGTGTGGGCCGGGGCTTCGGGGATGTCGAGGAGGGTGAAGGGGAGGGTGGGGTCGGTGGGGGCGCCGATGCGGGTGGGGTTGTAGTAGTTGACGCCGAGGCCTGCGAGGGGGGTGGCGGTGATGAGGTCGAGGTCGCCGGGGTGGACGGCGCCGAAGATGTCGTCGGGGACGCCGAGGGCGGAGAGGTCGGGGTAGCGGCCGAGGAGGAGGGGGTCGGTGAAGAGGCGGTTGTGGAGGGCGTCGTAGGCCTGGGCGCCGGCTGCGTCGGCGGGTGAGGACGAGGCCGGCTCGACCGGGGTGAGGTTGTTGGAGATCAGGACGTCGAGGCCGCGCTCGTGGAGGAGGGTGGCGGCCAGGCCGTGAGCGAGGAGCTGGTGGTGGGCCGCCGGGAGGGCCTCGAACATCAGGGTGCGGCCGGGGGCGTGGATGCCGAGGGCGTAACCGAAGACGGTGTGGACGAAGGGCTCGTTGAGGGTGATCCAGGCGGGGACGCGGTCGCCGAGGCGGTCGGCGACGACCGCGGCGTAGTCGGCGAAGCGGTACGCGGTGTCGCGGTCGAGCCAGCCGCTGTTGTCTTCGAGGGCCTGCGGGAGGTCCCAGTGGAAGAGGGTGGGGAGGGGGGTGATGCCGGCGTCGAGGAGGGCGTCGACGAGGCGGTCGTAGAAGGCGAGTCCGGCGGGGTTCACCGGGCCTGCGCCGGTCGGCTGGATCCGGGGCCAGGCGATGGAGAAGCGGTAGCCGTCCACGCCGAGGCCCTGGAGCAGCGCGATGTCCTCGGGCCAGCGGTGGTAGTGGTCGCAGGCGTCCGCTCCGGTGTGCCCGTCGCGGACGGTTCCGGGGCGGGCGGTGAAGGTGTCCCAGATCGAGGGGCCACGGCCGTCTTCGTTCACCGCGCCCTCGATCTGGTACGCGGCGGTGGCGACACCCCAGCGGAATCCCGGCGGTAGGTCGTAGCGGTCCGGCATGGCAGCCTCCCCGGGCAGGAACATGAGGACTGCTCATGTTACTGGCGTCGTGCTGAAAGACCAGAGGTGCCGGGCCACCGACCCCTCGATGGGGCGGATCCGCCGGCCGTCGGGTCAGCCTCCGACACCGACCCCGGCGAAGGGCGCGGAACTCAGGCCGAGCAGGCCACCGAAGGGGGAGTTCAGGGCGTAGATGAAGACGACCATGAAGGCGATGAGGCTGGTGAAGCCCACGGCCAGGACCAGGTGGGTGCGGGTGCGCTGAATGCCGAAGAGGAACATCAGGCCCAGGGTGAGCGCACCGCCGGCGAGCAGGCCGAACCACATCACGCCCGACATTCCCCCGGTGCCGGCCGACTCACGCCCGTGGCGCGCCTGGTAGGCGACGGAGATCTGCCCGAACGCCACCTGGTCCACCTGCTGTTGCACGTTGGTGGAGGGTTCGAAGGACGTCCACGCGTTCTGCACGTCGTGCAGCAGCGTCCAGCCGCGCGGGCCCAGCGCCTTGCGCTCCTCCATCAGGGGCCACTCCTCGGTCCGGACGTAGGTGGCATACGCGACCGCCGCCGAGCGGGCCTGCTGAGCGGCGTCGGGGGGCAGCGCGTCGGCGAGCAGATACGTCTGGTGCAACGCCCCTGCCTCGGCGCTGATGTTGGCGCCGGCGTCGCCCTTGGCCTCCCACACCGCGACCAGCGCCACGCCCAGCACCAGGGCGTACAACACGCCGACCATCATCGTCAGGTACTCGGCGGTGTCGTCACGGGCCTCGTCCTCCGGCTCCGATCGCCTGACCCTACGGCTGTTGAGCAGGGCGGCGCCCCCGGCGACGGCGGCGAATCCAACGACGATTCCGATCACTCCGATTACGTGTTCCATGGCGCCCCTGAGCTTGGGTCGGGCCGGCGGCGCGGCCTACGGCGACGTCGCGCGATGGCTACGGCGGCAATCGCGGGAATGAGGAGGACCAGAAGGAACATGAGGAGGAAGCTCTGCTGCAGAGCGGTGGTCGTCGTGCGGGTGGCGGACCGGCCGGAGTGGAGGAGGGGTGACGTCACGTGGCCTCCCCCCGCGCCAGGGCCGGGGGAACGCGAGGCGGACGCTGAGGAGGAGGCTGAGGCGGAGGCTGAAGGGGATGGTGAGGGCCTCGCGGACCCGGCACCGGAACCGCCGCTCGGTGAGGTCTGCACCGGTCTGCGCCCGTTGCCGGGGGCAGGGGCGGCGGGGGCACCCGGGACGGCGGCACCGGGGGCAGGGGCCGCGGGGGCCGGTGCGCCGGGGGCGGCTGGCGCGGCTGGCGCGGCCGGGGCCGGGGCCGGGGCCGGTGGAACGGCAGCGGCTGGTACGGCGGCGGGGGCCGGTGCGGCGGCAGCTGGTACGCCGGCGGGGGGAGCTCCGGGTGCAGGAGCCCCGGCTGCGGGCACCCCAGGTGCGGCAGCGCCCGCTGCGGGGGCTCCGGCTGCCCCAGCCCCCGCTGCGGGTACCGCGACAGCGGCGGCCCCGGCTGCCGGCACCCCAGGTACCGGAGCCCCCGGAGCCCCCGGTGCAAGCGCTGCGGGCGCAGCAGCCCCAGCCGCAGGCGCCCCAGCCGCCGGAGCCCCGGCTGCAGGTGCCCCGACGACGGCGGTCCCGCCCGCCGCCGCCCCAGGTGCTGCGGCGCCAGGTGCCGGAGCCCCCGGTGGAGGAGCCCCAGGTGCGGCAGCCCCGACCGCAGGCGCCGCAGGCGCGGGGGCCCCGCCCACCGCAGCCGCGGCTGCGGGCGCCCCGGCGGCGGCGACCTCACCTGCGCGCACGCCCGCCACCGCTACCGGTGCAGGTGTTCCGGGTCCCGGGGCAACGGCCGCGGGAACCCCGCCCGCCGGTGCTCCGGGTGCCGGAACCCCGGGCGTAGGAGCAGCAGTTGTGGCGGCACCGACTTCGCAACCGGGCGGTGCGGCAGGTGTTGCCGGAGCGGACACCGGTGCTCCCGTCGCCCCGGCCGCCGGCGTGGGCGTCCCCGCGCTGGGCGTCCCTGCACTGGGCGCCCCCGCACTGGGCGCCCCTGCGCCAGGTGTCCCCGCACCCGGTGCTGCCGTGCCGGAGGGAGCGGCCGGGCCGGCGCCCACGGCGGTGTAGCCCGAGCGCGCCGTGCGGGTGAGAATGTGGTGGCCGTAGGCGATCACACCGCGGGCGGTGACCAGGCCCTCGTGTTCACCGAGGAGGGCACGCACGGTCGCCGTGCAGACGAGGGTGGAGACCGGGGGGAGTCGGAGGTTGCCGTCGGCGTCGCGGCCCGGGCAATGCGGCTCGGTCCCGGGAGCGAGGGTGTCGGTGATCTGCAGGTCGATGACCGGGGCTTCGCCGTCGTTGCGCAGGTGGTAGCTGATCCGCACCTCGTCGCCGGTCCTCACCACGGGGGTGCCCGGATGGCCGTCGACGGTCACCGTCAGCGTCAACGCACCGGCGCCCGGGCCGCCGTAGGGGAGGTTGGCGACCGAGTTGGCCAGCGGCGGACCAGTGGCCGATCCGGCCACCACCAGGACGGCGGCGGCCGCACAGAAGGACAGTTTCCAGCCGGGCATATGATCTAGTAATTACCCGGAACACCGCCCGTGCCCTTCCGACACGCCCTCCGAGGGGGATCGGCCCGCGCCGATCACACCACGGGGGTAACGGCAGCGGGGCGTGGGGCCTGCGGGCCGAGGAGGCGCTCCGCCACCGCGCACCCCGCGATCCGCCTGCTGCTGGACCTCTCCCCGTTGGACGCGGTGGGCTACGACCCGGGGCGGCGGGCCTTCGAGGTGCAGCCGGGTGCCACGCTCGGCCGGGTGTACCGGACGCTGTTCCAGGGCTGGGGCGTCACCGTGCCCGCCGGCGGCTGCCCGGAGGTGGGCGCCGGAGGGCACCTGGTCGGCGGCGGGTACGGGACGCTGTCGCGGCGCTACGGCTCGGTGGTGGACCACCTGTACGGCGTGGAGGTGGTGGTCGTCGACCGCGACGGAACCGGCCGTGCCGTGGTCGCCACCCGCGAGCCGGACGACCCCGACCGTGAGTTGTGGTGGGCGCACACCGGCGGTGGCGGGGACAAAAGGACTTCGTCGACCAGGTGAACGCCGGCACCGGTCTGGACGCCGACGGCGGCAGCGCGACGGTCCCGTGGCCCTACCCGATGACCTGGCCGGGCAACGGCGAGGCCGGCGACATCATCACCCGCCGGCACAAGGGCAAGGCCAGCTACCTCAGACGCTCCTTCACCGAGGCCCAACTCGCCACGATCCACCGCCACTTGACCAACGAAACCGGAAACGCCGCCTGCGGCATGCTGCTGGTCGGCTACGGCGGCCGGGTCAAGGCCCGCTGGGACCCGCGCGACGCGTTCCGGCACGCCCTCTCGGTCACGCTCCCGGAGTAGGCGAAGCGGCCGGGCCGCCCGCCGGATCCGCCGGGTCAGCGCGCGAGCGCGGCGGGCGCGCAGGCGGGTGCGCGGGGCGGGAGCGCACTCTCGACGAGGGCTGCCGGCTCGACGTCCTCGGGCTCGTAGAGCGACGCGATCACGGCCCCGAGCACGAGTGCGACGATCCACTGCGCGGCAGCCTCCGCCTCGGCGTCGGACGCTCCCCCGGTCGCCCTCAGGACCTCCTCGACGCCGGAGAGGCCTTCCTCCAGCAGCTCGGCCATGGAGCGGTGCGCGGGGTGGGAGGGCGCGATGGCCTCACACATGAGCACGATCTCGGCGGCGGCCTGCCAGCGGGGGCGGTCGAGGGCGGCGCGCAGTCGGCCGCCGGGGCCGTTCCAGTCCAGCGCCGGGGTGGCCAGGTACGCCAGCACCAGGTCCAGGAGTGCGGCCTTGGTGGGTGCGAGGTGGACGAGAGCGGCCTTGGTCAAGCCCGCGTCGTCGGCGACGGCCTGCATGGAGGTCCCGGAGTAGCCGTGGCGCGCGTACAGCACGCACGCGCTGTACAGGGCCCGCTCGCGCGGTGTGCGTTCCGGCGCAGGGTCGGCCGCCGGGGCGTGTGCCGCCGTCGACGCGCCCGGCCTCGCGGGGGGTGCGGGCGCGATCCCGTTGATCCGCACGTCGTCCTCGTGCGCGGCGATCCGGGCCGGGATGTCGATCCGGCCGGGGAAGTACAGGGAGAGGATCTGCAGGCCCTCCCAGGCGGCCACCAGCCGCTGGACGGCCAGCTTCGCGGAGCGCTCGTCGGCGCCCAGGGCGCCGTAGGTCCGCACACCGATCGCGATGGCCTCGCGCCGGCGGTCCCGCATGAGGGCGCGGCCGGGATGCTCGGGGCTGGTCGCCTCGCCCAGCAGGGTGGTGAACAGGGGGATCCAGCCGGGCGTCGCCTCGTTGCGCCGGGCCGTCTCGGCCGCGGGGCGGGGCCGGAACCCGCCGTCCGGACCGTCCGTGACGCTCTCCAGGTACTGGCGGTCGAGGCGCTCGACGAGTGCGGTGAGGATCTCCGCCTTCGAGGAGAAGTGGCGCAGCAGTGCCGGGTGGGAGATCCCCGAGGCGCTCGCGATGGCGCGCAGCGAGGTGGCTCGGTAGCCGGGGTCGACGAACAGTTCGTGGGCGGCGTCGAGGATGCGTTCGACGCGCTCTCGTCCGGTCCGGTAGGTGCCGCGCTTCATCCCCATCGCTCCAGTATCGCCGCCCTCTGAACTCTTCCCAAACGTTACCACCATGGTGGTAACTTATGGCTGGCGCGAACGTGAACGACCACGAGCGGTGCTCGCCGGGCGCGCCCTGCCACACCGGGCCGACCCTCCTCCCCCGCCCGGCCCGGCCTGCCCCCACCCACTCCCGCCCCGCTCCCCCGCATCGGAGGCAAGGATGTCCGTGCACGCTGATCCCCGATCGGCCCACGACCCGTCACCACCGGTCGACGGTCCGGCGGAACAGCCGTCCCGCGCCGTGCCGGCGGACCTGCGGCGCCTGTTCCGGACCGCCCCGTTCGCCGCGGCCGCGGCCCCGGTCGCCTACGGCGTCGCGATGTACTACGCCGCGCTCCAGGTCGAGCACATGGACCCGGACGCGAAGACCGGCAACCTCGCGATGATCAACGCCCTCGGCGCGGTGGCCGCGATGCTCGCCCAGCCGATCGCCGGCGTCCTGTCCGACCGGACCCGCAGCCGCTTCGGCTCCCGAAGACCATGGATGCTCGCCGGCGCACTGGTGGGCGCCAGCGCCCTGCTCACCGCGGGCCTCGCACCGAACCTGGCCGTGCTGGCGGTGTGCTACATGCTGGTGCAGTTCGGGTTCAACGCCTTCCAGGGGCCGTTCTCCGCGCTCCTGCCCGACCGGGTCCCCGAGCGGCTGCGCGGACGGTTCTCGATGGGCGTCGGGCTCGGGATCGTGCTCGGCTCGGCCCTCGGCCCGATCCTCGGGTCGCTGTTCGCCGACGCCATCCCGCTCGGCTACGCCGTGATGGCGGGGGTCGTCCTGCTCGGCATCGTCCTGTTCGTCGCCCTCGTCCCCGACCGGGACAACCGGGCCGAACCGCGCCGCCCCTTCTCGACGCGCGCCTTCCTCGCCGCGTTCTGGGTGAACCCGGTGCGCCACCGCGACTTCTTCTGGGGCTTCACCGGACGGATCCTGCTGTTCGGCGGATACACGATGCTGAGCACCTACCAGCTCTACCTGGCGCAGGACTACGTCGGGATGTCGCTCGACGACGCGGCGCGGACGGTGCCCCTGATCGGACTGGTCTCCCTGCCCGGCATCATCATCTCCACCGCCGTCGCGGGCCCGCTCTCCGACCGGATCGGCCGGCGCAAGCCCGTCGTCCTCGGCGCGGGGCTGGTCATCGCCTCCGGCGCGCTGATCCCGCTGGCCCTTCCGTCGGTCCTGGGACTGGCCCTGTCCACCTTCGTGGCCGCCTCCGGCTTCGGTGCCTTCATCTCGGTCGACCAGGCGCTGATGAGCACCCTGCTGCCCGACCCCGACGACTTCGGCAAGGACCTCGGCGTCCTCAACCTCGCCGCGACCCTGCCCACCACCGTCGCACCGGTCGTGGCCGCGGCCATCGTGCACACCTTCGGCGGTTACGGCGCGCTCTACCCGGCGGTCTTCGTGATCTCCGGCCTCGGCGCCCTCGCCGTCCTGCGCATCCGTGGCGCGCGCTGACCACCGCCCCGCCCCACCCCCTCGACCCCCCGCCACGAAAGGACCTGACGATGCACGCCTCCCCGCACCTCACCGCTCTCGTCGAGCGCCTCACCCTGGAACAGAAGGTCCGCCTGCTGACCGGCGGCTCCGTCTGGTCCCTGCAGGACGAGCCGGCCGTCGGCCTGCGCCCGATCGTCGTCTCCGACGGCCCGACCGGTGTGCGCGGCGCCGCCGTGGACGACCGCGACCCCTCGGCGAGCCTGCCGTCGGCCAGCTCCGCGTCCGCCACCTGGGACCTGGAGCAGGTGCGCCGGCTCGGCGCCCTGATCGCCGCCGAGGCGCGCGCCAAGAACGTCGACGTGGTGCTCGGCCCCACCGTCAACCTCCACCGCTCGCCCCGCGGCGGGCGCCACTTCGAGGCCTTCAGCGAGGACCCGTACCTCACCGGCGAGTTCGGCGCCGCCTACGTCGGCGCCGTGCAGGCGCACGGCGTGGCGACCACCGCGAAGCACTACGTCGCCAACGACTCCGAGACCGACCGCTTCACCGTCGACGTGCACGCCGACGAGCGCACCCTGCGGGAGCTCTACCTGGCGCCGTTCGAGCGGATGGTCGGGGCCGGGGCGTGGCTGGTCATGTCGGCCTACAACGGCGTCAACGGCGCGCCCATGTCCGCCAACCCGCTGCTGCGCGACCCGCTGAAGGACGAGTGGGGCTTCGACGGCGTCGTCGTCTCCGACTGGGGCGCGGTGCACGACACCGACGCGTCGGCCGCCTCCGGGCAGGACCTCGTGATGCCCGGCCCGCAGGGCCCCTGGGGCGAGGCACTGGTCGAGGCCGTCAAGGAGGGCCGCGTCCCCGAGGCCGCGATCGACGAGAAGGTCGCCCGGCTGCTGCTGCTCGCCTCCCGCGTCGGCGCCCTCGAAGGCGCTCCCGAGGCGATCGCCGTCCAGCCGTGGGAGGACGCCGCGATCGCGGAGCTGCTGCGCGAGACCGCCGCCGACGGCATGGTGCTGGCCCGCAACGACGGCACCCTCCCGGTCGAGCCCCGGGACGGGCTGACGGTCGCCGTGCTCGGACAGCACGCCCGGCGCGCCCGCGCCCAGGGCGGCGGCTCGGCGGCGGTGTTCCCGCGCGGCGTCGTCACCCCGCTGGACGGCCTGCGCCGCGCCTTCGGCGACGCCAACGTCACCTTCGCCCCCGGCCTGCCCCCGGCCGACGAGCTGCACCCCTTCACCCGCGGCCAGGTCACCGACCCGATCACCGGCACCCCCGGCGTCCACGTCCGCTACCTCGACCAGGACGGCACCGTCTTCGCCGAGGACACCACCCCCTCCGGACGCCTCGCCTGGCTCGGCGACCCGCGGCTGGCCCGGGCCGCGCGCATCGAGCTGACCACCCGCGTCACCGCCGAGCGCGACGGCCGCCACGACCTCGGCTTCGCCGGCGTGGGCGGGTTCACGCTCGACATCGACGGCGAGACGGCAGCCGCCGAGCAACTCTCGCCCACCGGCGAGGACCCCCTCACCGCCGTCATGAACCCGCCCTCCGTCACCGTCTCCCGCGAGCTGACCCGCGGCCGGACGGTCGAGCTGCGCCTGACGTACCGCCCGTCGCTCATGGGGGGCTACCCCTTCGGCCTCGTCCTGCTCGGCACCGAGGACGTGTTCGGCGACCCCGCCGAGGAGCTGCGCCGGGCGGTCGAGGCGGCGGCTGCCGCCGACGTCGCCGTGGTCGTCGTCGGCACCACCGAGGCCATCGAGTCCGAGGGCTTCGACCGGCCGCGCCTCACCCTCCCCGAGGGCCAGGACGAGCTCGTCCGCCGCGTCCGCGAGGCCAACCCGCGCACCGTCGTGGTCGTCAACTCCGGCGCCCCGGTGATCATGCCGTGGCTCGACGAGGTGGCCGCGGTCGTCCTGTCCTGGTTCCCCGGCCAGGAGTTCGGCGACGCGCTCGCCGACGTCCTCACCGGCGCCCGCGAGCCCGGCGGGCGCCTGCCCACCACCTGGCCCGCCCGCGAGGAGGACGTCCCGGTGTGGACCGTCGAGCCCCAGGACGGCCGGCTCGCCTACCCCGAGGGCCTGCACATCGGCTACCGCGCCTGGCTCAAGCGCGAACAGGACGGCGGCCCCGCGCCCGCGCTGCCGTTCGGCTCCGGCCTCGGGTACACCACCTGGGAGATCGGCGAGCCCGCCGTCACCGCCGCCGGGGACGGCCTCGTCGTGGAGGCGGACGTCGTCAACACCGGCTCCCGGCCCGGCAAGCAGGTCCTCCAGGCCTACCTCTCGCGCCCGGGCTCGGCCGTCGAGCGGCCGGTGGCCTGGCTCGCCGGGTTCACCGCGGTGCGCGCGGACGCGGGCGGACGGGTGCGCGCGCGCCTGGAGATCGCCCCGCGCGCCTTCCAGCACTGGGACGTCGACGCGCACGCCTGGGTCACCGAGAGCGGGGCGTTCACGCTCCGCGTCGCGACCTCCGTCGCCGACCCCGGCCACACCGTCACGGTCACGCCCGGCGCCTGAGCGCCGCAGGCCGCACCCCCGTCACGTCGGCGCGTCATCGTGCGACGTGACGGGGGCATCCCGCCGCGGGACCGGACCGGCATCCGGTCCCGCGGCCGCTCCGTCGGAGCGGACCGACCCGAAGAAGGAGACCGCCATGCCCGCACCGGCCGACGCCGCGCTGCGCCACATCCTCCCCGTCCCCCGCTCGGCCGTCCGGGGCGCGGGGACGTTCGCCCTGCGCCCCGGCACGCCCGTGGTCGTCGCGACCGAGGACCTGCTCGGTCCCGCCGGGCTCTTCGTCGAGCGCATCGCCGCCGAGACCGGCCTGGAACTCGGCCGGCCCCGCACCGGCATGGCCGGGCCGGAGGCGGTCCTGCTGGCCGTCGACGCCGCCGACCCGGGTGTCACCGCGGTCCCCGCCGCCCGCGGGATCTGCGCCACCGGCGACGACCCCGGCGCCGAGCGCCACACCCTCACCGTCGGCCCCGAGGGGGTCCGCGTGACGGGCGCCTCCCCGGCGGGCGTGCACCGCGGTCTCACCACGCTGGTCGCCCTCGCCGAGCAGCTCCCCGCCACGGCCGAGGGCATCGAACTGCCCGCGATCGAGGCCGCCGACGGCCCGGCCCTCGCCTGGCGCGGCCTGTCGCTCGACGTCGCGCGCACGGCGTTCCCGGCCGCCGACGTGCGGCGGGTGATCGACCTGCTCGACCGCTACAAGCTCAACGTGCTGCACCTCCACCTGACGGACGACCAGGCCTGGCGGCTGGAGATCACGGCCCGGCCCGAGCTCACCCGCGGCCTGGACCCGGCGGACTACTTCACCCAGGCGCAGTACCGCGAGCTCGTCGCGTACGCGGCGGCCCGGTTCGTCACCGTCGTACCCGAGATCGACATGCCCGGCCACAGCACCGCCGCGATCACCGCCTGCCCCGAGCTGAGCTCGCAGGACACCGGCTCGCTGCCGCGCTCGGCCGAGGAGCGGCTCGCGCGCTTCCTCGCCGGGGAGTTCCGGCCGCTGTGGCTGGAGCCCGCCCGCCCCGAGGTGTGGCGGTTCGTCGACGAGGTGCTTGCCGAGGTCGCCGCGCTGACGCCCGGGCGGTTCGTCCACATCGGCGGCGACGAGGCCTTCGGCATGCCGGACCGGGACCACCACGACTTCGTGGTCCGCGTCCGCGAGCGCGTCCGCGCGCACGGCAAGGAACCGATCGGCTGGCAGGAGACCGTCCGCGCGCCCGGCGGCCCCGCCGAGGCGGTGCAGCTGTGGATCGACCCGGAACTCGCACCGGACCCCGCGCACCCGTTCCTCGCCATGCTCCCGCCACAGGTCGTCGACCTGATCGTCGCGTCCGAACGGGAGTCCGCCACGGACACCGCCCGGATGGGCGAGCAGCGCGCCGCGGTCGTCGTGTCCGCGCGGGGCCGCGCCTACCTCGACCGGCGCTACGCCGAGGCCGTCGGCGGCGAGGCCGAGGAGCGCCGGGCGCGGCTCGGCCACCCGATCTACCCGCCGCACACCGTCCGCGACGCCTGCACCACTGCGATCCCGGGCATCGACGACGACCCCGGCTACGACGTCGCCGGGTTCGAGGCCGCGGTCTGGTGCGAGACCGTCGAGGACGCCGACGACCTGTCCTTCCTCCTGCTGCCCCGGCTCCCCGGCCTGGCCGAGCGGGCCTGGACGGCGGGCCCGGCCCGTGCCTGGGAGGACCTGCGTGCCCGGCTCGCCGCGCAGGCGCCCGCCTGGCGCCGCCACGGCCACACCTGGTTCCCCGCCCCGTCGGTCGATTGGCCGCAGGAGCAGGCGCGGTAGCGCGGCGGAACCGACTCCGGTCGCGGCGGCGGGGCGGGCCCGGCCGGGCCGCCGCCGCGACCGGTGCGGGCGTCAGCCCAGCGTGGCGCCGCGCTCGCGGGCCAGGTCCTCCAGGCCGTAGCGGGTGACGTGCTCGGCGTTGGCCAGGTCGACGGTGCGGACACCCTCGGCGGCCAGCCGCTCGTTGATCTCGTCCAGGTGCTGCCGGACGAGCTGCTTCTCGGCATCGGTGGTGCGGCCCTTGTGGGGGCGCCCGGCGTGCTCCAGGCTCGCGTAGTTGACCCGCTCGCGGGCGGTGGCGGCGACGGCCGGCGCACCCGGGCCGGGAACGGCGAGGGCGGCCCGCTCGGCGCCGCGCAGCACCTCGGCCATCGGCGCGACCGTGGCCAGCCGGTCGAACGCCTCGACGGTCATCACGACGGTCTCCGGCTCGTCCCCGTCCGGGTGGTGCAGCTCGACCGTCACCAGGTCGAGCGCCAGGTCCGCGATCCCGGCCAGCTCCCCGGGCAGCGCCTCGATCGCGACCGGACCGTCGAACAGCTCGGGGTGCTCCCGCACGACGATCCGCACCAGGCCGTCGTCCTCCTCCGCGTGCCGGCCGGTCAGGTCCGAGAACCGGATGATCTTCTGCCCCATGTCTCCCTCTCCCTGCCCCTGGTGATCAGCGCAGAGCCTATGGCCTGCGCCGGACCTGCGGGGACCGTCCCGAGGACGGCCCCGCGCAATTGGCCCGGCGAACGGCCGATGCGGCACAGTGGCCCCATGAGCGCGGACACGAGGAGTCACCCGGCCCCCGGGCGGACCGGCGCCGGGCGGCGGCGGCCGGTGCAGCAGCGCAGCCAGGAGCGCTACGAGCGGATCCTGGACGCCTGCGCCGCGCTGCTCGACGAGGCCGGGGCGGCGGCGCTCACCACCAAGGAGGTGGCCCAGCGCGCGCAGGTGCCGATCGGCACGCTCTACCAGTTCTTCGCGGGCAAGGAGGACCTGCTGGCCGCGCTCGCCGGCCGCAACCTCGACCACTACCTGGACCGGCTCGACGACCGGCTGCGGGCCGATCCGCCCACCGGCCCCGCCGGGTTCACCGACCTCGCGGTGGAGGAGTTCGTCGCGATGAAGCGCACGGTCCCCGGCTTCGGGCAGGTGGACTTCGGGTTCGCCGGCCCGGCCGCGCCGAGCGGCGTCCGGGACGACCGGCATCTGCTGGACACCGAGGTGGACAACAACACGGCGGTCGCGCTGCGGCTCCAGGCGCTCGGCGGCGAACTCTTCGCGGCGGCCGACCCGGTGGCCCTCACCCTCGGCCTGCGGGTCGCCCTGGAGGCGGCGGACGCGGTGCTCAAGCTCGCCTTCCGCAGCGATCCGCAGGGCGACCCGGCGATGATCGCCGAATGCAAGCGGCTGGTCCGCGGCTACCTCGTCGAGCAGCTCGGCCCGCACTGAGCCCGCGCCGCGCGGAGCAGGCCCCGGCGCGTCCCGACGGGTCGCCGCGGTTCAGGGCGGGCCGCGGCGGAGCCGGGCGAGCCGTTGCGGCCGGGGCGGGCCGGAAGCACAGTGGAGACAGAGGAACGGGGCAACGGCCGCCCCGCCGGTCCCGGCGTCCGCACACACCGCGAGGAGCACGACCATGCACGCAGCAGTAGGCGACCAGCTCCACATCCACAGCCGGGCGGTGGGCATGACCGACCAGAAGGGCGAGATCGTCGAGGTGCGCGGCCAGGACGGCCAGCCGCCGTACGTGGTCCGCTTCGAGGACGGCCACACGGGCCTGATCTACCCCGGTCCGGACTGCAACATCGAACCCCGCGAGGCGATCCACTGACGCCACCGGCCACCGCCCCGCGCCCCCGCGGCCCGCGGCGGTGAGCCGTGCCGCTCCCGGCCGCCCCGGCTGCCCTGGGCGCCCTGGCCGCCCCGGCCGACGGCGCGCCGGCGCTGCCGGGGCCGTTGGCCGCGCTCGCGCCGCTGCTGGAGCACTACGGCTACCCGGCGCTGGCCCTGTTCGTCCTGCTCGACAACTGCGCGGTCCCCGCGCCCGGGCAGACCGTCCTGGTGCTGGCCGCCGTCTTCGCCGGCACCGGCCACCTGGACCTCGCCGCCGTGGTGGCGATCGCCTTCGCGGCGGCGGTGCTCGGCAACACCCTCGGCCATCTGATCGGCAGCACCGGCGGGCGCGCCTTCGTGCACCGCTGGGGCCGGTACGTGTGGCTCACGCCGGAGCGCACGGCCCGCGCCGAGGTGTTCTTCGAGCGGCACGGCGGCAAGGTGGTGACGGTCGCCCGGTTCTTCGACGGGCTGCGGCAGACCAACGGCATCATCGCCGGGACGAGCGGCATGCCGTGGCCCCGGTTCCAGGTGTTCAACGTGCTCGGCGCGGCGCTGTGGGTGGGCGTGTGGGCCACCGTCGGGTACCTGGCCGGCGCCCATGTCGGCACCGTCTGGCGGACGGCGGTGCGCTACCAGCTGTGGCTGCTGCTCGCGCTCGGCCTGCTCGTCGTCCTGCTCGCCGCCCACCGGCTGCTGCGCGGCCACCAGGGGCGTGCGCGGTTGCGACGCACGCCCCGACCGGTGAGCCTGGGAACGATCACCTGGGAGGCGAGGATGGCCGAGCACGGGACACGCGGGGGTCCCGGGAGCGCCGGGGCGCTGCGCACGCCCGCCAACCGGACCGTCGTCCTCGCCGTCCTGCTGGCCACCGTGCTCGTGCTGGCCGCGCAGGCGGCGGGCGGCACCAGCGCCCGGCTGGTCCTGCTGCTGGTGTTCGTCCCCGCGCTGCTGGCCGGTCTGGGCACGCTCGCCCAGACCGTCGCCGCCGCCGTCTGGGTCACCGGCGTCATCATCATCAGCTCGGTGTTCTTCCCCCCGGAGTCGGTCAACGGCCGGGCACTGACGGTGGCCACCGTCGTCGGCTCGTCGGGCGTCGCCGTGGCGCTGTGCGCGCGCCGCATCCAGCGTGAGCGCGACCTGCACCGGATGCGGCAGAGCGCCGTCGCCCTCCAGCGCCAGCTGCTGCGCCCGCTGCCCGCCCTGACCTCCGACGTGCTGCTGCACGGCTGCTACCGGCCGATCGAGGAGGACGCCATGGTCGGCGGCGACCTCTACGACATCGCCGAGACGCCGTACGGCACCCGGGTGGTCATCGGCGACGTCCAGGGCAAGGGCCTGCCCGCGATCGGCACCGGCTTCGCCGTGCTCGGCGCCTTCCGCGAGGCGGCCTTCCGCGAGCCGGCGCTCACCGACGTCGTCCTCGCCCTGGAGGACGCGGTCACCCGGCACAACACGTACGCGGCGCAGAGCGGCGAGGCCGAGCGCTTCGTCACCGCCACCGTGTTCTGCCTGGACCGCACCGCCGCCGTCCAGGCGGTCAACTGCGGCCACCTCGCCCCGTACCTGCTGATCGGCGACCGCGCGACGGCCGTCCCGCTGGCGCCCGGCGTCCCGCTCGGGCTCGCCGACCTCGCCGGAGAGGTGCGCACCGTCCAGTGGTTCGACCTGCCCGCCGACGGGACGCTGCTGCTGTTCACCGACGGGGTCACCGAGGCCGCGGACGGCAGCGGCGTCTTCTACCCGGTCGAGCAGCGGCTGCCCGCCCTGGCCGGGCACACCCCGGACACCCTCCCCGAGGCCGTCGACGAGGACGTCCGCCGCCACAGCCGCGGCCGCCGCCGGGACGACCTCACGATCCTCGCCCTGCGCCGCAACCCGGCCCGCTCGGCGGCCCGCTCCCCGGGCGACTCGACGCTCTAGCGGAGCGGGAAGACCTCGAAGGCGACGGCGAAGCGCGTCCCGAGGCGGGTGCCCGCGCCGCGGCCGACGCCCTCCAGGAAGCCCCGGGCGTCCGCCATCGCGCCACCGAGGCCGGCCAGGTAGGCCTTGTGGGCCTCCAGCGAGGCGACGCCGCGGTCGAAGTGCTCGGTGGTGTCCGCCGCGTGCCCGGACTCGGGCGAGCCGGCCGCCCAGATCTGCTTGACCCCGTCCCAGGGCTCGTACCCTTCGTCGACCAGCTCGCGGAAGACCCAGCGGTTGCCCGCGTCCCGCACGGCGTCCAGGGTGGCCCGGCCGACGGCGATGTGGTCGGCCTGGTTGAGGAAGACCCCGCCCCAGGTCTCGCGGAAGTTGCTGGTGATGACGATGTCGGGACGGTGGCGGCGCACCGCGCGGGCGATGTCGCGGCGCAGCGGCAGGCCGTACTCGACGACGCCGTCCGGGTGGCCGAGGAACTCGACGGTGTCGACGCCGACGAGGGCGGCGGAGGCGATCTGCTCGGCCTCGCGCAGCGGGGCGCAGTGCTCGGGGTCCATGCCGTCGATGCCGGCCTCGCCGCTGGTGGCCATCACGTAGACGACCTTCTTGCCCTGGTCGGTCCAGCGGGCGACGGCGGCGGCCCCGCCGTACTCCATGTCGTCGGGGTGGGCGACGACGACCAGGGCGGTCCGCCAGTCCTCGTCGACGGGCTGGAGGGGCGTGGGTGCCTGCTGCTCGGTCATGGTGGTGCTGCCTTTCCGTGGTGCCGGTGCGTGCGGTCGTGCGGCCGTGCGGCTTTGCGGTCGTGCGGCTTTGCGGTCGTGCGGCTTTGCGGTCGTGCAGGTGTGCGGGCGTGCAGGTGTGCGGCGGTGCGGTCGTACGGTCACACCGGACGTGACTCTAGAAGATCATCGGACGGCCTGCCGGGCGATCGCAGGCGCGGTGACGGACTTGCCCCTGACGCGCGGGGCAGGGGTTAGCGTCCCCGCACCGCGCGGCCGAACGGCCGCCGTGCCACCGCCCCGACGCACGCCCTGGAGTCCACTGATGCCGTCCTTCCCCGCCACCGTCCGCGAGGTCCGGCTCGTCGCCGAGTCCGCCGGTCTGCCCACCCCCGCGAGCTTCGCCCTGGTCGAGGGCCCGCTCGCCGCGCCGGGCCCGGACGAGGTGCTCGTCCGCAACCGGGCCTTCCTGGTCTTCCCCGGTCTGCGCACCCTGATCGGCGGCGACGTCGCCGACGCGCCCTTCACCATCCGCCCCGGCGACGTGCTGGCCGGGCCCGCCCTCGGCGAGGTGCTGGCCGCACCGGCCGGCGGACCGCTGCGGCCCGGCGACCTGGTCACCCACCTGCTCGGCTGGCGCGACCACGCGGTGGCCGAGGCCGCCGCGTTCACCCGGGTGGCCGACGGCTTCCCCGACCCGCTCGCCCTGCTCTCCCCCGGCCTCGCGGGCTACGGCGCGCTGACCCGGGCGGCGCGGGTCCGGGAGGGGGACGTCGTGCTGGTCACCGGCGCGGCGGGGGCGGTCGGCACGGTGTCCGGGCAGATGGCCCGGCTGCTCGGGGCGGCCCGGGTGATCGGCACCGCCGGCTCGGCCGCCAAGGCGCGGCGGCTGACCGAGGAGTTCGGCTACGACACCGTGCTGGTGCGCGGGGCGGGGCCGATCGCCGGGCAGCTCGCCGAGGCCGCCCCGGACGGCGTCGACGTGCTGCTGGACATGGTCGGCGGCGAGCAGCTGACGGCGGCCGTCGACGCCGCCCGTCCTGGCGCGCGGTTCGCGCTGATCGGGGCGCTGGCCGGGCAGATGGACCCGGCCCGGCGCGGCGCCGACGCGCCGGCCGTGGTGGACACCTTCCGGCTGCTCACCCGCAGCGTCACCGTGCACGGCGTCAGCGGGCAGCGGTACGCGGAGCTGGAGCCGGAGTGGCTCGAGCGGCTCGGCGGCTGGCTGCGCGCCGGCGAGCTGGCCGTCCCCCGGACGGTCCTGCCGGGCATCGGGCAGGCGCCCGGGGCGTTGTCCCGGCTGATCGACGGTGACGTCTTCGGCGCCATGGTCGTGGAGCTGTAGGCAGGGACGCTCGGGGAGGGGCGGATGACGGGACGGATGAGGATCGGGGACGCGGCGGCGGCGGCCGGCACCACACCGCGGGCGCTGCGCTTCTACGAGGAGCGCGGCCTGCTGCCGCCGCCCGTGCGCACCGCCGCCGGGCAGCGCGAGTACGGGCCGGACACGGTGACCAGGGTGCGGGTGATCCGGGCGCTGCTGGCCCTCGGCCTGACCGTCGAGGACCTCGCCAGCCGGGCGCACCGGCTGGACCTGCTCGCCGCGGACCCGCCGCGCAGCTGCGCGTCCGAGGGGGACTTCGGTCCGGACACCTTCGCCCCGGTGATCGAGCAGCGCCTCGCCGCCCTGGACACGGAGATCGCACGGCTGACCCGGCTGCGCGAGGCCCTGGCCCGGCACACGGGAACCGTCGAGCGGTAGCCGCCCACCACTTCCAGAGAGTTCTCTGCAGAGACCCCTATGCAGAGAACTCTCTGCATCTTACGATTCCGTCATGCCCACCGAGGAGAACCCCACGACGCCCGGCACGCCCGACCGGCCGATGCGCCGCCTGGACGCGCGCAGCCTGCGCGGGCTCGCGCACCCGCTGCGGATGAAGATCTTCGAACTGCTGAACCTCGACGGCCCGGCCACCGCCACCCGGCTCGCCGAGCGGCTCGGCGAGAACACCGGCACCGTCAGCTGGCACCTGCGCCACCTCGCCGAGCACGGGTTCATCGAGGAGGAGACCGGCCGCGGCACCAAGCGCGAGCGCTGGTGGCGGCGCGCTCCCGTCACCAACCAGCTCAACACCACCGACTTCCGGGACGACCCGGACTCCCGCGGCGCGGTCTCGCTCTACCTGCACGAACTCGTCGGCCAGTACTTCAACCGGATCAACACCTACATCACCGAGGACTGGCCTGACGAGTGGCGCAGCGCCGGCACCATCTCGGACTGGAGCCGGCTGCGGCTGACGCCGGCCCAGCTCCGGGCGCTCAACGACGAGCTGTTCGCCGTCGTCCAGCGCCATCGTCCGGACCCGGACGCCGAGCCGGACCCGACGGCGCTGCCGGTCGTCGTCCAGCTCCAGTCCTTCCCGCGCCGCCCGCAGCCCCCGGGCCCCGGCGAACCCGGAGGCACCGCGAGCGTCGTGAGCCGCGAGGACACCGCGAGCGCCGAGGACACCCGGGACGCCGAGGGCCGGGAAGGGGCCGCCGAATGAAGCGCGACGCCACCGCCCCCCGCAGCCTGCTGCGCCGCCACCGCGACTTCCGGCTGCTCTGGTGCGGCGAGACGGCCGGCAAGTTCGGCGCCTCCGTCACCGGCGTCGCCATGCCGCTGATCGCCGTCTCCGAACTGCACGCCTCCACCTTCGAGATCGGCCTGCTCAGCGCCGCCTCCTGGGCGCCCTGGCTGGTCATGGGCCTGCCCGCCGGCGTTTGGGTGGACCGCTTACGGCGCCGCCCGGTCATGCTGGCCGCCGCGGCCGTCTCGCTCGTCCTGTTCGCCGCCGTGCCCGTCGCCGGGTGGGCGGGCCGGCTCAGCGTCGGACTGCTGCTGGCCGTCGCGCTGCTCACCGGCACCGCGGCCGTCTTCTTCCAGACCGCCTACACCGCCTACCTGCCCGACCTGCTGTCCCCCGCCGACCAGCCCGAGGGCAACGCCAAGCTGCACGGCAGCGCCTCCGCCGCGCAGATCGCCGGCCTCGGCTCCGGCGGCCTGATCGCCCAACTCGCCGGCGCCGCCAACGGCATGTTCGCCAACGCCGCCACCTTCCTGGTCTCGCTGCTCTGCCTGGGCCGGATCCGACACCGTGAGACACCGCACGAGCCCGCCGCCGACCGCTCGCTGCGCCGCGAGGTCGGCGAGGGCCTGCGGCTGCTCACCGGGGACCCCTGGCTGCGCACCTTCGCCCTGTTCGCCGGCGCGTCCAACCTGGCGCTGATGGGCTACCAGTCGATCCAGGTCGCCTTCCTGGTCCGCGAGGTCGGCCTCGCACCGGGCACCGTCGGCGCCCTGATCGCGACGGTCAGCAGCGGCGGCGTGCTCGGTGCCTTCGTGGCCCGCCGGGTCTCCGCGCGGATCGGCACGGCGCGCGCGATGATCCTCTTCGAACTGGGCCTGTGCTCGTCCGCCCTGCTGATCCCGCTCACCGGTCCCGGCGCGGGCGTGCTCTGCTACGCCGTCGGCGGGTTCGGCATCTCGGTCGGCGTGGTGGCCGGGAACGTCATCAAGTCGGGCTTCCAGCAGCGCTACTGCCCGCCCGAGCTGCTCGGCCGGATCAGCGCCGGCGGGGCCGTGCTCAGCTACGGCACCATCCCGCTCGGCGCGCTGCTGGCCGGTGTCCTCGGCACCGTGCTCGGACTGCGCCCCGCGCTGTGGATCACCACCGCCGGAGTGCCGCTGGCGGCGCTCGTCCTGCTCCTCTCCCCCGTCGGCCGCACCCGTGACCTGCCCTCCACGCCCCGCCCGGCCGACGCCCCGTTCCCGGCCCCCGCAGCGGCCTCCGCCTGACGCGGCCCGGCAGCGTGTCGGCTCCCGGAACGCCCGCGCGTGCCGTGGCCGGGGCGGGGTGCGCGGGCGCCGTAGGTTGACGCCATGGCACAGGACACGCCGGCCGGCCGGCTCTCACCCCCGAAGTGGCTGACCGCCGGGATGCGGCCACAGCCGGCGCCCGTCCCGTGGGCGGCGGTGGCCCGGGCCGCCGTCGCCCTGGCGGCGCCGCTGGCCGTCGGGCTGGCGGCGGGCAGGCCCGCGTACGGGGCGCTGGCGTCGATGGGCGCGCTGTCCGCCGTCATCGGCGACACCGCCGACGCCTACCGGATGCGGGTGTTCAACATCGCCGTGCCGCAGCTGTTCGGCGCCGCCGGCATCGCCCTCGGCGCCCTGGTGTTCGGGCGCGACTGGACGGCCGTCGCCGTCCTCACGCTGGTCGCGCTGGTCTCCGGGATGATCTCCTCGATCGGCTCGGTCGCCTCCGTCTGCGGCCTGCTGCTCCTGCTCAACGCCGTCGTCGGCGCCGGCCTGCCGATGCCGCACCCGTGGTGGACGGCGCCGCTGCTGCTGCTCGCCGGCGGGGCCGTGGTGCTGCTGCTCACCCTGTTCGCCTGGCCGCTGCGCGGCGGCCTGCCGGAGCGGACGGCGGTGGCCGGCAGCTACCGGGCGGTCGCCGCCTTCGTCCGCGCCGCCGGCACCCCGGAGCACGACGAACGGCGCCTCGCCGTCACCCAGTCGCTGAACGCCTCGTACGACCTGCTGCTCGCCCACCGCACCCGCCGGCACGGCCGCTCGCCCGGACTGGCCCGGCTGATCGCCCGGCTCAACGCGCTGATACCGGTCGTCGAGGCGGCCTCCGCCGCCAAACTGCGCCCGGTCGCCCGGCTCGGCCCGCTGCCGGAGGCCTACCCGGCCGCCGTCCTGGCGCTCGCCGACGCCGTCGAACGCGGCCGGGCCGCCCCCGCACCGGGCGAGGACCCCGCCGCCTTCCTCACCCTGCCACCGCCCACCGGCCCCTCCGAACGGGCCCTGGACCAGGCCCTGCGGTACGCGGCGGCCGTCGACGCCGAGCCCGGGCGCGCCGACGCCGACCCCGACCGGCTCGGGCGCCCCGCCGCCCCCGGCGAGCGGGCCCGGCGCGCGACGCGGGCGGCGCTGCTGTCCGGCGCGTCCTGGCGCTACGGCCTGCGGCTGGCGCTGTGCATCGGGCTGGCCCAGGTGCTGGTCTCGGTGCTGCCGGTGCCCCGCTCGTACTGGGTCGCGCTGACCGTCACCTTCGTCCTGAAGCCGGACTTCGGCTCGGTGTTCTCGCGCGCCGTGCTGCGCGCCTTCGGCACCGCCCTCGGGCTGCTGATCGCCGTCCCGGTGCTCGCCGAGGTGCCGCGCGGCTGGTGGGACGTGCCGACCGTGGCGCTGCTGGCCACGCTGATCCCGGCGTTCTCCGCGAAGGGGTACGCGTTCCAGACGGCGGCCATCACCCCCGTCATCCTGCTGCTCTCCGACCTGCTCAACCACCAGGGCTTCGGGCTGGTACTGCCCCGGCTGTACGACTCACTGATCGGCTGCGCGATCGCCCTGGTGGCCGGCTACCTGTGCTGGCCGGAGTCCTGGCACACCCGGATCGGCGACCGGCTGGCCGACGCCGTCGCGGACGCCTCCGGGTACGTGGCGCTGGCCTTCGCCGCCGCCCCCGGCCGCGACCAGCCGTCCCGGCCGCGCCGGCGCCGGCGGCTCTACCGCGACCTCTCCGCGGTCCGCTCCGAGTTCCAGCGCGCGCTCACCGAGCCGCCGCCGACCGGCACCCGGGCGGCGGCGTGGTGGCCGCTGGTGATCGCGGTGGAGCGGGTGGTGGAGGCGACCACCGCCACCCGGGTGCGGGTCGAGCACGGGGTGCCGGCGCCGCCCCCGCAGGAGGTCGCCGCCATCGCCGCCAACCTCGCCGCGCTGGCCGAGGCGCTGCGGACCGGCACCCCGCTGCCGGCCCCGCCCGACGACGCGCCCGGCGCGCCCGGGGCACCCGCCGATGACGTTTCCGCCCCGCCCGCCGACGACGTGCTCGGCCCGCTGCGCCGCGAGGTCCGCGCGGCCTGCGCCATCGCCTCCCCGGTCCTCGGCTGACCGCCCGCCGGCGCGGTCAGTCCTGGATCCGCCGCCAGGGCCGGTCCGCCTCCAGCTCGAACGCGAGCTCCAGGAGCAGCCGTTCCTCGCCGTGGGCCGCCGACAGGTGGACGCCGATCGGCAGGCCGTCCGGGCTCGCGCCGGCCGGCAGGGCGATGGCGGGGCCGCCGGTGACGTTGTTGACCGGGGTGAACGCCACGTAGCGGGTGAGCCGCTCGATCAGTTCCTCGAACGGGACGTTCGGGCTCAGATGGCCGATCGGTGGCGCGACGTGCGCCAGCACCGGCGACAGGATCGCGTCCTGGCCGCGGAACAGCTCCGCGTACGTCCGCTCGGCCGCGCGCAGCCGCCGTACCACGCCCGGGACCCGGGCGAACTCGCGGTGGAAGAGCCGCCGCAGGCCGGTGGTCAGCCCGTCCAGCCGGGACGCCCGGAAACCGGGGTCGACGACCAGCCGGCCGGTGGCGGCGATCAGGAAGGCGATGTAGCCCCAGTAGAGGACGAAGTCGCGGGAGAACTCCTCCCCGAACGGCAGCCGCACCTCCGTCACCCGGTGGCCCAGCGCGGCGAGCCGGGCGGCCGTCTCCTCGACCACCGCCCGGGTCGGCGCGTCGGTGGCCGCCGTCGGGGAGTCCACCACCAGGCCGATCCGCAGCCGGCGCGTGCCGGGGCCCCGGACCAGGCCGAGCGGGGGCAGCGCGAGGTTGCGGTGGTGGCGTTCGGCGGCGGCGAAGAACGCGGCGGTGTCGCGCACGGAACGGGTCAGCACGCCGTCGGTGACCAGGTCGACGGGCAGCCGGCGGCCCTGGGCGTTGGGCACCATCCGGCCGCGGGTGGGCTTGAGGCCGACCAGTCCGCAGCAGGCGGCCGGGATCCGTATCGAGCCGCCGCCGTCGTTGGCGTGCGCGATCGGGACCACGCCGGCGGCGACCAGCGCCGCCGCGCCGCCCGAGGAGGCGCCCGGCGAGTGCGAGGTCCGCCAGGGGTTGCGGACGGGGCGGGCCGCGGCGAACTCGGTGGAGGCGTTGAGGCCGAACTCCGGCAGCCGGGTCTTGCCCAGGACGGACAGTCCGGTGCCGAGGAACTGCTCGGCGAAGCCGGCGGTGCGGCGGGCGGGCTTGGCGCGGAAGGCCGAACTGCCCTGGCCGGTGGGCATGCCGCGCAGGTCGGTGTTGTCCTTGAGGTAGCTGGGCACGCCGTACAGCGGCGCGTCCGCCCCCGCGCCGTGCACGCCGAACGGCCCGCCGCGCGCGGCGAAGGCGACCGGGGCGAGCACCGCGTCGACCCGTTCGGCCCGGGCCGCGGCCGCCGCCGCCAGCTCGGCGGGGCTCACCTCGCCGGCCCGCACCAGGGCGGCCAGGGCCACGGCGTCGTGCTCCCCCAGCGCGTCGTCCCCGTAGGCGTGCACCCGCTCGTCGGCCATCCGGACTCCCATCCCTGCCTGCTGCCGGTCGGTGACGGCACCCGCGGATACCTACCTACCCGTCGGTAATGCCGTGCGAGCTGAGCAGTCTAGGACGGGGCGGCCACCTGGAACACCCCGTGTGCCGGCTCGTTATACGCTGGCTGGACGAGGGTCGGCACGGTGGGCCGATGCCCCGGGGGCCGGCTTCCGACGCAGCAGAACCCGACCGAAGCCCGCGTCACCCCCGAAAGCTGGTCCGCATGATCGAGCTCGACTTCGACGCCGGCGGCTTCCGCCGCAACGGCGCGCCGCACCGCATCGTCTCCGGCTCCCTGCACTACTTCCGGGTCCACCCGGACCTGTGGGACGACCGGCTGGCCCGGCTGCGCGCTCTCGGCGTCAACACGGTGGACACCTACATCCCCTGGAACTTCCACGAACTGCCGGACGGTGAGGTGGACTTCACCGGCTGGCGGGACGTCGCCCGGTTCGTCCGGCTCGCCGAGCGGCACGGGCTGGACGTCATCCTGCGCCCCGGCCCGTACATCTGCGCCGAGTGGGAGTTCGGCGGCCTGCCGGCCCGGCTGCTGGCCGTGGACGGGATCCGGCTGCGCTGCTCCGACCCTGCCTTCCTCGCCGCGGTGGACGGCTGGTTCGACGCGCTGGTGCCGCAGCTGCTGCCGCTGCTGGGCAGCCGGGGCGGACCGGTGGTGGCCGTCCAGGTGGAGAACGAGTACGGGAGCTACGGCACCGACGCCGCCTACCTGGCGCACCTGCGCGACGGCCTGCTGGCGCGCGGGGTGGACTGCCTGCTGTTCACCGCCGACGGCTCCGAGGACTTCATGCAGCAGGGCGGCGCGATCCCCGGCCTGCTCGCGACCGCCACCTTCGGCTCCCGGGCCCCCGAGCGCTTCGAGGTGCTGCGCCGCCAACAGCCCGAAGGACCGCTGGCGGCCATGGAGTTCTGGATCGGCTGGTTCGACCGGACCGGCGATCCGCACCACGTCCGGGACGCCAAGGAGACCGCCGAGTCGCTGGACGAGCTGCTCGCCACCGGCGCCTCGGTGAACCTCTACATGGCGCACGGCGGTACCAACTTCGGCTTCTGGGCGGGTGCCAACCACTCCGGCACCGGCCCCGACACCGCCGGCTACGAGCCGACCGTCACCAGCTACGACTACGACGCGCCGATCGGCGAGGCGGGCGAGCTGACCGAGAAGTTCCACGCCCTGCGCGCCGTCATCGGCAGGTACGTCCCGCTGCCGGAGGGTGAACTTCCTCCCCGGCCACCCCGATTGGCGCCCCGCCGGCTCGACGGCGCGAGCGGCCGGGCCCGGCTGCTCGACTCCCTCGACGCCCTGTCCGCTCCGGTCCACCGCCCCACTCCCGAGCCGATGGAGCGCCTCGGCCAGTCCTTCGGCCTGATCCACTACCGCACCCGCGTCCCCGGTCCGCGCCCCGCACTCCCGCTGCGCGTCGACGGCATCGGCGACCGGGCGCAGGTGTTCGCCGACGGCCGCCCACTCGGCGTGCTGGACCGCAACGACCCGGGTGCGGCCCTCCCGCTGGCCACCGGTCCGGCCGGAGTCGCCCTGGACATCCTGGTCGAGGCCCTCGGCCGTACCAACTACGGCCCCCAGATAGACGACCGCAAGGGCATCCGGCGCGGTGTCTCGCACGAGCGCCAGCGCCTGCACGGCTGGGAGATCCGCCCGCTGCCGCTCACCGACCTCGGCCCGCTCGCCTTCCACGACGACGGCCCGGAGCCCGTCGACGGCGATCCGGTCTTCCACCGCTTCGAGACCGACCTCGACGCGGCCGACGACACCGGCGGCGCCACCGGCAACACCCCCGCCGACGCCTTCGTCGCCCTCCCGGGCTGGGGCCGCGGCCTGCTCTGGCTGAACGGCTTCCTGCTCGGCCGCTACACCGACGAGGGCCCGCAGCGCACCCTCTACGCCCCGGCGCCGCTCTGGCGGCCGGGCCGGAACACCCTCATCGTCCTCGAACTCGCCCACCACGGCGGCTCGTTGGAACTCCGCGACGAGCCCGACCTCGGCCCCACCACCCGCGCCCCCAGCGCCGACTACTGAGCCGAACACACCGGCGTCGCCCACCCGTCCGGGGCCGGAATAGTTCGGCCCCGGACGCAGTTGACGGTCCGGCAGACGGTGATCACGTTCACCGGGGAGCAGCGGACGAGGGGGAAGCATGGCAGCCGGAAGCACCGTGGGCGGAAGCGTCGCACCGGGGTTCGAGCGGGTGCGGGAGGAGTTCGCCGCGGTGGTGGCCGAGGAGCCGGCGGGCGGCGGCGCCCAGCTGGCGGTGCACCTGGACGGCCGCCGGGTGGTCGACCTCTGGGCCGGCGAGGGAGTGTCGGGCGATTCGCTGTTCGCGCTCTACTCCTCCGCGAAGGGGGCGGCGCACCTGGTGGTGGCGCTGCTGGTGCAGGAGGGCGTGCTCGCGCTGGACGAGGAGGTGTCCCGCCACTGGCCGGAGTTCGCGGCCGAGGGCAAGGGCGGGCTGACCCTGCGCCAGCTGCTGGAGCACCGCTCGGGGCTGATCGGCGTCGAGGGCGGTTTCACCCCGGAGGAGCTGGCGGACGACCGGCGGCTGGCCGAGCGGCTGGCCGCGCAGAAGCCCTACTGGGAGCCCGGCACGGCCTACGGCTACCACGCCTTCGTGATCGGCGCGCTGACCGGCGAGGTGGTCCGCCGGCGGACCGGTCGCACGATCCAGGAGCTGTTCGAGGAGCGGATCCGGGCGCCGTTCGGGCTCGACTTCTTCCTCGGTCTGCCGCAGCAGCTGGAGGCGCGCTACCTGCCGATCCTTCCGGCGGTCCCGGTGCCGGGGCGGCCGGCCGCGCCGCCGGCGCCGGACAGCCTGATGGCGGTCGCCTTCAACCTGAACGCCACCCCGCCCACCGACCTGGTGGAGTTCGCCAACCGCCGGTCGGTGCGGGCACAGGGCCCGGCCTCGACCGGCAGCGTGGGCAACGCCCGGGGCCTGGCGGCGATGTACGCGGCGGCGGCGCAGGAGTCGGACGGGCGGGCGCCGCTGCTGACCCCGGCCACGATCGCCGAGTTCGGGCGGGTCAGCACCCGGGGCACCGACGTGGTGACCGCCGAGGAGGACCACTTCGGCCTCGGCTTCGAGGCGCAGAGCGCGCGCTTCCCGTTCCTCGGGCCGGAGGCCTTCGGGCACAGCGGCGCGTCGGGTGCGCAGTCCTTCGCCGATCCGCGCAGTGGCGTCGCCTACGGCTACACCCGGCGCCGGTTCACCTCGCTGCCGCTGGGTCCGGAGAACCACCGGCTGGCCGAGGCCGCCGTCCGCGCCGCCGAGGCGGTGCGCAGGGCGGCCGGCTGACCGTCCGGCGGGCCTGACCCTCCCGCGAAATCGGGCCCGGGGAGCGGCGCGTGCGACGCGGCCGGTCCCCGGGCTCCACCGTGCCCGCGGCTACTCGACGGTGACGCTCTTGGCGAGGTTGCGGGGCTTGTCGACGTCGCGCTTCAGCGCGACCGCGGCGTGGTACGCGAGCAGCTGGAGCGGGATGTTGAGGAGCAGCGGGTCCAGTTCGGGCTCGCTCCTGGGGACCAGGATGCAGTGGTCGGCGAGCCTGGCCTCGGGGCGGCGGTGGGCGACGGCCAGGACGCGGCCCGAGCGGGCCTTGATCTCGCCGAGGGTGGTGAGGTTCTTGTCGAGCAGTTCGTCGTCCGGGACGAGGGCGACGGTGGGCAGCTCGGGGCTGATCAGGGCCAGCGGGCCGTGCTTCAGCTCGCTCGCCGGGTAGGCCTCGGCGTGCACGTAGGAGATCTCCTTGAGCTTCTGCGCGCCCTCGCGGGCGACGGGGTAGCCGCGCACCCGGCCGATGAACATCATCCCGGTGGAGTCGGCGTACTCGGCGGCGAGGCGGGCGATCTCGTCGCTCTGGGCGAGGACCTCGCGGATCTGGCCGGGCAGCGCCTTGAGGGCGGAGACGATCCGGCGGCCGTCGGCGGGCGAGAGGTCGTGGATCCGGCCGAAGTGCAGGGCGAGCAGCGCGAAGGCGACGACGGTGGAGGTGAAGGCCTTGGTGGAGGCGACCGAGATCTCCGGGCCGGCGTGCAGGTAGATGCCACCGTCGCACTCGCGGGCGATGGCGCTGCCGACCGTGTTGACGACGCCGAGCACCCGGCCGCCCTTGCGCTTGACCTCCTGCACGGCGGCGAGGGTGTCATAGGTCTCGCCGGACTGGCTGACCGCGATGTAGAGGGTGTCGGCCTCGATGACCGGGTTGCGGTAGCGGAACTCGGAGGCGGGTTCGCTGTGCGCGGGGATGCGGGCCAGCTCCTCTATCAGCTGGGCGCCCATCTCGCCGGCGTAGTAGGCGGAGCCGCAGCCGAGGATCTTGACCCGGCGGATCTCGCGCAGCTCGCGGGCGTCCAGGTTGAGGCCGCCGAGGTGGGCGGTGGCGAACCGCTCGTCGAGCCGGCCGCTGAGGGTGCGCTCGACCGAGCCGGGCTGCTCGTGGATCTCCTTGAGCAGGAAGTGCTCGTAGCCGCCGGTGTCGTAGGAGTCGATCTCCCAGTCGACGGTGGACGGCTGACGGTGGGTGGTGCGGGCGTCCTCGGTGAAGGTGCGGAAGCCGTCGGCGCGCACGGTGGCCAGCTCGCCGTCCTCCAGGTGGACGACCTGGCGGGTGTAGCGGACGAGCGCGGAGACGTCGGAGGCGACGAACATCTCCTTCTCGCCGATGCCGAGCACGATCGGGCTGCCGTTGCGGGCGACCACGATGCGGTCGGGCCGCTCGGCGTCGAGGACGGCGATGCCGTAGGTGCCGACGACCTTGGCGAGGGCGGCGCGCACGGCCTCCTCCAGCTCGACGCCCTCGGTGGCGTGGGCGGCGACGAGGTGGGCGAGCACCTCGGTGTCGGTCTCGGAGCGGAACACGGCGCCGTCGGCGGCGAGCCGCACCCGCAGCTCGTCGGCGTTCTCGACGATGCCGTTGTGGACGACGGCGATGCGCTCGGAGTTGTCCAGGTGCGGGTGGGCGTTGGCGTCGCTGGGGACGCCGTGGGTGGCCCAGCGGGTGTGGCCGATGCCGGTGGCGCCCTTGAAGCGGGCGGGGATGTCGGCGGCGAGGTCGGCGACCCGGCCCTTGACCTTGCGGACCTTGATGCCGCCGGTGCGTCCGGCGACGGCCACGCCGGCGGAGTCGTAGCCGCGGTACTCCAGCCGGGCGAGGCCCTCCAGCAGGAAGGGCGTCGCGTCCTTGGGGCCGATGTAGGCCACGATTCCGCACATGGTGGACTCCTGGGTCGGTGAGGTCGGTGAGGTCGGCGGGGTCGGCGGGGTCGGGGGCGGCCGGTCAGCCGTAGACGATGCGGCGCAGCTGCCGGGCCGAGAGGCCGGGCGCCGCGACCCGGCGGGCCGGCAGCTCCTCGGCGAGCCGGGCGAAGATCCGTTCGTTGGTCAGGCCGCGTGCCTGGAGTTCGCCGTGGCGGCGCCGGACGTACTCCTCGGTGGTCTCGGAGAAGTACGCCAGCACCTCGGCCACCACCCGCGCCGCCTCCCGGGGCCCGAGCGGGCTGGTCCGGGTGAGGTGGGCGAGCAGGTCTTCATGAGGGTGCGAGGGACCTGGCGAGCTGGACACGAGTGGGGAGCCTAGGCGTTCCCCCGTCGAAAGATCAAAGATCCTGCCCGAAATCGGGCAGGATCTGGCCGTGTTCGATTTGTGAACGGGGGTCTTGTAGCCGACACGAGTGACCACGTAGCGTGATGACTTGCTCACACACCGGGGGGCCGGGGGAGGAAAGGGAGCGTCGGAAGAGTGTCGGAAGAACGGGAGGCCTGCTGATGTGCGGGATCACCGGATGGGTCGCCTACGACCGTGACCTGACCCTGGAACATGCGGTGCTCGACGCCATGACGGGCACCCAGCTCTGCCGCGGCCCGGACGCCGGCGGCGTCCACCTGGAACGGCACGCCGCGCTGGGCCACCGGCGCCTCGCCGTGCTCGACCTGGCGGGCGGAGTCCAGCCGATGACGGCCGAGCACGACGGCCGGCTGCTGGCCGCCCTCAGCTACAGCGGGGAGGTGTACAACCACCGCGAGCTGCGCGCCGAACTGGAGGCCGCCGGGCACCGCTTCCGCACCCGCAGCGACACCGAGGTGGTGCTGCGCGCCTACCTGGAGTGGGGCGAACACCTGGCCGAACGACTCAACGGCATGTTCGCCTTCGCGGTCTGGGACGCCCGCACCGAGGAGCTGCTGCTGGTCCGCGACCGGATGGGCGTCAAACCACTGCACTACCACCCGGTGCCGGACGGCGTGGTCTTCGGCTCCGAGCCGAAGGCGCTGCTCGCCCACCCCGCGGTGCGCCCGGTGGTCGACCTGGACGGGCTGCGCGAACTGCTCACCCTGGCCCGCACCCCGGGGGTCACCCCGTACCGGGGCATCGTCGAGGTGCGTCCCGGCCATGTGGTCCGGGTGCGGCGCCAGGGCATCACGGTCCGGCGCTACTGGTCGCTGGAGGCCCGCGAGCACACCCAGGACCTGCCCACCACGATCGGCACCGTGCGGGCGCTGCTGGAGGACATCGTCCACCGCCAGCTGGAGTCGGACGTGCCGCTCTGCTCGCTGCTCTCCGGCGGCCTGGACTCCAGCGCGGTCACCGCCCTGGCCGCCCTCACCCTGCGCGCCGCCGGCGCCGGTCCGGTGCGCTCCTTCGCGGTCGACTTCACCGGCCAGTCCGAGCACTTCGCCCCGGACGCCGTGCGCACCACCCTGGACGGCCCGTACGCGGAGCTGCTCGCCCGGCACGTGGGCGCCGACCACCGGGTGATCGAGCTGGACACCGCCGCCCTCGGCGCCCCGGCCCAGCGGCTCGCCACCCTGCGCGCCCGCGACCTGCCGGGCGGCGTCGGCGACATGGACGCCTCGCTGCTGCTGCTCTTCCGCGGGGTGCGCGAGCGCTCCACGGTGGCGCTGTCCGGCGAGTCGGCGGACGAGCTGTTCGGCGGCTACCGCTGGTTCCACGACCCGCGGCTGGTGCACGCCGACGACTTCCCGTGGGCGGCCGTGCTCAGCAGCCTCGGCGGCACCGGCAGCGGACCGCGCGAGCAGTTGCTGGACCGCGAGCTGCTCCGCAAGCTCGACCTGGACGGCTACCGGCGGGCCCGGTACCGCGAGGCGCTCGCCGAGGTCCCGCACCTGCCGGACGCCGACCCGTTCGAACGGCGGATGCGGGAGGTGTCGTACCTCAACCTGACCCGCTTCGCCTGCATCCTGCTGGACCGCAAGGACCGGATGAGCATGGCGACGGGACTGGAGGTGCGGGTGCCGTTCTGCGACCACCGGCTGGTGCAGTACGTCTTCAACACGCCATGGGCGATGAAGCACTTCGACGGCCGGGAGAAGAGCCTGCTGCGGGCCGCGGTGCGGGACGTGCTGCCGGCCGAGATCGCCGACCGGATGAAGAGCCCCTACCCGATCGTGCAGGACCCGCGCTATCCGCAGCTGCTGCGCGCGGAGCTCGCCGCGCTGGCCGCCGATCCGGCCTCCCCCGCCCTCGCGCTGCTGGACCGCCGGGCGCTGTCCGACGCGCTCGCGCCGGACACCGACCCGCAGACGGTCCGGCTGGCGACCGATCTGGCCCTGGACCTCGACGCCTGGCTGACGGAATATCAGGTGTCGCTGGAGCTCTGAGCGAACTCCGGACGACCCGGGACGACCCCGGGCGAACCCGGACGGCCCGCCCCCGGGCGGCGCGCACACCGCGCCGCCCGGGACCCGACGGCCCGCCAGGGCCCGTCCCGTGAACAGCCGCCAACCCGCGTCGTTGACCCGGCAGGAGGTGCGGTAGCGTCGCCGACACCTCCCGAATGGCGGTCGATAACGCGGAATCCGAAGCCCGTGCCGTCAGGATGGGGAGAGTCCCGTCCGTCTCGATCCGCCGGGGGATCTCCGTCATGCAACCGCGAGCCTTCGCGATCCTCACCGCCCTGCTGCTCGGGGTGCTCGGCCTGGGGTCGGTGGCCGTCACCGACTGGACGCCCGAGCCGGTCACCGCCGCGGTGGCCGAGCAGCCGGCCGCCCCCGGGGCCGGCACCGCGCAGCCGGCCGGCGGAGCCACCGCCGTCGGCGCCACGGCGACCGGGGACCCGGCGGTGTGGACCCGCTCGACGCTGCGCAACAAGCTGATGGCCGAGATGGACGCCAGCGACCCCGGCGTCGCGCTGGCCGACCTCGACCGGATCACCAAGCAGCTGCCCTACACCGTCCGGTTCTGCCACCCGATCGCCCACGAGCTCGGGCACGCGGCCGTCAAGCGGTTCAACGCCGACTTCCAGAAGGTCATCTCCTACCCGCACGAGACCTGCGCGGCCGGCTACCTGCACGGCGCCGTCGAGGAGATGCTCAACGCCTCCCCCCAGCCCGAGACCGACCTGGTCAAACTGTGCGCGCCCAAGAACAGCGGCCCCTGCATCCACGGCGTCGGCCACGGCACGATGTTCGTCGCCAAGCAGGACGTCGCCAAGGCCCGCGAGCTGTGCAACAAGTTCACCACCGACCAGAACCGGATCCGCTGCTCCGAGGGCCTGTTCATGCAGCTCTTCGGCCCCGACGAGGAGGACGAGAAGGCGAAGGCCAACCTCCCCGCCGACAAGCTCGCCCAGGACCCGCTCTACCCGTGCAAGGACCAGCCGTCGCTGTTCCAGTCCGCCTGCTACTTCTACGCGCCCACCTTCTACCTCTCCTCGCACGACTACCCGAACCACCCCGAGGTGTACGCCGAGGCCCTGAAGTGGTGCCTCAACGGCAAGGCCTCCGGCGGGGCGGTGGACTGCAGCCGGGGCGTGGGCTCGCGCACCATGAAGTACAACCTGGACCGTGAGGACTGGGCCGCCCAGCAGTGCGCGACCGCCGCGGACGGCTGGCAGCGCAAGGCCTGCGCGGAGGGCCTGGTCAGCTACTACACGGTCAACTACACCGACGCGGGGGCGGCCGGCCGGCTCTGCGCCAAGTTCACCGACAAGGAGATGCAGGGCTACTGCCGCTCGGCGAGCGGGCTCTCCGCCTCGCTCGACTGACCGCCGCCCGTCCTGCCTTTCGGGCCCGCGCCGCACGGCGCGGGCCCGTTTCCGTAGGATCACGGGGATTCGGGTGCGCCGAGGACGCCGCGCCACCAGGCCCGCACCACCCCCGGAGCCGCACATGACCTCCGACGCCCCCCGCACCGACGCCGCCGACACCGCCGACGACTTCCGCGCCGCCGCGCACACCGCCGCCGACCTGGCCGCCGACCACCTCGCCGGGCTGGCCGCCCGCCCGGTCTGGCAGCCGATGGACGACGCCGCCCGCCGCGCCCTGCTGGACGCCCCGCTGCCCGCGGCCGGCCGCCCGCTCGCCGAGCTGCTGGAGACCGTCGGCCGCGACGTGCTGCCGTACCCGATGGGCAACGGCCACCCCCGGTTCTTCGGCTGGGTGAACTCCGCCCCCGCCCCGGCGGGCGTGCTCGCCACCCTGGCCGCCGCCGCGATGAACCCCAGCTCGGCCGGCGGCGACCACGCCGACGTCCACCTGGAGCGGGCCGTGGTCCGCTGGATCGCCGAGCTGGTCGGCTTCCCGCACCCGCCCGGCGGCGGACTCCTCACCTCCGGCACCTCGATGGCGACCATCGTCTGCCTCGCCGCCGCCCGCGACCGGGCCGCGCGCGCCGGCGGGTGGGACGTCCGCGAGGACGGCCTGGCCGGGATGCCGCCGCTGGTCGGCTACGTCACCGGCGAGACCCACTCCTGCGTGCGCAAGGCCGCCGAGCTGCTGGGCCTCGGCAGCCGCCACCTGCGCACCGTGGCCACCGGCCCGGACGGCCGCCTCGACCCGGCCGACCTGCGCGCCGCCGTCGCCCGCGACCGGGCCGACGGACTGCTGCCCTTCCTGGTGGTCGCCTCGGCCGGCACCGTCGGCACCGGCGCGGTGGACGCCTTCCACCCGCTCGCCGACCTCTGCGCCGAGGAGCGCCTGTGGCTGCACGTGGACGGCGCCTACGGCGCGTTCGGCGTGCTCGACCCGGTGATCGCGCACCGCTACGCCGGGCTGGAGCGGGCCGACTCGCTCGCCCTCGACCCGCACAAGTGGCTCGGCGTCCCGGTCGACTGCGGCTGCGCGCTGGTCCGCGACCCCGAGGGGCTGCGCGCCGCCTTCAGCCTCGTCCCCTCCTACCTGCGCGACGAGACGGCCGGCGAGCTCGGCTGGTTCTCCGAGTACGGCACCGAGCAGACCCGCCCGTTCCGCGCCCTCAAGGTGTGGGCCACCATCGCCCACCGCGGCCGCGACGGCCTCGCCCGGGACGTCGCCCGTACCACCGCCCTCGCCCGCCGGCTCGGCGAACTCGTCTCCGCCGACCCCGATCTGGAGCTGCTCGCCGAGGTGCAGACCTCCATCGTCGCGTTCCGCCTCCGCCCGCCCGGCCTGACCGAGGCCGACCTGGACGCGCTCAACCGCGAGCTGCCCGCCGCCGTCCAGCGCCGCGGCCGCGCCTTCGTCACCGGCGCCCGGCTGGCCGGCCGCGAGATCCTGCGCGCCTGCCTGCTCAACCCGGCCACCACCGAAACGGACCTGCTGATCCTGCTCGACGAAGTGAAGGCTTCCGGTCGTGGGCCGGGCGATGCACGGCACCATTAACCGTCAGGTCACGGGGGATTCGTGATCGTGAAACACCGAAGCGGCAGATTGATGGCATGGAGCACCTGGAGAAGCCGAAGCCCGAGAACGTCCAGTCCCCGAACCCCTCCCGTGCCCAGCGCCGCGGCGGCCGTACCCACCGGTGGCGGCGCGACGCGGTGGAGCTCGCCGCCGTCTTCGTCTCGGTGACCACCGCCGACCTGGTGGCCAAGCTCGTGGTGCACGGGCCCGACGGACCGGTGGTGCTGGCCGCGTCCGCCACCGCCCTGCTCGCCACGGCGCTGTTCCACACCTGGTGGTCGCACCACCACCGGCTGCACGGACCGCCCGCACCGGACGCGCCCGCGCCACCGGCCGGGCCGGCCGTGCAGGTCGCGCCGGCCGCACAGGCCTCGCAGGCCTCGCAGGCCGAGCCGTTGAAGGGGCCGCTGCACGACTTCGAGGAGACCGCGCTGTGGCGGCTGCGCACCACGGTGCGGGACTCCCCCGGCAGCCTGGCCCGGATCTGCGCGGCCTTCGCGGCGCGGCAGGTGAACATCGTCTCGATGCAGTCCCACCCGCTGCCGTCCGGCGCGGTGGACGAGTTCTTCGTGCGCGCCCCGCGCTCGCTGGCCCGGGCCGACCTGGCCGCGCTGGTCGCCGGGGCCGGCGGCGACGACATCTGGACCGGCCCGGCCGACGCCCACGACCTGGTGGACCTGCCGACCCACGTCCTGGGGCTGGCCACCCGGACCGCGCTGGACGCCGCCGAGCTGCCGATCGCGCTGCGCCGGCTGTTCGGGCAGTGCGGCATCCGGCAGTACCCGGGCGCCGCCGCGCGGGCCGCCGCCGGGGTGGACGGGCACGTGATGCGGCTGCCGGTGCCCTCCGGGGACCTCGTCGAGCTCACCCGCCCGCAGCTGCCGTTCACCCCGACCGAGTTCGCCCGGGCGCAGGCGCTGGTCGAGCTGGACGCCCTGCTCGGGCCCCGGGTGCCGGACGTCCGGGCCCGGCTGAGCCTGCCGGCCGGCGCCGACCTGACCGTGCGGCGCGCCGACGCGGCGGACAAGGAGGCGGCGCTGGCGATGCACCACCGCTGCTCCCCCGACACGCTGCGCAAGCGCTACCACGGACCGGTCCGGGACGCCGACCGCTACCTGGACCACCTGCTGGACGCCCGGCACGGCCAGACCCTGGCGGTGGAGACGGCCGACGGTCGGATCGTCGCCCTCGGACACCTGATGTGGGACGACGAGGGCGCCGAGGTGGCGGTGCTGGTCGAGGACGCCTGGCAGCGGCGCGGGCTGGGCCTGGACCTGATGCGGCGGATGTCCGCGCTGGCCCTGGAGGCCGGGGTGGACACGGTGTACGCGGTCACCCAGTCCTCCAACTCCGGGCTGATCGCCACCATGCGGCGGCTGGCGGCGCCGCTGGACCACCAGGTGGAGGACGGGACCCTGGTCATCACCGCGCACCTGGCGGAGGCGGCCGAGGAGCTCCCGGTGCCCTGGCAGACCCGCCCGGGCCGGTAATCATCTGGTCATTTCTTCACCACACCCTCACCAAGGGCTCCTCCCGCCCCGGCGGCCGGAACCGCCGCACCCCGGCGGTGCGTCCCCGACGGCGAACGGCCCCTCCGTACACCGCCGGCCCCGACCCCGTGTCAGGACCGCCCGGACGGGCTCTCCGGGCGCTCCGCAGCAGGCGGCACGGGGTCCGGGGCGCCGAGCCGGGCAGCGGAGTCGGTAGGCTGATCCCGTCCCCGCCGCCCGACGGCCCGTAGTCCGGCCCCGGGCGGTGCCGCAGCAAGGAGGAACCACTGAGCATGGCAGGCACCGAATCGGAGCCCACAGGCGCACGCGACGCCTCGCTGCCGGCGCGCGCGAAGATCGCGGTGACCGCCGGCAAGGTGGCCGCCGCCGTCTCCCGCAAGGCCGGGCGCGGCAGCGGATCGGTGATCGGCGGCAAGGTCGCCCTGAGGCTCGACCCCGATCTGCTCGCCACCCTCGCCGAGAACCTCGACGTGGTGCTGGTCAGCGCCACCAACGGCAAGACCACGACCACCCGTCTGATCGCCGAGGCGCTGCGCGCCGCCGGCCCGGTCGTCTCCAACGCGCTCGGCGCCAACATGCCGGCCGGCATCACCTCCGCCCTGGCCGGCGGCTCCGAGGCCCGCTTCGGCGTCATCGAGGTCGACGAGAAGTACCTGGCGATGGTGGCCCGGGACACCCGCCCCAAGGCGATCGCCCTGCTCAACCTCTCCCGCGACCAGCTCGACCGCGCCGCCGAGACCCGCATGATGGCGGAGAAGTGGCGCGAGGGCCTGCAGGACACCGAGGCCGTGGTGATCGCCAACGCCGACGACCCGCTGGTGACCTGGGCCGCGTCCTCCTGCAAGAAGGTGGTCTGGGTGGCCGCCGGACAGGCGTGGAAGGAGGACGCCTGGTCCTGCCCGGCCTGCGGCGGCGTGATGCAGCGCCCCGGCGACGACTGGTTCTGCCAGGAGTGCGGCTTCCGGCGCCCCAACCCGCACTGGGCCCTGCAGGGCACCCACGTCATCGACCCGCAGCGCGGCGCCTGGCCGATCCAGCTCCAGCTGCCCGGCCGGGCCAACCTGGCCAACGCCACCAGCTCGGCCGCCGTCGCCGCCGTGTTCGGCGTCTCCCCGCAGGTCGCGCTGGAGCGGATGCGCTCCGTCACCGCGGTGGCCGGCCGCTACGACGTCGTCCAGTACCAGGGCCGCGACATCCGGCTGCTGCTGGCCAAGAACCCGGCCGGCTGGCTGGAGACCTTCTCGCTGATCGACGGCCCGCCGACCCCGGTGGTGCTCTCGGTCAACGCCCTGGACGCCGACGGCACCGACACCTCGTGGCTGTGGGACGTGGACTACGAGCGGCTCGCCGGGCACCCGGTGTTCGTGCTGGGCCAGCGCAAGCTGGACCTGGCGGTGCGCCTGGAGGTCGCCGGCCTGCAGTTCCACGTCGTGGACTCGCTGGAGCAGGCCGTCCGGATGGCGCCGCCCGGCCGGATCGAGGCGATCGCCAACTACACCGCCTTCCAGCAGCTGCGGAAGGTCGTGGCCGGCTGATGCCGGCCACCCGCCCAGCAGCCCCAGCAGCCCACCGCACGTACGTCATGGAAGGCCTTCGAGGATGAGTGAGAGCAGCCTGCGCGTGGTCTGGGTCTACCCCGACCTGCTCAGCACCTACGGCGACCGCGGCAACGCCCTGGTCGTGGAGCGCCGGGCCCGGCAGCGCCACCTCAACGTGACCCGGATCGACGTCCGCTCCGACCAGGCGGTGCCCACCAGCGGCGACATCTACCTGATCGGCGGCGGCGAGGACCGTCCGCAGCGGCTCGCCGCCGAGCGGCTGCGCAACGACTCCGGGCTGGTGCGGGCCTCCGAGAACGGCGCGATCATCTTCGCGGTCTGCGCCGGCTACCAGATCCTCGGCCACGAGTTCATCAACGACCTCGGCCAGCGCGAGCCGGGCCTCGGCCTGCTGGACGTGTGGACCAGCCGCGGCGAGGGCGAGCGCTGCGTCGGCGACGTGCTGGCCGACGTCGACCCGGCCCTCGGCCTGCCGCAGCTGACCGGGTTCGAGAACCACCAGGGCGTGACCCACCTCGGCCAGGGCGTCAAGCCGCTGGCCCGGGTCACCGCCGGCCGGGGCAACGGCACCGGCGACGGCACCGAGGGCGCCTGGCGGGACACCGTCTTCGGCACCTACCTGCACGGCCCGGTGATGGCGCGCAACCCCGCCGTCGCCGACATGCTGATCAAGCTGGCGCTGGACGTGAACGCCCTGCCGCCGGCCGACACCACCTGGTACGACGCGCTGCGCTCCGAGCGCATCGCGGCCACGACGCGCCCCGCGTAGCACGTCCCGGGCCCGTCCGACCGGGTGCCCGCGATGCGGTCACCCGGCCCACGGGCGGGCCGGAACGTACGACAATGGGGCTGCCCCTTCCCGGGGCTGCCGGCTGCACACCCTCCTCGGCAGCAGGCTGCACTTCCACGCGGGGGCGCCGACGGCGCCGCTCCCGCGTCGGCTCCTGCCCGGCCGGACGCAGGGGCCGTATGCTCGACACCCACGGCCGGTTTCGGATGTTCTGTCCGAATCGGCCGGTCCTTCACCCGGCGGCCATCTCCGCGTCAACCCGGCGCGGGAACGGCTCGCTACGGTGGCGGTCCGTCGTCCCAGCCTGTAGTCCGGCCGTTCCTCGGTTCTGCTCGGGAGTTGCAAAGCAATGCGTATTGGAGTGCTGACCAGCGGCGGTGACTGCCCCGGCCTGAACGCGGTGATCCGCTCCGTGGTCCACCGGGGGGTGGTCGACCACGGCGACGAGATCATCGGGTTCGAGGACGGCTGGCGCGGGTTCCTGGAGGGGCACCACCGGCCCCTGACCCTCGACTCGGTGAGCGGGATCCTCGCCCAGGGCGGCACCATCCTCGGTTCCTCCCGGGTCCAGCCCAGCCACCTGCGCGACGGCGTCGAGCGCGCCAAGCAGTACTGCGCGGACCTCGGCCTGGACGCGGTGATCCCGATCGGCGGCGAGGGCACCCTGAAGGCCGCCAAGCTGATGAGCGACGCGGGCCTGCCGATCGTCGGCGTGCCGAAGACCATCGACAACGACATCGCCTGCACCGACGTCACCTTCGGCTTCGACACCGCCGTGTCGGTCGCCACCGAGGCGCTGGACCGGCTGAAGACCACCGCCGAGTCGCACCAGCGCGTCATGGTCGTCGAGGTCATGGGCCGTCACACCGGCTGGATCGCGCTGAACGCGGGCATGGCCGCCGGTGCGCACGCGATCGTCGTCCCGGAGCGCCCGTTCCACATCGAGAAGCTCACCGCCGTCGTCCGGGAGCGCTTCGACCGGCAGAAGAAGTTCGCGATCGTGGTCTGCGCCGAGGGCGCCAAGCCCGAGCCCGGCACCATGCACTGGGAGGAGGGCACCAAGGACATCTACGGCCACGAGCGCTTCACCGGCATCGCGACCCAGCTCTCCCGCGAGCTGGAGCACCGCCTCGGCAAGGAGGCCCGTCCGGTGATCCTCGGCCACACCCAGCGCGGCGGCACCCCGACCGCCTACGACCGGGTGCTCGCCACCCGGTTCGGCTGGCACGCCGTGGAGGCCGTCCACCAGGGCGCCTTCGGGCACATCACCGCCCTGCAGGGCACCGACATCAACCTGGTGCCGTTGGGCGAGGCGGTGGCCGAGCTGAAGACCGTCCCGGCCGACCGCTACCTGGAGGCCGAGACGGTCATCTGACCGCCTCGCTCCCCCGCTTCGCCGTTCACCACTTCACCGCGGAGCCCCGCCCCCCGAGCGCGCGAGCCTCGGGGGGCCGGAGCCGTTCTCGGCAGCCGCCCTGCCGGGAGCGGGACCGCCGGATCAGAAGCCGGTGTTCGGAGTCGGTCATCTTTGCTTGGTCTTGATCAGTGGGCCAGGGTGGACGACACCGTGGACCGGCCCCCCAACGGAAGGACACCAAGGCGATGGAGATCCTCGCGTACGGCGTGCAGGCGGATGAGCGGCCGCTGATGGAGGAAGCGTTCGCGGGCCGGTACGGGCTGCGCTGCCTGTCCGTCTTCCTCAACCGCGACACCGCCCCGCTGGCCGCCGGCTACCCCGCCGTCAGCAGCAGCGTCAACGACGTCCTGGACGCCGGGACCCTCGCCGTCCTCGCCGCCGGCGGCACGAAGCTGATCGCCCAGCGCTCCACCGGCTTCAACAACATCGACCTGGACGCCGCCGCCGAACTCGGTCTCACCGTCGCTCGGGTCTCCCACTACAGCCCGTACTCAGTTGCCGAACACGCCTGGACCCTGGCCCTCGCCGTCAACCGGCGCCTCACCCGCGCCGCCAACCGCTCCCGCGAGTTCGACTTCCGCCTCGACGGCCTGCTCGGCCGCGACATCCACGGCATGACCGTCGGCGTCATCGGCACCGGCAAGATCGGCGAGTGCTTCGCCCGCATCGCCGCCGGCTTCGGCACCCACCTCCTCGGCTGGGACATCACCCGCAACCCCGCCTGCCTCGACCTCGGCATGGCCTACACCGAACTCCCCGAACTGCTCACCCGCGCCGACCTCATCAGCCTCCACGTTCCCCTCCTCCCCGCCACCCACCACCTGATCGACAGCGCCGCCCTCGCCCGCATGAAGGACGACGCGATCCTCGTCAACTCCAGCCGCGGCGGCCTCATCGACAGCGCCGCCCTGGTCGAGACCCTGCGCGCCGGACGCCTCTCCGGCGTCGGCCTCGACGTCTACGAGGAGGAGACCGGCGTCTTCTTCACCGACCGCTCCATCCACGGCATCACCGACGACACCCTCGCCCGCCTCGTCACCTTCCCCCAGGTCCTGGTCACCAGCCACCAGGCCTACTTCACCCACACCGCCGTCGGCCAGATCATCGACGCCACCGTCCGCAACATCGACGACCACGCCAAGGGCCGCACCAACGAGAACACCCTCGTCCCCAGGAGCTGACGACCGTGCTCCCGCTTCTCACGGGCCTACGGGCGGTGTGACGGTCGGGGTGACGGGCAGTCGGCGTCTTGGGCGGGGAGGACGCCGTCGAGGAGGTAGCGGTCGACTGCGGCGTCCACGCAGGTGTCACGCGGGGCGAACAGGCCCGCGTAGACGGTGTGGCGGAAGGCGCCGCGCAGGGTCACCAGGCGGGAGCCGGTCAGCGCGCGGTGGGCGGAGAGCTGGCCGGGGTAGGTGGCGGCCGGGTCGCCGTCGGCGCCTACCAGCAGGACCGGGACGGCGTTGCGCACCCGGGTGGGCGGCTCAGCGGGGTCCGTGGGCCAGTAGGTGCAGGGCGTGAGATTGCGGGTGAGCGGACCGAACAGCGGCTCGTCGGCGCGGTGGGCCCGGATGTCCCGGTAGTAGGCGAGCGGGTCGCGCGAGGCGGCGCGGTCCGCGCACATGATCGCGGTCTGCACGGCGGCGTAGCCGCCGGTGTCGGGGGCCTCCAGTCCGGCCAGTACCGCCTCCAGCAGTGCGGTCGGCGGGGTCGGCCGGCCGTCGGCGACGTCGGCCAGGACGTGCACCAGGGCGGAGAACTCCTCGTAGGCGGCGTCGTCGTCGCCGGCCGACACCGTCCACAGCACCTGCGGCAGGGCTCGGGCGTCGACCCGGTGGGCACCGACCGCCAGCGGGGCGCGCTCGGCGGCCAGGCGCACCCGCTCGACCGAGGCCAGCACCTCGGCGGTGGTCACGCCCAGGTGGTGGCGGTCGTCGTGGCCGGCCGCCCAGGCGGCCCAGGCGGTGAGCGCGGCCCCCATCGCGGGGCCCTGGGTGGCGGTCAGGTCGGGGCCGAAGCGGTCCGGGTCCATGGCCGCGTCGAACACCGCCCGCCCGACCCGGTCGGGGAACATCTGGAGGTAGACCTCGCCGAGGTAGCTCCCGTAGGACGAACCGAGATAGGCGACCGTCGGCTCGCCGAGGACGGCGCGCACCAGGTCCATGTCCCGGGCGGTGTTGCGGGTGGAGGCGTGCGGCAGCAGGGCGCGGTACGGGGCGCAGCGGGCCGCGAGGTCCTTGGCGACCTCGGCGGCCCGGTCGAAGCCCAGCCGGTCGGGGCCGGCCGAGCCGGGGCCGGCCGTCGGCCAGCCGCAGTCGAGGGGGGTGCTGGCACCGACGAAGCGCGGGTCCATGCCGACGATGTCGTACCGGGCGCCGACGGCGGGGGCGGCCTGGCGCAGGGCGAGGGCGAGCCCGCGGGCGGGGACGCCGGGGCCACCGGGGTTGTAGAACAGGGTGCCCAGCCGGTGGGCGGGGTCGGTGGCGGGCAGCCGGGAGAGGGCGACGCCGATCGTCCTTCCCTCGGGACGGCGGTAGTCGAGGGGGACGGTCACCTCGGTGCAGCGGGCGCCGGCGGCGTCGAGTTCGGCGCCGGCGGCGTCCTCCGGGCCGGTCGCGCAGGGGTGCCAGACCGGCTGCCGGCCGCGCAACGCGGCGAGCGGGTCGGCGGCGGCCGGCGCGGTGACGCCGAGTGCCGATGCCGGTACGGCCGACGCGGTGAGGACGGACAGGGCCAGCGCCGCCACAGCGGCGGCCGACTTGGCGGCGCGGATCACGGTGTTTCCCCTCGGGTTCCTCGGTGGACCGTCGGGGCGACCGTAGGCGCCCGCGACGGCCGGGCGCGTCCACCACCGGTACCGGCCTCCCCCGCCGAAGTGCCGCTACGGATCTGCTACTTCAGGACCATCCGCGGCCGCGCGCCACGCGCGGTGCACCGCCGGGCGGAGGTCGTTTCCGGACGAAGGGCACAGCCGCGGGCGCGGTTCCTCGCCGATCGAACCCGTACTGGCGGGCGGCTCGGCGGGCGGCCCGGCGGACCGCTCGGCGGGCGGCGGTCCCACCCGACCGGGGGGACGGAACGGGGGCCGGGGAACCGGCCGGGGTAAGGCCCGCCTAGGCTGTATGCCGAAGCAAAACGGGCGAACCGGACCCGTCCAGGGTCCGGGACGAGGGAAAGCGGGACTCGCCGATGGGCGACGGAATGTCAGGCATGCACCACCACGGCGGGATGACCGAACTCGGCCCCTTCTCGCTCTCCAACGTGCTCACCTGGTCTCCCGACTGGGTGTTCCTGATCGGCAGCCTGGCCGCGCTCGCGCTGTACCTCACCGGCGTGGTCCGGCTGCGGCGGCGCGGCGACAGCTGGCCGATCGGACGCACGGTGGCCTGGGTGCTGGGCGTCGGCTCGGTGATCCTGGTCACCTGCACCGGGCTGAACGACTACGGCATGGTGCTGTTCAGCGCGCACATGATGCAGCACATGGTGCTCTCCATGCTGTCGCCGATCCTGCTGCTGCTCGGCGGGCCGATCACCCTGGCGCTGCGCGCACTGCGGCCGGCCGGCAAGGGACGTCCGCGCGGACCGCGCGAGCTGCTGGTGGCGCTGCTGCACTCGACCTACATCAAGGTGGTCTCGCACCCGGCCTTCACCATCCCGCTGTTCATCGCGAGCCTCTACGGGGTCTACTTCACCCCGCTGTTCGACTTCCTCATGCAGTACCGGCTCGGGCACATCTTCATGATGGTGCACTTCCTGGCGACCGGCCTGGTGTTCTTCTGGCCGATCATGGGCGTGGACCCGGGCCCGCACCGGCCGGGCCACGTGATGCGGATCATCGAGCTGTTCATGGGCATGCCGTTCCACGCCTTCTTCGGCGTCGCGGTGATGATGGCCAACCACCAGCTGGTGAACACCTTCACCACCGAGATGGCGCCACCCGGCACCGATCTGCTGGCCGACCAGAAGCTCGCCGGCGGCATCACCTGGGCGTTCGGCGAGATCCCGACCGCGATCGTGCTGATCGCGCTGGTCTACCAGTGGATGGGCTCGGAACAGCGGCTCTCGCGCCGCCGGGACCGCGCCGAGGACCGCAGCGGTGACGCCGAGCTGGCGGCGTACAACGCCTACCTGGCCTCGCTGGACCAGCGCAGCCGGCGCCCCGCGGCCGACGCCGGCTGAGCCCCGGCGGCAGCGCCGAAGGAGCCCCCGTCCGATCCGGACGGGGGCTCCGGCGTTTCCGGAAACGTTTCCAGGAGCGTTCGCGGGAGCGTTCGCGGGAGCATTTCCGGAAGCGCTCCCGCCCGGGCGCCCGGGCCCCGCGGGGAAACGCCGGGAGGCCCCGGAGGTCCGCTGTCGGACCTCCGGGGCCTCCCGGGTTCAACCCCTGTTCCCCCGGGCTCAGCCGAGGTTGGCGAGCGCCTCGTTGAGGGTCTTCGACGGGCGCATCACGGCCGCGGCCTTGGCCGGGTCCGGCTGGTAGTAGCCGCCCAGGTCGACCGGGGAGCCCTGCACCGCGATGAGCTCCTCGACGATCGCCTGCTCCTGCTCGGTGAGCGTCTTGGCCAGGCCCTCGAAGGCCTGGGCGAGCGCGGCGTCCTCGGTCTGGCCGGCCAGCTCCTGGGCCCAGTACGTGGCCAGGTAGAAGTGGCTGCCGCGGTTGTCGATGCCGCCGAGGCGGCGGCTCGGCGACTTGTCCTCGTTGAGGAAGGTGCCGGTGGCGCGGTCCAGCGTGTCGGCCAGCACCTGGGCGCGGGCGTTCCCGGTGGTGCGGGCCAGGTGCTCGAAGCTGGCGGCCAGCGCGAAGAACTCGCCCAGGCTGTCCCAGCGCAGGTAGTTCTCCTTGACCAGCTGCTGGACGTGCTTCGGGGCGGAGCCGCCGGCGCCGGTCTCGAACAGGCCGCCGCCGTTGATCAGCGGGACGACCGACAGCATCTTGGCGCTGGTGCCCAGCTCCAGGATCGGGAACAGGTCGGTCAGGTAGTCGCGCAGCACGTTGCCGGTGACCGAGATGGTGTCCTCGCCACGGCGGATGCGCTCCAGCGAGAACGTGGTGGCCTCGACCGGGGACTTGATCTCGATCTGCAGGCCGTCGGTGTCGTGCTCCGCGAGGTAGGTCTTCACCTTCTCGATCAGCACGGCGTCGTGGGCGCGGGTCTCGTCCAGCCAGAAGACGGCCGGGGTGCCGGAGACGCGGGCGCGGGTGACGGCCAGCTTCACCCAGTCGCGGATCGGCAGGTCCTTGGTCTGGCAGGAGCGGAAGATGTCGCCCGGCTGGACGGCCTGCTCCAGGACGACGTTGCCCTCGGTGTCGACCAGGCGGACGGTGCCGGCCGCGGCGATCTCGAAGGTCTTGTCGTGGCTGCCGTACTCCTCGGCGGCCTGGGCCATCAGGCCGACGTTCGGGACCGAGCCGATGGTGGCCGGGTCCAGGGCGCCGTGGGCGCGGCAGTCGTCGATGACGGCCTGGTAGACGCCCGCGTAGCTGCTGTCCGGCAGCACGGCGAGGGTGTCGGCCTCCTGGCCGTCCGGGCCCCACATGTGGCCGGAGGTGCGGATCATGGCCGGCATCGAGGCGTCGACGATGACGTCGCTCGGCACGTGCAGGTTGGTGATGCCCTTGTCGGAGTCGACCATGGCCAGGGCCGGGCCCTCGGCCAGCTCGGCCTCGAACGAGGCCTTGATCTCCGCGCCCAGGTGCGGCACGTTCTCCAGGCCGGCCAGGATGCCGCCGAGGCCGTTGTTCGGGTTCAGGCCCGCGGCGACGAGCACGTCGCCGTACTTGGCGAAGGTCTGCGGGAAGAAGGCGCGGACCACGTGGCCGAAGATGATCGGGTCGGAGACCTTCATCATGGTGGCCTTCAGGTGGACCGAGAACAGCACGCCCTCGGCCTTGGCCCGGGCCACCTGCGCGGCCAGGAACTCGTTCAGCTCGGCGGCGCGCATGACCGAGGCGTCCACGACCTCGCCGGCCAGCACCGGGACGGACTCGCGCAGCACGGTGGTGGCGCCGTCCTCGGCGACCAGCTCGATGCGCAGCGCGCCGTCGGCGGCGATGACGGCCGACTTCTCGGTGGAGCGGAAGTCGTTCTCGCCCATGGTGGCGACGTTGGTCTTGGAGTCGGCCGACCAGGCGCCCATGCGGTGCGGGTGGGTCTTGGCGTAGTTCTTGACCGACGCGGGGGCGCGGCGGTCCGAGTTGCCCTCGCGCAGGACCGGGTTGACGGCGCTGCCCTTGACCTTGTCGTAACGGGCGCGGACGTCCTTGTCCTCGTCGGTCTGCGGGTCGTCCGGGTAGTCCGGCAGCGCGTAGCCCTGCGCCTGCAGCTCGGCGATGGCCGCCTTGAGCTGGGGGATCGAGGCCGAGATGTTCGGCAGCTTGATGATGTTGGCACCCGGGGTCTTGGCGAGCGCGCCCAGCTCGGCGAGGGCGTCGCCGATCCGCTGGTCCTCGGTCAGACGCTCCGGGAAGCTCGCGATGATCCGCCCGGCGAGGGAGATGTCGCGAGTCTCCACCTTCACGCCGGCCGTCGAGGCATAGGCCTGCACCACCGGCAGGAACGAGTAGGTGGCCAGGGCCGGCGCCTCGTCGGTGTGCGTATAGATGATGGTCGAGTCAGTCATCGGTACTCCGCTTCACGTCTCCAACGTCTTGACGTCAAGATATCTCGTGACCGCCCCTTCGCTCCACCTCCCCCCGGGCACGGATCAGCTCCACCGTCGTCCCGGCGCGGTCGCGGGGCAACCGGAGCGGGCCGGGCGGCGCCTCAACGGGCCCCGCGGAGGGCGGCGAGACGGGCGTCGGACTCGGCCTCGTCGGCCGCCGGCGGTCCGGGTGCTCAGGGTGCTCAGGGTGAAGAACTCCACACCGAAAGGGAAGGCCGTCCGGTGAGCGGTGCACCCGGCCGTCAGGACTTCGTCAACACGGTGCGGCATTCGGTCAACGCTGTGTCAGGACTGTTCACCGTGCGCCCGCGCCCGCCCTAGCTTCGGAGGAGCGGTCACGAGCGATCGCGCGCAGCACCGAGCAGCACCGAGCAGCACCGAGCAGTTCCGGCAGGCCCCACTCCACCACTCGGGAGCACCCGCATGGCCCGCGTCGTCGTCTGGCACGTCCCGGTCACCGTCACCGGACGCACCACCTCCCTGCGCCTCTTCCGTCTGCGCGACGGCAGCCGCTGCGCCGTCGGCTTCAGCTCGGCGGAGGCGCTCGCCGAACTGCTCGGCCCGGAGCAGGCCGCCGTCGAACTCGGCGAACCGGCGCTGCGCGCGCTGACCGCGCCGCTCGGCATCGACGACCTGGTGCTGGATCCGCGCCTGGTCGCCCCGCCCGTGAACGGCCCGTCCGGCGCCGACGCCGCCCGCCCGGCCGCCGGGCAGCCCGCCGCCCGCTCCGGCGCGCACCTCCAGCGCCGGTGAGCGCACTCCACCTGGTCCCGGACGCGCCGCAGCCCGAGCCGGCCCGCACACTGCAGGCGCTGGCCCGGGTGAGCTACGGTCCGGTCCCGCTCGACTTCGAGCGGCTGGCCGCCGAGATCCCGGCGGTGCAGAGCGGGCTGGCCCTGGCCGGCGACGCCGACCTCGAACTGCGGCTCGCCTGCACCGGCCCGGAGGAGTTACGCGCCGTCTCCGCCGCCCTGCTCCGCGCCGGCGCCGCCCACGTCCGCGTCGACCTGGTCCTGCGCGCCCTGGTCCCCGCCCGGCCGGCCCTGCGCCCGGTGCCCTGACACCCCCGGACGCCCGTGCCCGCCCGCCGGCCTCCACGACGGGGTGCCGGGCGGGGCCCGGCCGGATGAGGTCCACCGGTGGTACGGGCGGCGCTCATCGGCCCGGGAACGCATGGGGTCACCCTACGCGATCCGGGAACGACTGCATCTTTATACGAACGGTCTGATTCCTATGATCCAATCGCCCAGCCATCCTGCACGAGTACGAACCAATGCTCAAATCGGGCTCAAATGGCGGAACTACTCATGAGTCACGTAACGGGCGCATGAACAGATCGCCGCCTACCTGCGGAAATATCCTGCGAAGTAGGTAAACATTCAGTAATGAAATCTGTGCAGATGTCTCTGAATACGCCTACCGTGTGGCAACTCTCCGCGCTCCGCACGACCGGAGCCCCCACAGCACAGAGAGATTGCGCATGGCCTCCCTCAACCAGCTCACCCCGCCCGGCACGGGCACCGGTTCCGGCACCGGAACCACCACCCACCGGTCACTCCGCCGCGAAGTCGGCCTCATCGGCCTCATGTGGGCCTCGGTCGGTTCGATCATCGGCTCGGGCTGGCTCTACGGCGCCAAGAACGCCGTCGTCGTCGCCGGACCGGCGGCGCTCGTCTCCTGGGGCATCGGCGCGGTCGCCATCGTCCTGCTCGCCTTCGTGCACGCCGAGCTCGGCGGCATGTTCCCGGTCGCCGGCGGCACCGCCCGCTACCCGCACTACGCCTTCGGCGGACTGGCCGGCATGTCCTTCGGCTGGTTCTCCTGGCTGCAGGCCGCCACCGTCGCGCCCATCGAGGTCGAGGCGATGATCGGCTACGCCGGGCACTGGGAGTTCGCGCAGGGCTTCCTCAACGCGAACGGCACCCTCACCCCGAGCGGCATGGTGGTCGCCGTCCTGCTGATGGGCCTGTTCGTCGCGGTCAACTTCCTCGGCGTCCGGGTGCTCGCCCGCACCAACAGCGCCGCCACCTGGCTGAAGATCTTCGTCCCGCTGTTCGCGATCTTCGTGCTGTCCGTGACCAACTTCCACGGCTCCAACTTCAGCTCGCACGGCTTCGCCCCGTTCGGCATCAAGGGCGTGCTGACCGCGGTCAGCGCCAGCGGCATCATCTTCGCCCTGCTCGGCTTCGAGCAGGCGATCCAGCTGGCCGGCGAGAGCCGGAACCCCAAGCGCGACATCCCCCGCGCCGTGCTCGGCTCGGTCGCCATCGGCACCGCGATCTACGTGCTGCTGCAGGTCGTCTTCATCGCCGCGCTGCCCGCCTCCTCCTTCGCCAACGGCTGGGACAAGCTCGACTTCCCCGGCATCGACGGCCCCTTCGCCGGCCTCGCCACCGTGGTCGGCCTGGGCTGGCTGGCCTGGGTGCTGTACTTCGACGCCATCGTCTCCCCCGGCGGCACCGGCCTCATCTACACCACCTCCACCTCGCGCATCGCGTACGGCCTCAGCAAGAACGGCTACGCGCCGCAGCTCTTCGAGCGGGTCGACAAGCGCGGCGCCCCGTGGTTCGGCCTCATCATGTCGTTCGTCACCGGCGTCATCTGCTTCATGCCCTTCCCGAGCTGGCAGGAGCTGGTCGGCTTCATCACCTCGGCCAGCGTGCTGATGTACGCCGGCGCCCCGCTCGCCTTCGGCGCGCTGCGCCGCCGGCTGCCGGAGCGCGAGCGCTCCTACCGCCTGCCCGGCGGCGCGGCCGTCGCCCCGGCGTCCTTCATCGTCTCCAGCCTCATCATCTACTGGTCCGGCTGGCACACCCTGTCCCGCCTGGGCGTCGCCATCGTCATCGGCTACCTGCTGCTCGGCGGCTACGCCACCTACGCCATCCGCAAGGGCCTGCCGAACGCCCCGCACATGGACTGGCGGGCGGCCCAGTGGCTGCCGGCCTACCTGCTGGGCCTCGGCCTGATCTCCTGGCAGGGCGGCTTCGGCGACGGCACCGGCCGGATCCCGATGTGGTGGGACATGGCGGCGGTCGCCGTCTTCTCCCTGGCCATCTACTACTGGGCGATCCGGGTCGCCCTGCCGGCCGACATCATCGAGCGGAACATCGAGGACGTCGAGGTCGTCGACGAGGGCGGCCACTGACCCCGCGACGGACATGACGAAGGGCCCGCCGGCCATGTGCGACCCGGCGGGCCCTTCCGTTGCTCGCCCGCCCGCCCCCGCTACAGCGACAGCACCGTGCGCAGCGCGTGCTCGACGGCGGCCTCGGGGTCGTCGGCCGGGTGCTCGGAGCGCCAGGCGACGAAGCCGTCGGGGCGCACCAGCAGGGCGCCGTCGGGGCGGATGCCGTGCAGGGCGGCGAAGTCGGCGCCCGGTTCGGGGGCCAGGTCGTCGTCCGCGCCGTCGCCGATCCGGTAGGCGTCCAGCGGGACGGCCAGCCGGTCCGCCGCCCGGCGGGCGGCATCCTGCCAGGCGGTGCCGGCCGAGCCGGTCAGCAGCACCATCGCCTGCTCGTACAGGTCGAGGGTGGACAGCCGCACGCCCGCCCGCAGCAGCCACTGGTGCGGCGCCCGGCTGCCCGGCTCGCCCGTGGACTCGAAGGACTCCGGGACCACCGGGCCGGCCGGGTCGGTGCCGAGCACCGCGCCCTCCCGGTAGCGGTAGCCGAGCGCCACCGCCAGCACCCCGGCCTGCCGGCCGACGCCCGGGACGACGGCGTACCCGGGGTGGCTGTGCTCGGCGGAGCGGGCCGAGGCGCGCTCGCTCGTCACCTGCGCCACCGGCCGGCGCTCGTGCCCGTAGGTCTCCAGCAGGCCCGGGCCGGCCCAGCCGCAGAGCACCGCGGCGAGCTTCCAGGCCAGGTTGTGCGCGTCCTGGATGCCGGTGTTGGAGCCGAACGCGCCGGTCGGCGACATTTCGTGCGCGGAGTCCCCGGCCAGGAACACCCGCCCGCCCGAGTAGCGCTCGGCGACCCGCTCGGCGGCGTGCCACGGGGCCTTGCCGGTCACCTCGACGTCGAGCTCGGGCATCCCGACGGCGGCCCGGATGTGCCGGGCACAGCGCGCGTCGGTGAACGCCTCCAGCGGCTCGCCCAGCTCCGGGTGCCAGGGCGCGTGGAAGACCCACTCCTCCCGGTTGTCGACCGGCAGCAGGGCGCCGTCCGCCTCCGGGTTGGTGAGGTAGCAGGCGATGAAGTGGCGGTCGCCGACGGCCTCGGCCAGCCGCTTGGCCCGGAAGGTGATGCTGACGTTGTGGAACAGCTCGCCCTTGCCGCTCCGGCCGATGCCCAGCCGGTCGCGGGCCGGGCTGCGCGGGCCGTCCGCCGCGATCAGGTACTGCGCCCGGACGACCCGCTCCTCGCCGGTCTCCCGGCTGCGCAGCAGCGCGGTGACGCCGTCGGCGTCCTGCTCGAAGGAGACCAGCTCGGTGCCGAAGCGGATCTCCGCGCCCAGCTCGCGGGCGGTCCGGCGCAGCACCGGTTCCAGGTCGTTCTGGCTGCACAGGCACCATGAGCTGGGGCTGAAGCGGGCCAGCCGTCCGCCGGGGTCGATCTCCCGGAACAGCCACTCCTGTTCCTCGCCGGTCAGCGAGGGTGCCTGCAGGATGCCGTGGTTCGGGGCCAGGACGGACGCCGCCTCGCGGATCGCCCCCTCGATCCCGGCCACCCGGTACAGCTCCATCGTCCGCACGTTGTTGCCTCGGCCACGCGGGTGATGCGAGGTGTCGGCGTGCTTCTCGACGAGCAGGTGCCTGACACCCAGTCGGCCCAGGAAGAGCGAGGCCGACAGCCCGACCAGCGAGCCGCCGACGATCAGGACCGGCACCCGGTCGTCCACCTTCGGATTCATCAATTGCTCCAGCCTGTACGGGAGTTCGTGGCCTGGCGCGAGCCTCGGCGGGGCCCTCTCGGGGGCCCGCGGACGCGGTGGCCCGTTCCTACCGTCCCCCGCGCCGGGCGCGTTGTGCCGTCTCGTCGCCCGGATGGCCCGCATATCTCGCGCCGCCCGGAAGCGCCGCGCACGATCGACCTCAGGCCTGGTGGCCGACGGCCACCGCCGCACCCCTCCCGCCGGGGGCCGCCCGGCCTCCTCCGGCACCGGCGCCGCCGCACGCGGCCCCCGACGCGCGCGGCCCAGAAGCAGAAAGTGGACCATGACGACTCTGTCCGAACCGCCCGCCCGGCAGCACTCCCCCTCCGAGACGCGCCTGCGGGTGGTGCTGATGCTGGAGATCCAGGACGGCGCCCAGCAGCGCTTCATGGACGTGTACGAGCAGCTGCGCCACCAGGTCGCGACCGTGCCCGGCCATGTCAGCGACCAGCTCTGCCAGTCGATCAACGACCCCCGCCAGTGGCTCATCACCAGTGAGTGGGAGGACCAGGAGACCTTCCTGCAGTGGGTGGACAGCCCCGCCCACCGGGAGATGGTCAAGCCGATGCACGGCTGCGTCAGCGACACCTTCCGCTCCCTGCGCTACGCGATCCTCCGGGAGACCTCCGCCGCCGGCGCCACCGGCAGCCGGCCGCCGCTGGAGGTGCCGGCCGACCTGCCGCGTTCCGCCCCCGCCGGACAGGCCGGTCCGCCCAAGGCCGACCCGGGACCGGACGGCGTCGTGCGCCACGCGCTCACCTTCACCGTCAAGCCCGGCAGCGAGCCGGAGGTGGCCCGGATCCTGTCCGGCTACGCCTCCCCGCGCGCGGAGGTGGACGAGACCACCCGGCTGCGCCGCACGTCGCTGTTCATGCACGGCAACCGGGTGGTCCGCGCGGTCGAGGTGATCGGCAGCCTGGGCGAGGCGCTGCGGCACGTCGCCATGCAGCCCGAGGTGCGGGCCGTCGAGGAGGCGATCAACCCGCACCTGGAGGAGGCCCGTCAGCTGGGCGACCCGCAGGCGGCACGCGCCTTCTTCGCCCGGGCCGCGCTGCCGGCCGCCAACCAGGCCGTCGCCGGCTCCCCGGCCTCCGGGCGGCTGCACCGGCACGCCGTGCTGTACCCGGTGAAGCCCGGCAAGGGGAAGTCGGTCACCGACGTGCTGGCCGAGTACGACGACCTCGCCACCGCCGACCCGACCGGCCCGGTCGCCGCGAGCACCGTCTTCCACCGCGGGGACGTCGTGGTGCGGCTGGTGGACCTGCGGCTGCCGCCGGAGGCGGACCCGGCGGCGGCGCTCGGTGTGGCCGGCGAGCGCGAGGCCACCGTGCTGGGCCGGCTGCTCGACCTCGGCCCGGAGGGGGACCTGCGGACCGAGGCCGGACTGCGCGCCTTCCTCGCCGCCCGCAGCATGAACCCGGTCACCGACCGGACGTCCCAGGACTCCTGACCACCACCGCACTCCGGCAAGTTCCGGCAAGCCCCGGCAAGAAGGAAGAAACCATGTCCACGCAGTACCCACGGATCGTGAACGTCTCCGAGGCGCCGGAGAACCGCCGGCGCGGCGGCGACCTGCGCGCCATGCTCACCCCGACCACCTGCGGCGCCACCAGCGGGTTCATGGGCCTGGCCATCGTGCAGCCCGGCGAGCGGATCGGCGAGCACTACCACCCGTACTCCGAGGAGTTCGTGTTCGTCGTCACCGGCGACCTGGAGGTGGACCTGGACGGCGAGACCCGGGTGCTCAAGCCCGAGCAGGGCCTGATGATCCCGATCGACATGCGCCACCGGTTCCGCAACGTCGGCGACACCGTGGCCAAGATGGTCTTCCACCTCGGCCCGCTGGCGCCGCGCCCCGAACTGGGCCACGTCGACACCGAGGAGACCGGGCCGGTGGTCAACTCCGGCCCGCCGGAACACGCCAAGGTGAGCTCGTGAGCCGCCGTCGGGTCGCCGTCACCGGAATCGGCGTGGTCGCGCCCGGAGGGGTCGGGGTCCCGGCGTTCTGGGACCTCCTCACCGCCGGGCGGACGGCGACCCGGGGCATCACGCTCTTCGACCCCGCCGGGTTCCGCTCCCGGATCGCCGCCGAGTGCGACTTCGACCCGGCGGCCCACGGGCTCGGCCCGGACGACGTCCGACGGGCCGACCGCTACGTGCAGTTCGCCATGGTCGCGGCCGACGAGGCGATCACCGACGCCGGACTCGACCTGGCCGCCGAGGACCCGTGGCGGATCGCCGTCTCGCTGGGCACCGCCGTCGGCGGCACCACCCGGCTGGAGCACGACTACGCCCTGGTCAGTGCCGGCGGCGCCCGCTGGGACGTCGACCACCGGCTCGCCGAACCGCAGCTGCACCGGGCGTTCGCGCCCAGCACGCTCGCCTCGGCGGTCGCCGAACGGACCGGCGCGCACGGCCCGGTGCAGACCGTCTCCACCGGCTGCACCTCCGGCCTGGACGCCATCGGGTACGGCTTCCAGGCGGTCGAGGACGGGCGCGCCGACATCTGCGTCGCCGGCGCCTCCGACTCGCCGATCTCGCCGATCACCGTCGCCTGCTTCGACGCCATCAAGGCCACCAGCGAACGCAACGACGACCCGGCGCACGCCTCCCGCCCGTTCGACGCCCACCGGGACGGCTTCGTGCTCGGCGAGGGCGGCGCCGTCCTGGTCCTGGAGGAGCTGGAGCACGCCCGCCGGCGCGGCGCGCGGATCTACGGCGAGATCGGCGGGTTCGCGACCTTCGGCAACGCCTACCACATGACCGGCCTCACCCAGGAGGGGCTGGAGATGTCGCGGGCGATCGACCACGCGCTCGACCACGCCCGGACCGACCGCACCGACGTCGACTACGTCAACGCGCACGGCTCGGGCACCAAGCAGAACGACCGGCACGAGACGGCGGCCGTCAAGCGCTCGCTCGGCGAGCACGCGTACCGGACGCCGATGAGCTCGATCAAGTCGATGGTCGGGCACTCGCTCGGCGCGATCGGCGCCATCGAGGTGGTCGCCTGCACCCTCGCGCTGGACCGCGGTGTGGTGCCGCCGACCGCCAACTACGAGACGCCCGACCCGGAGTGCGACCTCGACTACGTGCCGCGCGCCGCCCGGGAGCTGCCGCTGCGCAACATCCTGTCGGTCGGCAGCGGATTCGGCGGATTCCAGTCCGCTGTCGTACTCACGAGAACGGGGTGAGATCCATGACGTCACGTCAACAGGAACGCCGGGCGGTGATCACCGGCCTGGGCGTGGTGGCACCCAACGGGGTCGGGGCCGACGCCTTCTGGAAGGCCACCCGACAGGGCGTGAGCGTCCTGGACCGGATATCCCGTGAGGGCTGCGTCGACCTCCCGCTGCGCATCGCGGGCCAGGTGCGGGACTTCGACCCGCGGGCCGTCGTCGACAACCGCTACCTGGTGCAGACCGACCGGTTCACGCACTACGCGATGGCCGCCGCCGACCAGGCGGTGGCGGACGCCGGCTTCACCGCTGACCCCGAACAGCCGTACGCGGTCGGCGTGGTGACCGCGGCCGGCTCCGGCGGCGGCGAGTTCGGCCAGGGCGAGCTCCAGCAACTGTGGGGCAAGGGGCCGCAGTTCGTCGGCCCCTACCAGTCCATCGCGTGGTTCTACGCCGCCAGCACCGGCCAGATCTCCATCCGCGGCGGCTACAAGGGCCCGTGCGCGGTGGTGGCCAGCGACGAGGCCGGCGGCCTGGACGCCATCGCGCACGCCGCCCGGGCCGTCGAGCAGGGCACCGACGCGGTGGTGGTCGGCGCCGCCGAGGCCCCGCTCGCGCCCTACTCGATGGTCTGCCAGCTCGGCTACCCCGAGCTGAGCCTCGCCGACCGGCCGGACCGGGCCTACCTGCCGTTCTCCCCCGACGCGGCCGGCTTCGCCCCCGCCGAGGGCGGCGCGATGCTGCTGCTGGAGGACGAGGCGACCGCCCGCCGGCGCGGGGCCGCCGTCCGGGCGCACATCGCCGGCCACGGCGCGACCTTCACCGGTGCCTCCCGCTGGGCGGAGTCCCGGGAGGGCCTGGCCGCGGCGATCCGGATCGCCCTGGACCGGGCCAGGATCGCGGCGGAGGAGATCGACGTGGTCTTCGCCGACGCCCTCGGCGTCCCGGCCGCCGACCGCGCCGAGGCGCTCGCGCTGGCCGACGCGCTCGGCCCCTACGCCGAGCGGGTGCCGGTCACCGCCCCCAAGTCCGGTACCGGGCGGGCCTACTGCGGCGCGCCCGCGCTGGACACCGCCGCCGCCGTGCTCGCCATGGAGGACGGCGTGCTGCCGCCCACCCCGAACGTCACCGAGGTCGCCCACGACCTGGCCCTGGTGACCGGCCGCGCCCGCCCGGCCGAACTGCGCACCGCGCTGGTGCTCAGCCGCGGGCTGATGGGCTCCAACGCGGCGCTGGTGCTCCGGCGCGGCGAGCCGTCCTGAACTCCCCGCTCCGCCCTGCTCCGCCCCGATCCATCCGTTCACCCCTCGCTCACCACTCGCTCGTTACGAAGGGAAACCCCGTGAGCAACACCCTCAGCTATCCCGAACTCGCGGCGCTGATCCAGGCCCGGGCCGGCGTCGTCATCGACCCGGCCGCGCTGGAGCGCCCCGGCGCCGCCTTCGACGAGTTCGGCGTGGACTCCCTCGGCCTGCTCGGCGTGGTCGGCGAGCTGGAGAACCGGCACGGCGTGAAGGTCACCAACGGCGCGGAGTCGGCCAAGACCCCGGCCGAGTTCCTGGAGCTGGTCGACTCCGCGGTCACCACCGCGAAGGCGGGTGCCTGAGATGCCCGGACACACCGACAACGAGATCGTCATCGCGGCCCCGCTCGACCTGGTCTGGGAGATCACCAACGACCTGGAGAACTGGCCGCAGCTGTTCAGCGAGTACGCCTCCGTCGAGGTCCTGGAACGCGAGGGCGACCGGGTGCGGTTCCGGCTGACCATGCACCCCGACGAGGACGGCAAGGTGTGGAGCTGGGTCTCCGAGCGCACCACCGACCGCTCCGAGCTGGCGGTCAGCGCCCGGCGGGTCGAGCCCGGCCCGTTCGAGTTCATGGACATCCGCTGGGAGTACGCCGAGGTGCCGGCCGGGACCCGGATGCGCTGGGTGCAGGACTTCGCGATGAAGCCCACCGCGCCGGTCGACGACGACGGCATGGTCAACCACATCAACCGCAACTCCCGGATCCAGCTGCAGCTGATCCGCGAGAAGGTCGAGAAGAAGGCGGCGGAGGTCTGACCATGGTGTCCCCCGTGACCAGCCCCGGGAGCGTGCCCGGGACGGCGCACACCCACCGCGCCCTGATCGTCGCCCGGATGAAGCCCGACGCGGCCGGCGGCATCGCCGAGGTCTTCGCCGAGTCCGACAACCGGGGCGAACTCCCGCACCTGATCGGGGTGACGGGGCGCAGCCTGTTCCAGTTCGGCGACGTCTACCTGCACCTGATCGAGGCGGACCGCCCGCCGGGCCCGGCCGTCGCCCAGGTGACCGGCCACCCCGAGTTCCGGGCGATCAGCGACGCGCTCACCGCGTACGTCCGGGCGTACGACCCGGCCACCTGGCGGGGGCCGAAGGACGCGATGGCGCGCGAGTTCTACCGCTGGGAGCGGCGGGGCTGAGCGCGCGCCGCCGGCACGGCGGACACCCCGGGACCGGAAGGCCCACGGGGTGTCCGCCGCGTCGGCACGCGCTCAGCCGGCGGCGCCCGGACGGCGCCCGTCCCCCCGGCCGCCCTGCGCGGGGGCGGCCTCCTCGGCCTTGAGCAGCGCGGCCCGGTCGATCTTGCCGTTGGCGTCCAGCGGGAAGGCCTCGACCGGCCGCAGGACGCCCGGCACGGCCTGCTCGGGCAGCCAGGGCCGCACGGCGGCCAGCAGCGCCTCGCCGTCCACCGGCTCGCCGGCGGCGGCCGTCGGCTGGACGAAGGCGAGCAGCTGGGCACCGCCCCCGGCCGGGGCCGGGCGGGCGACGACGACGGCGCGTCGCACCCGGGGGTCGCGTTCGAGGGCGGCCTCGACCTCGGCCGGCTCGATCCGCACACCGCCGACCTTGACCTGGTCGTCCAGCCGCCCGAGGAACTCCAGCACCCCGTCCGGGCGCATCAGCACCCGGTCGCCGGTGCGGTAGACCCGGTCGGTGCCGTCGACCTCGTCGGGCGCGGAGACGAAGCGCTCGGCGGTCGCCCCGGCGTCGAGGTAGCCGATGGCCAGGCCCTGGCCGCCGATCCGCAGTTCGCCGGCCTCCCCGTGCGGCAGCGGGCGGCCGTGCTCGTCGGTGACCAGGACGATCGCGCCCGGGATCGGGCGCCCGATCGGCGGCGCGCCGGCGCCGTGGTCGACGCCCGGGGCCATGGTGTGCACCGTGGTGACGACGGTGGCCTCGGCCGGGCCGTAGGCGTTGTGGACGGTCGCGGTGACGTCCGCCCCGGGGGCCCGGCGCAGCCGGTCGCCACCGATCATCAGATGGCGCAGCGGCAGGTCGCCGGGCCAGGGGCGGTCGAGGACGGGTTCGGCGAGCGGGGTGGGCAGCACGCCGACGGTGACACCGGCGGTGCGCCACCAGCCGGTGAGCGCGGCCGGGTCCCGGCGGACGGCCTCGGGGGCGACGCAGAGCGCCGCGCCGGAGCCGAGAGCGGCCCACAGCTCCATCGGGTGCGGGTCGAAGGCGACGCCGACGAGCAGGCTGTGCCGGTCGCCGGGGCCGAGGCCGGTCAGCTCGCGGTACCAGGTGAGCAGGGCGCCGAACGCGGTCTGGCCGACGGCGACGGCCCTGGGCAGGCCGGTGGAGCCGGAGGTGAGCACGGTGTACTGGGCGCCCTTGGGGGCGCGGACGGCGGGCGCTCCGCCGGCCGCGGGAGCGGCGAAGGCGGCCACGGTCCCCGGCGCGCCGGGGGCGGCGAGCGGGCGGTGCCGGCCGTCCCGGTGGGCGGGCGGCAGCAGCGCCGGGTCGCCGATCAGGCAGGCGGGGCGCAGCTGCTCGGCGACGGCCGTCAGCCGGCGCTCGCCGGGGCGCGGGCCGAGCGGCAGGTGGACGGCGCCGATCCTGGCGACGGCCAGGGTGGCGGCGACCAGGGCGGCGGAGTGGTCCAGGCAGAGGCCGACCAGGTCGCCGGGCCGCACCCGCTCGGCCAGCTGCTCGGCGACGTCGTCGGCGAGGCGGTCGAGTTCGGCGTAGCCGAGGGTCAGCTCGCCGTCGATCAGCGCGGGGGCGTGCGGGGTGCGGCGGGCCCAGCTGGTGAACAGGTCGAGGACGGCGCCGTCGCGGTGCGGGCGGCCGTGGGCGAGGGAGAGGCCGGGCAGGAGTCCGGGCACGGGGCGGGCCGGGGTGCTGGTCATGGTCGGTCCTCCGGACGTCGGTCGAGGGTCGTCGGTACGGGGCCGGCCCGGACCCGTGGCCCGGGCCACGATCACCTTCCGGACCTCGGAGGTCCCCTTGATGATGGTCGTCATCCGGACGCGGCGGTAGGGGCACTCCGGCGGGTGGCCGCGCACCCGGCCGCCGGCACCGTGCGCCCGCCCTCCGCCGGCGCCCGGTCCCGCGAGGTCCCGACACGGGACGGGAGAGGTGTGCCGTTCATCGAACGACTCTCGGTCACCGCTTCACCGCCGGGCAACCGGCTGGCCGGATTCCGGCCCTCGCGCGGACCGGCCGGATGCCGCCGGCCCCTCGGCCCTGACGCACCGGCGGCCCGCGTCGCCGGCTGCGGCCCGGTTCCCGGGCGGGCGGGCACGACCAGCGGTGACGCGGGGACCGTCCCCCGGGCGCCGCCCGTCGACGCCGCGCCCGCCGTCCGGCCGGCGGCGACCACGGCGGCGGACGGCCTCCTTCAACTTGGCCGGAACGCTGGATCCATCGACGTTCCGTCACCGTCGCCCGCCGGGGGCTGCGGGTCAGGCCGGGTCGAGCCCGGCGTCCGGGGTGCGGCCCGCCTGGGCCTGCTCGATGCGCTTGACCAGCATCGCGGCGAGCCGCCGGGTACCGGCCAGGTCCACCGGCCCGCCCTCGGTGGTGACGGTCGCGACCAGCGTGCCGGAGCGCAACACGATCGCCACGCCGTCCCGGCCCGCCAACTGGCCCTGGAACGCCCGGCTCTCCGTGCCCAGCGGGCCGATGTCCGCGGGGCCGTACTTGGTGGTGTCGCCGTAGGAGGCGTACGCCTCCTTGAGGCGGTCCTGGGCCTGGGCGCGGTTGGGCAGGGTGTCGACGCCGAAGCGCACGGTCGTCTCGCCGGCGCTGAACCGGGCCTGCCCGCTCAGCGGCCTGCCGGTGCACGGTGCGGCGATGGAACAGGTGGTGGCGTGGTCGGCGGTGTCGACCCGCCGCTTCTCCTCCTCCCAGCCGGTCATCGCCTTCTGGTCGGGCAGGAGCTGGGCGACGAGCGCGGAGTCGAGCAGCAGGGTGTCGGAGTCGGGTCCGGCGGCCGGCTGCCCGCCACCGGGCGTCGCGCCGCCCGCAGTCGTCCCCGCCGTGGCACCTGCTGCGGCGCCGCCGCCCCCGGACGTTCCCCCGGGCGTTGCCCCGGACGGGCCGCCCGCTGACGCTCCGGCGCCGGCCGACGGGCCCGGAGCCGTCGCCCCGGCCGCCGCACCGCCCACCGTCGCGGCCTCCGGCGTGCCGGCCGGGGCCGCGCTCCCGTCGCCGGGCGCCGTGGTCGCGGCGGCGCTCCCGGCGGCCGGCTCCGCCGTCGCGCCCGGGCTCGCCGACACCACCGGGGCGCCCTTGGCCGCGTCCCCGGAGTGCCCCGAGCTCCCCGAGCCGCAGGCCGCCACCGCCGCCAGCAGCACACCCGTCGCCGCCGCAGCGGCCACCTTCCGACCGGCCCCGCCCATGTCCCGCCCCTCTCGTGTCCGTGGCCCCTCAAGATAGACGCGCCCCGGAGCGACCGGTTCCCCGGGGCGCGGCCTCACGGACCCTCCGGCTCGGGGACCGTCCGGCTCAGGCACCGTCCGGCGGGGCGGCTCCGGGGGCGCCCGGCGGCAGCGGCTCGACACCGGTCACCCGGCTCACCCTGGTCGGCTCGATCAGCACCACCACCCGCCGCTCCCCCGGGATCCCCCAGCCGAAGCGTTCGACGCCGAGGTAGGTGCGGGCCAGCCGGTCGATGTTCCGCTCGGCCTCCTCGCCCTCGACGAAGCGCACCACCTGCCCCCGGATCTGCACCCGGTCGTACGGGTCGGCGGGGCCGGCGAGCGCCAGACACACCCGCGGGTCCCGCCGCAGGTTCCGCTCCTTGACCCGCCCGACGGCGGTGTTGAACAGCAGCAGGTCCCCTTCCATCCCCACCCACATCGGGCTCACGTGCGGCGACCCGTCGGCGTTGACCGTGCCGACGTACCAGATGTGCCCCGCCTCGATCCGTTCCCTGACGTCCTTCGAGATCTCGACCATGCGCCGAGTCTGCCCGCCCCCGTCCGGTGCACTCCGCACCTCGAGCCCGGCGGTCACCCGGACCGCCCAGGGCGATCGGGTGAACACGCCCGGGACTTCCACCCGAAGGGCTCACCGACCGCGCTGCCGTTGCCACCTTCCGGTGGCACCTGCCGCCACCGTGGTTGACGTTGGATCAGGCGCCCGCCCGTGAATCCCCTGGCCGACGACGTGTCGGCGATCACGGATACCGCGCCGGAAGGATCATCATCATGCGTTCTGCACGCACGCTGCTCGCCGGGGCCGCCGTGGCCGCGGCCCTGACCGTCGGCACCCCGCTCGCCTTCGCCGACGGCGCCTCCGACCAGGGCAAGAACCTGACCTGGCAGGAGAAGCAGGAGAAGGCGGCCAGCCCCGAGGGCCAGAAGACCTGGGAGGAGAAGCAGCAGGGCTCCTCCGGCACCGAGGAGCACAGGGCCGAGGGCAAGGGCTCGGAGAGCAAGGGTTCCGAGGGCAAGGGCTCGGAAGGCAAGGGCCACGAGGGCAAGGGCGAGGAGAAGGCCCCGCACGGCGGCGTGCACACCGGCGGCGGCGGGCTCGCGCTCTCCGGCGGCGGCCTCGCCTCCGGCGCGGTCCTGCTGCTCGGCGGGCTCGGGGCCGGCGCCATCGCACTGCGTCGCGGCCGCCGTACCGCCGGCGCCGCCGTCTGACCTCGCGCCGTTCCCGCCGCCTCCCTTCGTGGCCCGCGTCCGGTCCGCCGGACGCGGCGGAGGCGCGCGGGGCGGCGCTTCGCCGTATCGGGCCCGCGGCCTCGGCGGCGCGGGCCACGGAGAGGAGTACCAGCGACGATGGCCGGTCCGATCCCCGGTACGTCCCGGCTGCTGCGCACCGGCATGGGTGCCGCGGCGCTCGGCCTGCTGCTGATCTACAACTCGGTGGACACCCTCCCGGCGGACGGGTCCGTCCCGGGCCCGGCCGCGCCCCCGGCCGCCGGCGCCGCCGCCGCGCCGGCCGACGCCGAGCCGGCGGCGCCCGCCCCCGCCGCACCGGTCAAGGCGGCGCCGCCGCTCAAGCGGTCCAAGCCGGTCCGGCTGCGCATCCCGCAGATCAACGTGGACGCGCCCGTCGGCGAGCTGACCCTGAACCCCTCCGGGCAGCTCAACGCCCCGCCGCCGGACGACAAGAACCTGGTCGGCTGGTACCGCGACGGCGTGACGCCCGGCGAGCGCGGCGCCGCCGTGGTCGCCGGGCACGTCGACACCACCAAGGGGCCCGCGGTGTTCCTGCTGCTCAGCCTGATGCTGCCGGGCAACAAGGTGGAGGTCCAGCGGGCCGACGGCACCGTCGCCGTGTTCACCGTCGACGCCGTCGAGACCTTCGCCAAGGACGCCTTCCCCGACCAGCGGGTCTACGGGAGGACGCCCGACGCGCAGCTGCGGCTGATCACCTGCGGCGGCGCCTACGACAAGAAGCGCAAGGACTACCTCGACAACGTGGTGGTCTTCGCGCACCTGGAGTCCTCGCGCCCGGCGTGAGCGCCTCCCGCGGCGCGCCGGCGGTCGGCGCGGGCGGGTCAGCCCCGGACGACGGCCTCGAAGGCGTGCAGGTACGGGTTGACCGGGCGGACCTCGCGGACCTCCAGGCCGGCCGCGGTCATCAGCCGGACCATGCTCGACTCGGAGTGCTTGGCACCGCCGACGTTGAGCATCAGCATGAGGTCCATGGCGGTGGTGAACCGCATCGAGGGGCTGTCGTCGACGAGGTTCTCGACCACCACGACCCGGGCACCCGGACGGGCCACCGCGACCACGTTCGCCAGGGTGCGGCGGGTGCTCTCGTCGTCCCACTCCAGGATGTTCTTGATGATGTAGAGGTCGGCGAGCACCGGGATCTCCACCCGGCAGTCACCGGGGACCAGCCGGGCCCGGTCGGCGAACGCGCCGCCCGCGCGCAGCCGGGGGTCGGCGCCGGCGACCACCTTGGGCAGGTCGAGCAGGGTGCCGTGCAGCGCCGGGTGCTTCTCCAGCAGGCTGGCCAGGACATGGCCCTGGCCGCCGCCGATGTCGACCACCGAGTCGATGCCGGTGAGGTCGAGGTAGGCGGCGAAGTCGGCGGCGGACTGCCGGCTGGAGGTGGTCATCGCCTTGTCGAAGACCTTGGCGGACTCTCCCCCGTCGCTGTGCAGGTAGTCGAAGAACTCCTTGCCGAACAGCTCGGGGAAGACGTTGCGGCCCGAACGCACCGCCTCGTCCAGCCTCGGCCAGGCCTCCCAGGTCCACGGCTCGGTGCACCACAGGGAGATGTAGCGCAGGCTGTTCGGGGCGTCCTCGCGCAGCAGCCGGGACATCTCGGTGTGGGCGAAGCGGTCGCCGTCGAGCTCCTCGAAGATGCCGTAGCAGGTGAGGGCCCGCAGCAGGCGGCGCAGCTGCCGGGGCTCGGTGCCGAGGTCGGCGGCGAGGTCGGTGACGGTGGCGGGGGTGTCGCCGAGCGCGTCGGCGGCGCCGAGCCGGGCCGCCGCGCGGACGGCGGCGGCGCAGGCGGCGCCGAAGACGAGCTCCCGCAGGCGCATGGCGGCCTGTGGGGTGGTGGCGGGTGCGGTGGTCATGGACCGTTTCTCTGCTTTCTGCGGGAGCGGGATGGCGCGGGGGCCTCGATCGGCTTCGGGTGCGGTGCGGCGGGCGGACCGGTCAGCAGCGGCCGGCCGGCTCGGAGACCGCGCACTGGTTGCGGGTGAAGGCGTTGTCGGTACCGGTGTCGCGGTCGGCGAGATCGGCCGGGCCGTTATTGAGCACGAGGTTGTCGGCGACGGTGTTGCGGGCGTTGGGCACGCCGACCACGCTGTGGACGAGCACGATGCCGCCGGAGAACGGCGAGGCGCCGACGTTGTCGCGGACCTCGTTCTCCGTCACCGCGGTCTCCTCCGCGCCGGTGAGCACGATGCCGGCGCCCTGGATGTGGTCCAGCCGGGGGTTGGGCGGGCAGTAGCGGTTGTTGGCGACGACCTGGTTGCGGTGGACGGTGAGCGCACCGGCCCGTGGCACACCCTCGTCGCCGACGATGAAGACGCCGCCGCAGTTGCCGTGGATCCGGTTGCGCTCGATGCTCAGGTCGCGCAGCCGGCGGACGGTGACGCCGATCCGGTTGTCGGTGAGCAGGTTGCCGGTGACCAGGGTGCCGTCGGTGGAGAGGGCGCCGCCCTCGCTGTCCACCGTGTTGGCGAGGAAGACGCCGGACTGGCCGTTGCGGGCGGACTCGTTGGCGGTGATCACGCCCCGGGTGGACTTCTCCTGGCTGATGCCCTGCTGTCCGTTGTCGTGGACGTAGGTGGCGTGGACGGTGAGGCCGGTGGTGCCGGTGGCGTTGATGCCGTTCTTGCGGAAGCCGGAGACGGCGAGCGCCTCGACGGTGACGCCGTCGAGCGGCCGGTCGTCGGTGCCGACCACGCAGAGGCCGTGGCCGGCGGCGGAGCAGGCCGCGGCGGCGTCGGCGGCGGACGTGGCGGCCTTGGTGGCGGGTGCCGTGGCGGGCGCCGCGGAGGTGTCGAGCGCCGTCGCGCTGTCGGCGGGGAGGATCACGCTGTCCGGGCCGGCCCCGCGCAGGGTGAGGCCGGGCGTGGTGATCCGGACGCTGCCCCGGTACTCGCCGGGGAGCAGCTGCACGGTGTCGCCGGGGCGGGCGGCGTCGAGGGCCTGCTGGATCGACCCCCCGGGCTGGACCACGTGCAGCTCGCCGGCGGCGTGCGCGGGCGCGGCGCCGACGGCGGTGAGGACGGTGGTCAGGGCGGTCGTGGCGGCGGCGGTGGCCGCGGCGAGGTGGTGGACCCGTCGCGTGGGCATGGGTGATGACCTGCTTTCTGGCACGCCTCCGCGCGGGAGCCCCGACGCGCTCGTTCGCGGGGGCCATCGGCGCGGTGACGCAAGGTGAGCGGGGGATGACGGCCGGTGGGTGTCGGCCGAACCGACGCTAGGTGCGCTCCGGTGCCCGCGCCACCAGGGTTGGGCTGCCGGGCTGACGGGGCGTCGGAAGCGGCGGGCGCCACCCGCGTCGTCCGGGGGCGGCCGGGCCCTCCCGACCGGGTGGGAGCGACCGCCGTCGGGAGTCCCGCCGCCCGCGTGCCATGCTCGGAGCCATGAGCACCGCCACCACCACCGCCATCACCGCCGCCACCGTCACGCCTACCGCCCCCGGGGGCCCCGGACCGGCCGGCCGCAACCCGGTCGGCGCCCATGTGCCGGTGGCGGCCCGGGGCCTGGCCGGCACCGGCCTGGCGTACGCCCGCCGGGTGGGCGCCGAGACGGTGCAGGTGTTCGTGGCGAACCCGCGCGGCTGGGCGACGCCGCCCGGCAACCCGGCGCAGGACGAGGAGTTCCGCGCGGCCTGCGCCGAGCAGCGGATCCCCGCCTACGTCCACGCGCCGTACCTGATCAACTTCGGTTCGGACAATCCGGCCACCCGTGAGCGCTCGGCCGTCTCGCTGCGCCACTCGCTGCTGCGCGGACACGCGATCGGCGCGCTGGGCGTCGTGCTGCACACCGGTTCGGCGGTCGGCGCGGCGGCGGACGGCGGCTCGCGCCGGGCCGAGGCGATGGCGCAGGTCCGGGCGGACGTGCGCCCGCTGCTGGAGGAGCTGGACGCGCTCGGAGACGACGCGCCGTGGCTGCTGCTGGAGCCGACCGCCGGTCAGGGCCGTTCGCTCTGCTCGCGGATGGAGGACCTCGCCGAGTACGTCGACGCGCTGGACGGCCACCCCAAGGTCGGGGTCTGCCTGGACACCTGTCACGCCTTCGCGGCCGGCCACGACCTGGCGGCGCCGGGCGGCGTGCGCGGGACGCTGGACGCGCTGGTCGCGGCCGCCGGTCCGGACCGGCTGCGGCTGATCCACGCCAACGACTCCGAGGACGCCGTCGGCGCGCGCAAGGACCGGCACGCCAACATCGGCGACGGCCTGATCGGCGCCGAGCCGTTCCGCGAGCTGTTCGAGCACCCGGCGACGGCCGGCGTCCCGCTGCTCGTGGAGACCCCGGACCGCAAGCACGGCGGCGACGGCACCGGCCACGCCCGGGACATCGCCGCGCTCAAGGCACTGCGGGCCCGCGCCGGACGGCCGGCGTCGGCCGACCCGGCCCGCGGCGCGGTCCCCGGCCTGTAGGCCACCCGGCCCGCACCGGGCTGCCGGGGTGCACCCCCGGTGGGACGCTGGAGCGAATGACGCGCCCCAGGACGGGGGATCTCCCGATGAGCCCGACCCGGAAGTTGGCCGAGCTGCCGTGCGGCCGCCGCGGCAAGTGGGTGGTACTGGCCCTGTGGCTGGTGCTGCTGGTGGTGGCGGGCCCGCTGGCGGGCAAGCTCACCGGTGCCGAGGACAACCAGGCCTCCAGCTGGCTGCCGAGCAACGCCGAGTCCACCCGGGTGCTGGACGAGCAGCGGGCCTTCCAGCCGGTGGACACCGCCCAGGCGGTGGTGGTCTACGTGCGGGAGAGCGGGATCACCCCCGCCGACCGGGCCGAGGCGGCCCGGGACGCCGAGGCCTTCGCCTCCGCCCCGCACGTGCTCGGCCCGGTGCAGGGGCCGGTCCAGTCGGCGGACGGCCAGGCGCTGCAGACCATCGTGCCGATCGACATCGGCACCGGCGGCTGGCAGGACCTGCGCCCGGCCGTGGACAGTCTGCGGGCCACCGCCGCCGCCAACAGCCAGGGCATGACCACCCATGTCACCGGCCCGGCCGGGGTCGGCGCCGACCAGGCGGAGGCCTTCGCGGGGATCGACTCCACCCTGCTCGCGGCCACCGTCACCGTGGTGATCGTCCTCCTGCTGCTCACCTACCGCAGCCCGGTGCTGTGGATGCTGCCGCTGTTCTCGGCGGCCGGGGCGCTGGTGGTCGCGCAGGCGGTGATCTACCTGCTGGCCAAGCACGCCGGACTGACCGTCAACGCGCAGAGCGCCGGCATCCTCATCGTGCTGGTGCTCGGTGCGGGGACGGACTACGCGCTGCTGCTCACCGCCCGCTACCGGGAGGAGCTGCGCCGGCACGAGGACCGGCACGAGGCGATGGCCTTCGCGCTGCACCGGGCCGGGCCGGCGATCCTGGCCTCCTCGGCGACCGTGATCGTCTCGATGCTCTGCCTGCTGGTCGCCGAGATGAACTCCACCAGCGGCCTCGGTCCGGTCTGCGCGATCGGTGTGCTGGTGGCGCTGCTGGCGATGCTGACCCTGCTGCCGGCCCTGCTGGTGATCGTCGGCCGCTGGGTGTTCTGGCCGGTGCGGCCGGCGTTCGGGACGCCCGAGCCGACGCGGACCGGCCGCTGGGCGCACGTCGGCGCGTGGATCGCGCGCCGTCCGCGCAAGGTCTGGATCGGCACCACGCTGGCCCTGGGGGCCTGCTGCGTCGGGCTGGTCTCGCTGAACGCGACCGGTCTGAGCACGGCCGGCACCTTCACCGGCAAACCGGACTCGGTGGTCGGCCAGGAGGTGCTGGCGGCGCACTTCCCGGCCGGCACCGGGGCGCCGCTGACGGTCGTCTCCGCGGCCGGCGAGGCGGAGACGGTGCGCGCGGTGACCCAGCAGACGGCCGGGGTGTCGGGCACCACCCAACCGGTGACGCACGAGGGCCGGGCGATGTTCCAGGCGACGCTCACCGACCCGCCGGACAGCCAGGCCGCCAAGGACACCGTGGACCGCTTGCGGACCTCCGTGCACGCCGTGCCGAACGCCGACGCCCAGGTGGGCGGCTCGACGGCGGTGATCCTGGACGCGGGCCGGGCCGCGACCTCCGACAACCGGACGATCATTCCGCTGGTGCTGGGCGTCGTCCTGGTGATCCTGGCGCTGCTGCTGCGCGCGGTGACGGCGCCGCTGGTGCTGATCGCCACCGTCGTGCTCTCCTACGCGGCGGCGCTCGGCATCAGCGCGTTCTTCTTCGCGCACGTCTTCCACTTCGAGGGCCAGGACAACGCCTTCCCGCTGTTCGTCTTCGTGTTCCTGGTCGCGCTGGGCATCGACTACAACATCTTCCTGATGACCCGGGTCCGCGAGGAGTCCGCCCAGCACGGCACCCGGCCGGGCGCGCTGGCCGGGCTGGCCGCCACCGGCGGTGTGATCACCTCGGCCGGTCTGATCCTGGCGAGCACCTTCGCCGTGCTGGGCACCCTTCCGATCGTCGGCTTCGCCGAGATCGGCTTCGCGGTGGCGCTCGGCGTGCTGCTGGACACCCTCGTGGTGCGCTCCGTGCTGGTCACCGCGGTGACCCTGGACCTGGACCACCGCATGTGGTGGCCGAGCGAGTTGTCCAGGCAAGTTCCTCCGCCCAAGGAGGAGTTGGTCAGACAGCTTTAAGTTACCGATGCGTTCATATGGTTATCGTTCACCGTCTGGACGAACGTGGCCCTGCGTCGCTTCACTGCGGGCATGCCAACTCCCTCCGCGCGCCTCGCCGCCGTCTGCACGGCCGCCGCAGCCCTGCTCGCCCCCATCGCCGCCGCGCCGGGCGCCCACGCCGCCACCACCGGGAACGCGTCCGTCCCCGCGCTCAAGGTGCTGACGTACAACGTCTTCCTGATGAGCAAGAACCTCTACCCCAACTGGGGCCAGGACTACCGGGCCAAGGCCATCCCCGCCGCCGACGTCTTCCAGGGCCAGGACGTCGTGGTGCTCCAGGAGGCCTTCGACAACGCCGCCTCCGACGCGCTGGTCGCCCAGGCCTCGGCCGCGTACCCGTACCACACCCCGGTGGTCGGCCGCTCGACCAGCGGCTGGGACGCCACCTCCGGCAGCTACAGCTCCGCCACCCCCGAGGACGGCGGCGTCACCCTGCTCAGCAAGTGGCCCATCCTGCGCAAGGAGCAGTACGTGTTCAAGGACGCGTGCGGCTCGGACTGGTGGTCGAACAAGGGCTTCGCCTACGCCGTGCTGAACGTCAACGGCCTGCGCACCCACGTGATCGGCACCCACCTGCAGTCCACCGACACCGGCTGCTCCGCCGGCCAGCCGGCGGCGATCCGGGCCGCCCAGCTCAAGGCGATGAAGGCCTTCGTCGACGCCAAGAACATCCCGGCCGCCGAGCCGATCGTGCTCGCCGGTGACCTCAACATCGACTCGCACGGCACCGAGTACCCGGCGCTGCTGGCCAACGCGGGCGTGGCGCCGGCCACCACCCGCGACGGCTGGGCCGACTCCTTCGACACCGCGGACAACTCGATCGCCGCCTACCGCTACCCGGGCGAGCCGAAGGAGGACCTCGACTACGTCCTCTACCGGGCCGACCACGCGCGCCCGGCGAGCTACACCAACACGGTGGTCCGCTTCCACAGCGCGCCGTGGACGGTGAGCAGTTGGGGCACCGGCTACACCTACAACGACCTCTCCGACCACTACCCGGTCACCGCCGGCTGACCGGCCGGCCGGCTCGCCGGTTGGGCGGTTGCGGCGACCGCGGCGGTTCACCCGGGTCAGCCGGCCCCGGTGAACCGCCGGTAGGCGGCAGCCAGCGCGGCGTCCAGCGGGCGCCCGCGGGAGGTCAGGCCGGTGGGACCCAACTCGTCGAGAGCGGTGGAGACTTCGCCCCACGGATCGTCGACCGGGGCGGGGACGGAACCCTGCCAGAAGGCGTCGATCAGCTCGGCCAGGGGTCGGTCCGGTTGTTCCGGATGCTCCGGCTGGTCCGGCCGCTCCGGCCGCTCCGGTCGTTGCTCGAAGTCGGCCACGGGTCACTCCCCGATCGCGTCGGCGGACAGGGTCAGCAGTTCGCGCAGCCGCTCGGCGGGCAGCTCGGCGAGCCACTGCTCACCGTCGCCGACCGCCGCCTCGGCCAAGGTGCGCTTGGCGTCGAGGAGTTCGCCGATCCGTTCCTCCACGGTGCCGGCGCAGACCAGCCGGCGGACCTGCACGGCCCGGCGCTGGCCGATCCGGTGCGCGCGGTCGGTGGCCTGGTCCTCGACCGCCGGGTTCCACCAACGGTCCAGGTGCACCACCTGGTTGGCGGCGGTCAGGTTGAGCCCGGTGCCGCCCGCCTTCAGCGAGAGCAGGAACACCCGCGGCCCGTCCGGCGACTGGAAGCGCGCGACCATCTCCTCGCGCCGCCCGCGCGGCACCCCGCCGTACAGATAGAGCACCTCCTCGCCCAACTTCCGCCGCAGGTAGGGCCGGAGCATGGTGCCGAACTCCGCGTACTGGGTGAAGACCAGCACCCGGTCGCCCTCGGCCAGCGCCTCCGTCAGCAGCTCGACCAGCCGCTCCACCTTGCCCGAGCGGCCGGCCACCGCCGTACCGTCGTGCAGGAGTTGGGCCGGGTGGTTGCAGACCTGCTTGAGCCGGCCGATCGCCGCCAGCACCGCGCCCTTGCGCTCGACGCCGCGCAGCCCGCCCAGCCGCTCCAGCAGGTCCGCCACCACCGCCCGGTAGAGCCCGGCCTGTTCCGCCGTGAGCGCGCAGCGGACGGTGAACTCCTGCTTGGCGGGAAGGTCCTGGACGATCAGCGGGTCGGTCTTGCGCCGGCGCAGCAGGAACGGGCCGGTGACCCGGCGCAGTCGGGCCGCCGCGTCCACGCTGCCGGTCTGCTCGACCGGGATCGCGAACCGCTCGCGGAACGCCTCCGGGCCGCCGAACAGCCCGGGGTTGGCGAAGTCCAGCACGGCGTGCAGATCGGCCAGCCGGTTCTCCACCGGGGTGCCGGTGAGCGCGATCCGCGGGCCGGAGCGCAGCGAGCGCAGGGCCCGGGACTGCCGGGCCGACCGGTTCTTGACCTGCTGGGCCTCGTCGGCGACGATCCGCCGCCAGTGGACGCGGCGCAGCTCGGCGGCGTCCCGCTGGACCAGGCCGTAGGTGGTGATCACCAGGTCGGCGGTGGCGTCCGGCGCGGCGCGGTCGGGGCCGTGGTGGACGTGCACCCGCAGGCCGGGGGCGAACCGGGCGGCCTCGCGCTGCCAGGTGCCGACCATCGACATCGGGCAGACCAGCAGGACTGGACCGCGGGCCCCGCGCTCCTGCTCCAGGGCGAGCAGGGCGAGGGTCTGCACCGTCTTGCCGAGGCCCATGTCGTCGGCCAGCACGGCACCGAGGCCCAGCCGTCCCAGCGCGTCCAGCCAGGCCAGCCCGCGCCGCTGGTAGGGGCGGAGGGTACCGGTGAAGCCGGCGGGCGGCTGCGGGGCACGCTCGGCCGGGCCGGGCCGGCCGGCCAGCAGGTCGCCGATCGGGCCGGTGGCGTGGACGGCGGTGACCGGCAGTCCGTCCACCACGGCGGTGTCGTCCACGGCCAGCCGCAGCAGTTCGACCGGCTCCATGGTGCCGCTGCCGTGCTCGGCCAGGAATCGTACGGCGGCGGCGAGTTGGGCCTGGTCGACCTCGATCCAGCGGCCGCGCAGCCGGACCAGCCCCTGCTGGGCGGCGGCGAGGTCGGCGAGTTCCCGCTCAGTGAGCGTGGACTCGCCCAGGGCGAGGCGCCACTCGAAGGCCAGCACGGCGTCCCGGTCGACCTGTGCGGTGCGGGCCACGGCGGACGGGTCGCCTGGCGGGGTGCCGGCCGTCAGGACCAGGCCGAGCCGGGGGCGGCGCTGCCACCAGGCGGGCAGCAGGACGCCGAATCCGGCGCGGGCCAGCGCGGGCGCGCCCTCGCGCAGGAAGCGCAGGGCACCCGCCCGGTCGAGCCGGGCCTCGGTGGCGAAGGCGCCCGGGAGCAGCGCGCGCAGCCCGGGGTCCACCCGCAGGGCCCGGGCCAGCTCGGCCCGGTAGGCCTCGGCCGGGTCGCCCGCCTCGGCGGGGACGGCGTCGGCCAGCGCCTGGTGGGCCGGGTCGGCGGTGCCCGGCCACAGGGCGGCGGCGGGGACGACCAGGGAGGGGCGGTCGATGGCGCGGACCAGCAGGTCGAGCCGCCAGGTCTCGGCGCGCACCCCGCCGTCGGGGTCGTCCTGGTCGGGGCCGAGCGGTTCGGTGAGGCGGAAGTCGAGCCGCAGCGGCGCGTCGGCCGGGCGGGCGCCCTGCCAGGCGGCCAGCCGGTCGGGCAGTGCGGCGGGCGGGGCCTGGTCGAGCCGGCCGTCGGGGCCGTGGAGGGCGGCGAGGAAGGGGTCGGCGGGCGGGTCGAGGTCGGCGAGGGCGACCCGGGCCTCCTGGTCGACCAGGGCGTCGAGCAGACCGGCGAGCAGGGCGGTGGCGGGGGGCGCGCCTGCGGAGGGCCCGCCCGCCCCGGACGCGCCCGCCGGGTGCTCCGCGCGGCAGACCGGCGGGCAGCCGGCGGCCAGCGCGGCCGTCTCCCGTCCGGCGTACGCGTCCGGGGCGGGCCGCCAGCGCGCGTACCACCGCCCCGCCTCCTCGACCAGCACCGGCAGCAGCCGCCCCCGCCCGACCAGCCGCCAGGCCAAGTCGTGCACGGCGGCCAGCCAGCGCACCGAGGCGCCGTACGCCAGCTCGGCCGGGGTGCCGTCGGGCAGCTGGACGGTCGCGCCCGGCCAGTGCGGATCGTGCAGCGCGCCGAGCAGCTGGGCGGCCTGCGAGCGGTCGAAGAGCAGCGCGGGCACCCGCCACGGGCTCAGCGCCACGCCCCGCAACACGGCGCCCACCGGAAGGTCCGGGGACGGCACGGGCCGGGCGGCGAGGGTCGGCAGCAGCAGCCCGGTCCACCGCTCGGCGGCCTGCTCGGCCAGCCAGCCGAGGCCCGGCCCGACCGCTGCCAGCAGCCGCGCCACCTCGGCGGCGGGGCAGGCGAACGGGTGCGCCGTCCCGCCGCGCTCACCGCGGGCGGGCGCCTCGCCCCGGTACACCGACGCGTCCTCCGCCCAGACGGCGAGCCGGCCGTCGGCCCGCCAGAGCGCGTGCAAGGCGTACATCGGCGGGCGGCACCTCTCCGGGGCGGGGACGGGTGGAACGGGACGGGTGGAACGGGACGGGCAGAGCGGGCTTCCCACCCTAGTCCGCGCCACCGACAGAGCCCGGAACACCGGAACGGCCGGACGGTCCGAGGACCGACCGGCCGTTCCGCGAGGGCGCGGAGGTCACCGCGGGGTGATCTCGCCCATCTCGCCCCAGCCGTCCATGCCGGGGATCTCGATCGAGACGATCCGCGGCTTGGCGGCCACCGCGTAGGACATGTCCTCCATCGCCTTCACGAAGTGCGCGGACTCCACGTGCTCCTTGCCCGCGTCGCCGTCGCGGAACGCCTCGACCAGGACGAACTCGTGGGGGTCGTCGACGCTGCGCGACCACTCGAAGAAGAGGTTGCCGGGCTCGTTGCGGGTGGCCCGGGTGAAGTCGTCGACGAGGCTGAGCCATTCGTCGGCGCGCTCGGGGCGGACCGCGAACTTGACGGTGATGAAGATCATGGGACTTCCTTTCGTTCCACGCCCGTCCGCGACCACCTTGGGAACGGCGGCCTCTCAACGAGCGCAGTGGTCATTGTCCCAGGTCGGACGGGGTACCGGGGATCGCAGTGGTCCACCGGGCGGGCACACCCGGCGGCCCCGTACCCGGATGGTCCATCTGGCGCGCGTGGCAAGGGATTTGCCCCTACGGTGCGGTTGCGGGGGGCTTCCTGAACGAGAGGTGTCAACTGCCATGGCGGGAAAGTTCGAGCTGTACACCGATGAGCACGGCATGCACCGGTTCCGGCTCAAGGCGAGCAACGGATCGATCGTGGTGACGGGCGACCCGGAGGAGAGCCGGGACGACTGCCTCAAGAGCATCGAGTCGATCCGCAAGCTCGCGCCCTACGCCGAGCTGAAGGAGGCGGCCGCCGGGCCGGCCTGAGGACTTCGGCGGCGCCCCTCACCGGGCGGGACGCGGGTCGGCGGGACAATTCGCCGACCCGCGTTCGTTTGTACGACAGATCCCTTTGGCCGCGTGCACGCCGGGGGTGGAGAGAACACGGACATGCGTGTCGTCATCGTCACCGAATCCTTTCCCCCCGAGGTCAACGGCGTCGCCCACAGCGTGCTGCGCACCGCCGAGCACCTGCTGCGCCGGGGACACCAGCCACTCGTCGTCACGCCGGCGCCCGCGCGCGGCGCGCAGAGTCCCTCGCACACCTTCGGCGCCGGCGGCGTGCCGGACGAGCTGCCGGTGGTGCGCGTCCCCTCCGTCCCGCTGCCCGGCTACCCCCAGGTCCGGATCGCGCTGCCCAGCAAGCAGCTGGCCGCCGCGATCCGCGGCCACCGGCCCGACCTCGTCCACCTGGCCAGCCCGTTCGTACTGGGCGCGCGCGGGGCGCAGGTCGCCGCCCGGCTCGGCGTGCCCGTCGTCGCCGTCTACCAGACCGACCTCGCCGGGTACGCGCACGCCTACCGGGCCGGGCGCGGGCTCGGCGAGACCGCCGCCTGGCACCGGATCCGCGCCGTCCACGGCCTCGCCGCCCGCACGCTCGCGCCGTCCACCCCCGCCGCCCAGGACCTCACCGCGCACGGGGTAGCCCGGGTCCAGCTGTGGCCGCGCGGCGTGGACTCGGTGCGCTTCCACCCGCGCCACCGCGACGAGGCGCTGCACCGGGCGCTCGCCCCCGGCGGCGAGGTGTTGGTCGGCTACGTCGGGCGGCTCGCGCCGGAGAAGCGGGTCGACCTGCTCGCCGAGACCGCCACGCTGCCCGGGGTTCGGGTGGTGGTCGTCGGCGACGGGCCGTCCGCGCCCGGGCTGAAGGCCGCCATGCCCGGTGCCGTCTTCCTCGGCCGGCGCACCGGCGAGGAACTGGCCCGATGTTTCGCCACCCTGGACGTCTTCGTGCACACCGGGCCGCTGGAGACGTTCTGCCAGACCATCCAGGAGGCGATGGCCAGCGGGGTCGCGGTGATCGGCCCGGCGGCGGGCGGCCCGCTCGACCTGGTCGCCCACCACCGCACCGGTCTGCTCGTCCCGCCCCGCGACGGCGCGGCGGTGGCCCGGGCGGTGACCGCCCTGGCCGGGGACGCGGAGCTGCGCGCCGGGTACGGGCGCGCCGGGCGGGCGGAGGTGACGGCCCGCACCTGGGAGGCCGTCGGGGACCTGCTGCTGCGCCACTACGCCGAGGTGCTCGCGGAGCACCACGGGGTGGCGGCCTCCCCGGCCTCCTCCGACTCCTCCGGCTCGGGCGCCTCGGCCGCCTCCGCCGCCGGCTCGCAGGCTCCGGCGCCCGCGGCCGGGCCCGGCCGGCCCACCGCCCCGCTGACGGAGGACCTGCCCGCATGACCGCCGCACCGCTGCGGATCGTCCGGGTGGCGAACTTCGTCACCCCCGTCTCCGGCGGACTGCGCACCGCGCTGCGCCACCTCGGCGCGGGCTACCGGGCCGCCGGGCACACCCCGGTGCTCGTCGTGCCCGGGGAGCGCCGCACCGTCGAGGAGGACGACCAGGGGCTGGTCGTCACGCTGCCCGGCCCCGTGCTCCCCGGCAGCGGCGGGTACCGGCTGCTCACCGACCGCCGCACGGTGGCCGCCGAGCTCGAACGGCTGGCCCCCGACCGGCTGGAGGTGTCCGACCGCACCACCCTGCGCTGGACCGGCGCCTGGGCCCGGCGGCACGGGGTGCGCTCGGCGATGGTGTCGCACGAGAGCGCCGTCGGCGTGCTGCGCACCTGGGGCGCGCCCGGCCCGGTCGCCGACGCGGCCGCCGACCGGCTCAACGGCCGCACCGCCCGGTCGTACGACACGGTGATCTGCACGACCGACTGGGCCGCCGCCGAGTTCCGCCGCCTGGGCGTGCGGAACCTCGCGCGCGCCCCGCTCGGCGTGGACCTCGCCGCCCTGTGCCCGCCGTCCCGCGACGACCGGGCGGCGGAGCGGGCCCGGTACGCGGCCCCCGGGCAGGTGCTGCTGGTGCTCTGCTCCCGGCTCTCCACCGAGAAGCGCCCCGCGCTCGCCCTCGACGCCCTGGCCGCGCTGCGGGCCGCCGGGGTCGACGCGGTGCTGGCCGTGGCCGGCACCGGCCCGCTGCGGTCACGGCTGGCCGCCCGGGCCGCGCGGGAGCGGCTTCCGGTGCACCTCCTCGGCCACCTGGCGGGACGCCCGGCCGTCGCCCGCCTGCTCGGCTGCGCGGACGTGGTGCTGGCGCCGGGGCCGGTGGAGACCTTCGGGCTCGCCGCACTGGAGGCGCTCGCCTGCGGCACACCGGTCGCCGTCCACCGCGGCTCCGCCCTGCCCGAGCTGGTCGGCACGGCCGGCGTGGCCGCCGAACCGACCGGCGCGGGGTTCGCGGAGGCGGTGCGCGAAGCCCTCGCGCGCCCCGAACCGGCCCGGCGCGCCGCCGCGCGCGCCCAGGCCGAACGGTACGGCTGGCCGGTGGCCGTGGCGGCCTTCCTCGCCGCCCACGGCGCGGCACCCGTCACCGCCCGCTGAGCGCGGGTCCCGCCCGCCACGGCCGGGCGGCAAGGGAGGAACGGAACAGCAGGGAACGGGTGGGAGGTCCGATGAACACCATCACCACAGTGGACGGAGGAGGCGGCACCGTACCGGGAGCCGCACACGGCGCGACCCGCGGGGGCGGGAGGCGGACCGGCGAGCCGGTCCGCTTCGTGGCCCTCGGCGACTCACTCACCGAGGGCGTCGGCGACCCGATCGCCGACGGCTGGCGCGGCTGGGCGGCCCTGCTCGCCCGGTCCCTGGCCCCGCCGCAGCCCGGCGTCGAGTTCACCAACCTCGCGCGCAGCGGCGCGCTCACCACCGACCTGACGGCGGAGCAGCTGCCCGCGGCGCTCACCCTGCGCCCGGGGTTCGCCGCCGTGGTGGCCGGCGGCAACGACACCCTGCGGTCCGGCTTCGACGTCGGCCGCACCACCCTGGCCCTGGACACCGTCCTCGGCCGGCTCACCGACAGCGGCGCCGTGGTGCTGACCGCCTGCCTGCCCGACCCGGGCGCCCTGCTGCGCCTGCCGCGTCCGCTCGCCCGGCCGCTGGCCCGGCGGATGCGCGCGGTGAACACCGTCGTGCACGCGCTCGCCGTCCGCCACGGGGCCGTCCACCTGCACATCGCCGAGCTGCCCTGGACGGCGGAGCGCCGGCTGCTGAGCGTCGACCGCCTCCACCCGAGCGCCGAGGGCCACCACCTGATCGCCCGCGGGTTCCACGACCTGCTCACCGCCGCCGGCCGCCCGCTCGGCCCGGCGCCCGCCCCGGAACCGGCCGAGCCGCCGCCCGGCACCCTGGCCGACGTCTGGTGGATGGCCACCAAGGGCACCCGCTGGGTCGCCGACCGCAGCACCGACCTGCTGCCGGGCCTGGTCGCCCTCGCCGCCGTGGAGGGCTACGCCCGCCTCCGCGGCACCACCGACCACCACGACCGCCGAATGGCCCACGCCACCACCACCGCCCTCGCCACCCTCCCAGCCCCCCGCCACTGACCCCGCCGACTCCCAACACCCTCCCCGGCCGCCCACGGAACCGAAAGTCGAACCCGCCGACTTCCCGCTCCGCCCGGCGCCGACCAGCGACTTCCGGAGCAGGAAGTCGAAGCCGCCGACCTCCGCGCTCGGCCGCGCGGGGAACCGGTGGGGCAGGGTCGGATCCCTTCCAGACCCGGACACCGCGGCGGAAGTGCGCTCAGCGGGCCGGAAGTTGCCGGCGGCAGCAAGGGCGCTACTCCCGAACGAGCCGCACAGGAAGTCGAACCCGCCGACTTCCCACTCCGCATGGCGCTCGGCGGGGCGGGTCGGATCTCCTCCACACCCGGCTCTCGCGGCGGGAGTTGCCGATGCAGGAGGTCGAACCCGCTGGGTGTGGGGAACCGGTGGGGTGGGGTGGGGTGTCTTCCAAGGTCCGGATGGCGTGGTGGAGGGAGTGCGGGTGACGGGGCGGGAGTTGTTGGCGGCGGCGGGGGTGCTGTGTCCGGACGAGCGGGGGCGGGTGCTGGTGGTGCGGTTGCCTTACGACCGCAGGCATCCGGTGGCGGTGCCGGGCGGTGGGTGGGATCCGCAGGACGTCTCGCCGCGCCGCACGGCGGTGCGGGAGATCGAGGAGGAGCTGGGCTTCACGCCGCGGCTCGGGCCGTTGGCCTGCCTGGACTGGACCCTGGACCATGACCGCCCTCCGATCGCCGCCCACCTGTACTGGTCCGAGCCGCTGACACCGGAGCAGGCGGCGGCGTTCACGCCGGACCGCGCCGAGGTGGGCGGCTGGGCGTGGCTGACGCCCGAGCAGGCGGGCCGGGCGCTGCCGCCGAGGCTCTCCCGACGGGTGACGGCCTGCCTGCGGGCGCCCCGCGCGGCCGGGCCGCTGGAACTGGAGGACGGTCTGCCGGTCGGACACACGCTCGACCACCTGACGCCGGGACCGGCCCCCGCGTACACGGGCACGGCGGGACTGTCCGAACTGTCCGAGCACTGGCCGCCCCCGGGAACGGCGCCCGAGCCGCCCGCCGACGCCCCGCCGTTGCTGGACCGGGAGGCGTACATCGCGAGCCGTCCGCGGATCCGGGCCAAGGCCCGCACGGTGTTCACGGACCGGGCGGGCCGCGTGCTGCTGGTGCGGCAGCGGCCGTGGGACCTGCCGGGCGGCGACGTGCCGTACTGGACGCTGCCCGGCGGCGGGGTCGAGGCGGACCGTGAGCTGCCCCGGGCGGCGGCCGGTCGTGAGATCCGTGAGGAGCTGGGCTGGTCCGGCGAACCGGGGCGGCTGCTCGCGCTGGACTGGATGCCCGGCCGGGCCGCGGACCCGGCGGCGGTCCGCGACACCGCTGTCCTGGTGTACCTGTTCGACGGCGGCACGGTGGCCGACGAACGGTTCGCGTCGATCACGCTGGCCGAGGACGAGCTGGCCGAGTGGCGGCTCTGCGACCCGGTGGAGGCGCGGGCGCTGTTGACGCCGGCGTCCTGGGCCCGGACGGCGGCCGCGCTGGCGGCGCGGGAGCGGCCGGGCGGCCCGGCCGAGCTGGTCGGCGGCCACCCGGCCGACTGACCGGCGCCGGACACACGGCCGGACACGCGCCGCCGGCGCGGCCGGGCGCGCGGCGGGACAGGCGGCGTCCCGCCGGTCCACACTGGCCGCATGCAGAACACGCAGCACGCTCCGCGCGCCGGGGACGGCCTCGCCGCCGTCCTGGCCGGTCGCCGGGTGACGGCGGTCCGCGGCGGCGACCGGCTCGACCTCGAACTCGACGGTCCGGTCCTCGTCCGGGTGGCACAGGAGTTCCGGCTCACCGGACCCGCCGGGGTCGCGATCTTCTATCCCGAGCTGACCTTCCGGCCCACCGGACCACTGCTCGCTCTGGTCGGCCGGACGGTCGGCACCGCCCTGGTCACCCCGGCCGGAGGGCTGGAGCTGACCTTCGCGGGCGGGGACGAGGGCGAGGACGAGGACGGCGGGACGCTGTCCGTCCCGCCGCACGCGCTGCTCGCGCCGTGGCGGGTGGTCACGCCCGACGGCACGGCGTGGGCGGGGCTCCCCGGCGGCGAGGTGGCCGGGTCCGGGGAGCCGGCCCCGGTCAGACCTCCAGGTCCGCCTCGATCCTGGTGAGCTGGTGGCGGGCCATCGCCAGGTTCGCCCGGCCCTTGTCCAGCGCCAGGTAGAGGAACAGACCCTTGCCGCTGCGGCTGGTGAGCGGGCGGATCAGGTGGTACTGGCTGCTGAGGGTGATGAGGATGTCCTCGATCCCGTCGGTGAGGCCCAGCATGTCCATGGTGCGCATCTTGGCCCGGACCACGTCGGTGTTCCCGGCGGCGGCCACGTTGAGGTCGAGGCCGCCGGGGCCGTCGAGGGTGGCCAGCGCCATGCCGCTGTTGTAGTCGACCAGGGCCGCGCCGATGGCGCCCTCGATCGCGGTCATGGCCTGCTTCAGCGCGCCTGCGGCGTCGGTCATGGTGGTATCTCCCGTTCGTCGGTGAGTCGGTCGTTCGGTCGTTCGGTCGCTCGGTGGACAGGTCGTGCGGTCACAGGTGGGACGAGCCGGGCCCGTCAGAGCTCCCGGGTCTCCTTGGTCTGCAGCGCCTCGTTGAGGAGTGCGGCGATGCGCTGGGCGGAGCGGCGGGCCTCCAGGTGCAGGCGGCCGATGTTCGCGTCCGGGTGGGCGAGCAGGGTGAGCACGCAGCTGCCGCCGGCCGCGTAGGTGGCGACGTAGCCGTGCTCGCCGCGGACCAGCGACTCCCGGAACTCGCCCTGGCCGGTGCTGTCGGCGAGCCGCTGGGCCAGGCCGAGCGAGGTGGCGGTCATCGCCGCCAGGCCCGAGGGTTCGGTCCCGTGGGTGTCGTGGGCGATCAGCAGTCCGTCCACACTGGCCACCAGGCCGCCCGCGAGGTGCGGCATCCGGTGCTTGATGGCGCGGAGTTCGGCCAGCAGATCGGTCTCCAAGGCGATCAGTTGCCTCCTTCCGACACGCTGCTTGAGCGCCCGCCTCATGACCGTGAGGCCGGGGTCGCGGGCGGAGCGTGGTTCAAAGTCGGGCCTCCAGAAGGGTTCGGACCCGGATCAGCAGGGCGATGTCCGGATCGGTGTCGGTGGGCGGGACGGCGGCGCCCCGCAGGACAGCGGCGCCCCGCAGGACGGCGGCGCCCGGCGGGACGGCGGCGGGGTCCGGCCCGCGCGGCTCGCCGGCGAGGGCGGCGAGCGCCGCGCCGGGCACCCGCCGGTGCAGCCCGCCGGAGGCCTGCCGCGGCGGTCCCCCGCCAAGCGCCCCGTGCGCCGTACCGGCAGCCGTACGCCCGGTGTCGGGACCGGCCAGCAGACCGGCGGCGGCGAGCCGGCGCACGTCCGCCGTCGTCGCGAACGCGGAGCGGCCGAGCAGTCGGGCCAGCTCCGCCGGGGTTCTCCGGCCGTCCGCGTGGTCGAGCAGCTCGCGCTGGCAGCGGGTCGGCGGGCGCAGCCGGCGGGCGTGGCGCGCGGGGGCCGGGGCGGCGGTCGGGGCGGCCCGGCACAGCGGCGCGGTGTCGAACTGCGCCGAGGGCCAGATCCGGTCCAGCAGGTGCTGCCGCCGGGCGGCCTCCCGGCGCAGCCGGTGGGCGCCGACCGAGGTCACCGGGCCGAGCCAGTGCCGTACGCCGGGAGTGAAGGTCCAACAGGCCGGAGCCGGATGCCCGTTGGGAACACCGGGCGCGCCGGATGCGTCAGCCGCGTCGAACAGGAAGCAGGCGGCGTCGTAGAGCGCGCCGAGGTGGCAGAGTTCGAGCTCGCCCCTGGTCAGCCGGCCCTGTTCGACCAGGCCTTCACCGACCCGGGCGTGCGGGCCGAACCGGTGGACCGCCTCCTGCCAGGTCTCGCGGGTGAGCCGCCCGCAAGCGGTGAGCAGGGTGGCGAGGTCGGGGGCCCGGTCGGATTCGGCGTGGGCGACCAGGCCGTCGACGAGGTAGACGGTGCCGGCTGGGCCGCGCAGGGCGCCGGTGGCGCGTTCCCCGGCGAGCCGTTCGACGGCCGCCCCGGGCGTCCAGCCGGGGCCGGCACCGGTGACCGGGTGGACGAGGGCGCCGCCCGGTGGCCGGAACCCGACGGCACCGCGCACTCCCGGAGCTCCCTCGGCTCCCGGAGCCCGCTGGCCCCTCGCGGCGGGATTCGCACCGGAGTTCGTCATCCGAGCACCAGTTCCTCGGCGATCGACTGCAGCCGGAACCGGGCGACGGCGAGGTTGCCCTCGGCCCGGTCGAGCCAGAGGTGCAGCACGAGCCGGCTGTCGAAGACGGTGTCGATGAAGCAGAGCAGGTGGTAACTGTGGCCGGCGGTCAGGATGATGTCCTGCATCGGCGCCGCGCGATCCTCCCCCGCGGCGAAGGTCGCGGCCTCAACAGCCGCCCGTACCAAGTCGGTTGCCTCCGCGGCCGTGGTGTCGTGGTCGCCGGTCGGACTGACTCCGACACTGCCCAGGGCGAGCCCGCTGCTCCAGTCGATCAGACTGGCGGCGCGGGCCCCGGCGATCGCCATCGCCCGGGACAGGCACTCGTCGATACCCGGCACTCGGGCTCCTTCGGAGGGGGGTTCGGGGAGGAAACGGCGCGGCGGGGCATGACCGCCGAACGCCGGCCGGACTGCCACGACCCGTGGCGGGCTCGACACGGAAGGCTACTGATGGAATCCATGCAGGGAACGTTCCAATGGCATAGTCACACCACAGCGGCGTGTTTTCGGCCATCCTTTGACGCTGCGTCAGCTACTCCCACCCGGAATCACCGCTGACCGCACAACCGTGCGCGACACGAACGAACGATCCACCTGGGATGCCACCTTGGCCGATTGTCGGCCGCTCCCATGGGTTTCGGGGCCGTGTTTGCGATAGAACCGGTGCGCCCCGAACCGGTGTGCCTGGAGGAACGGCACAACGACGAAGCGGCCGCCCCCCGCAGGGGAACGGCCGCTTCCGATGGAGCGCCAGGCCCGGGTTGCACGGACTCTTCCTACTGAAAGTAGGACGTGCTCTGGTAGCACCGCTGACGCCTGGTCGGCCCGGTCCCGACCCCCGCTCCGCGAAGATCGTTCCCTTCCGACGAGAAGAACACTAGCAGGCCGTCACGCCTGGTCAGAAATCGGATCCCCGGCACCCTCGCCCCGCCCGCGACCGGCGGGCAGCAGCGTCCGGTAGCCGGCGATCAGCGCCGCGAGCCCGATCTCGAAGGCCTGGTCCGCGCGGCGGCGCCCGGCCGGGACGGCGGCCAGCGCGTCGGCCAGCCGCGGGGTGGCGGCCCGGTCGACGGCATCGACCATGACGGCGGGCGCGACGAGGTCCAGTGCCGAGCCGAGGATGAAGCTCTCCAGTGCGGTGATCATGCCCATCACCTCCTCCGGCGCGAACCCGGCGGCCTCCAGGGTGCCCACGGCCCGCTCGTACACCTCGTGCATGAACGGTTCGGCGAGCGGCGCGGTGGCCAGCAGCCGGATGATGCCGGGATGCTCGGCGAAGGCCTCGCGGTAGGCGCGGGCCCAGCCGCCCAGCGCCTCGTCCCACGGCCGGTCCCAGAGCGACCGCTCACCGATGGAGCGGACGAGCTCGGCGCGCATCAGGGCGACGATCTCGGCCCGCCCGGAGACGTGGTGGTACAGCGCCGAAGGGCTGACCTTGAGCGCACCCGCCAGGGCGGGGATGGTGAGGTCGCCGGCCTCGTCGACCAGCCGCAGCGCGCTCTGCACGATGCGCTCACGGTCCAGCAGGGGTGTGCGCGGCCTGGCCATGGGGGCTTCCGTCCTTGTCGGCTCGTCGACTCGTCGGCGACGACGATCGCGGTGTCGCCGCGCGGCACGGCTCGGCGGCGCGGCCCTACGATCATCGCGCAAGATCATCGTGATGAAAAAGTAATCGAATGACTTTCAATAAAAGCCTTCCGCGTTCCGGGCGGCCGCACCTACGGTTACCGAATCCCATTCAGTTAACCAGGTCACACCAGACCGCACCGGGAGAGGACGCACCCGCATGCGCGCCGACACGATCTTCACCGGGGGCCGGATCCACACCGGCGACCCGGCCCACCCCGTCACCGACGCCCTCGCCGTCACCGCCGGGCGGATCACCGCCCTCGGCGCCGCGGCGCACGCCCTGCGCGACGGGCGGACCGAGACCGTCGACCTGGCCGGCGGCGCCCTGCTGCCGTCCTGGGGCGACGGCCACGTCCACCCGCTGCTCGGCGGGCTCGGCCTGCGCGGGGTCCCGGTCCGGGACTGCGCCAGCCTGGCGGAGGTCGTCGAGGCGGTCCGCGTCTGGGCCGATCGGCACCCCGAGGCCGAGTGGATCACCGGCGACGCCTTCGACCCGTGGCTCGCCGAGGGCGGACTGTTCGACGCGGCGCTGCTCGACGCGGTCGTGCCCGACCGTCCGGTGCTGCTGCGCACCATGGACCACCACACCGGCTGGGCCAACAGCGAGGCACTGCGCCGGGCCGGGTACACCGCCGACACGCCCGAGCCGGCCCACGGCGAGATCGTCCGCCGCGCCGACGGCAGCCCGCTCGGCACGCTGCGCGAGTTCGGCGCGCTCAACCCCGTGCTCGCCCTGGTACCGCTGCCCGACCTCGCCGAGCAGGTCGACGCGCTGCGCGGGACGGCCCGGATGCTCGCCTCCGCCGGGATCACCTGGGTCCAGGACGCCTGGGTCGAGCCGGCCCAGGTCGACACCTGGATCGCCGCCGTCGCCGACGGCCGGGACGACGAGGCCCTCGCCGTGCGGGCCAACCTCGCGCTGCTGCTGGAGCCGGACGGCTGGCGCGAGCGGCTGCCGGGGCTCGCCGCCGACCGCGAGCGGGTCGACGCCGCCGGACGCGGCCGGCTCACCGCGCGGGCCGTCAAGTTCTTCGCCGACGGGGTCCTGGAGTCCGGCACCGCCGCGCTGCTGGAGCCGTACACCGACTGCCCGCACTCGCACGGCGCCGCCAACTGGACCGCCGAGGAGCTCGCCGACGCCGTCACCGCCGTCGACGCGCTCGGCTTCCAGCCGCACATCCACGCCATCGGCGACCGCGGTGTGCGGATCGCCCTGGACGCGATCGAGGCCGCCGCACGCCGCAACGGACCCCGCGCCCGCCGCCCGGTGATCGCGCACGTCCAGCTGGTCGACCCGGCGGACCTGCCGCGCTTCGCCGAACTCGGCGTGATCGCCAACTTCGAGCCGCTCTGGGCGCAGCCCGACCCGCTGATGACCGAGCTGACGCTGCCCCGGATCGGCCCCGAGCGCGGCGCCCGGCAGTACCGGATCGCCGCCCTGCTGCGCGACGGCGCGCGGGTCTCGTTCGGCAGCGACTGGCCGGTCACCCGCTACGAGCCGCTGGCCGGGCTGGCCACCGCCGTCACCCGGCAGACTCCCGAGGGCCTGCCGGAGGGCGGCTGGCTGCCGCAGGAGCGGATCGGCCTCGCCGAGGCGCTCGCCGCCTACTCCGCCGGCGTGGCGCACCAGGCGTTCGAGGAGGACGCCTGGGGGGTGCTGCGGGTCGGCCTGCGGGCGGACCTGGTGCACCTGGCCGCCGACCCGTACGCCGTCCCGGCGGGCGAGCTGGCCGGGGTCGCCGTCCTCGGCACCTGGCTGGGCGGCCGCCGCACGCACTGAGCGCCCGCGCCCCGACCCGATCGACGGCACGCGCGCCGGGCGCGTCGAAGGCGCGTACCAGGCGCATGCCGAAGCCGTCCGCGCCCCCACCCGGACGGTCTGCCCTACCCTCGACCGCACGACCCCAGGAGAGCTCCCCCATGCACCTGCCCTCCGAGACGGCCGCCCCCGCGGCCGCGCCCACGGCCCGGTCCTCGACCACGGCCCAGTCCCCGGCCTCGGCGCCCGGGCTGGAACGCGGTGTCCTCGGCACCGGCGACATCGTCTTCTTCGTCGTGGCCGCCGCCGCCCCGCTCACCGTGATGGCCGGGGTCGCGCCCTTCGCCATCGCCTTCGGCGGCATCGGCGCCCCGGCCGCCTACCTGGCCACCGGCCTCGTCCTCGCCCTGTTCGCCGTCGGCTTCACCACCATGGCGGCGCACGTGCGCAACGGCGGTGCCTTCTACGCCTACATCACCCGCGGCCTCGGCCGCCCCGCCGGGCTCGGCGCCGCGCTGCTGGCGGTGCTGTCGTACAACGCGATCCAGATCGGCATGTTCGGCGCCTTCGGCTACTTCGCCAAGGAGACCGCCGGGGACCTGCTGGGCGTGGACCTGCCCTGGCCGCTCTGGTCGCTGCTCGGGGTCGCGGCGGTCTGGTTCCTCGGCTACCGCTCGATAAACCTCGGCGCCAAGGTGCTCGGCGCGCTGCTGATCGCCGAGACCGGCATCCTGCTGGTGCTCGCCGTCGCGATCCTGGCCAGGGGCGGGGCGCACGGCCTCTCACTCGCCTCGTTCTCGCCCGGGAACATGGCCACCGGCGGCATGGGCGGCGTGCTCGGCCTGTCCTTCGCCGCGTTCGTGGGCTTCGAGGCCACCGCGATCTACCGCGAGGAGGCCCGCACCCCGCACCGCACGGTGCCCCGGGCCACCTACGCCGCGATCGCCTTCCTCGGGCTGTTCTACACCTTCATCACCTGGACGATCGTGCAGGCCTTCGGCGACGCCGGGGCGGTGGCCGCCGCGACCGAGGACCCGGCCGGGATGTTCTTCACCGCGATGACCGAGTACGTCGGCGGCTGGGCGACGGACCTGCAGCGCGTCCTCATCGTCACCAGCCTGCTGGCCGCGCTGCTCGCCTTCCACAACACCATCACCCGCTACGGCCACGCGCTGGCCTCCGAGGGCGCCGCACCGGCCGCGCTCGGGCGGATCCACCCCCGGCACCGCTCGCCGTGGATCGGCGGGATCGTCCAGAGCCTGCTCGCGGCGGGCGCCGTCGTGGTGGCCGCGCTGATCGGCGCCGACCCGTACAACCAGTTCTTCCTCTGGGTGAACTCCCCCGGCGTGGTGGGCATCCTGCTGCTCCAGGCGCTGGCCGGGCTGGCCGTGTACGCGTTCTTCCGGCGCGAGCGGGCGGCCGCGGCGAGCGCGGGCCGGCTGCGCACGGCGGTCGCGCCGCTGCTCTCCACGGCGCTGCTGTGCGGTGCGACCGCGCTGGTGGTCTGGCGCCTCGACCTGTTCACGGCGGCCGGACCGGAGGTCAACTGGCCGCTGGTGTCGGTGGTCCCGGTGGTGTTCCTGGCCGGCGTGGGCCTCGCCCTGCGGCTGCGCTCGCGCCGCCCGGAGGTGTACGCCCGGCTCGGCACCGCGGACGTGGACGCGGACGTGGACGTCGACGGCGAGCCGGATCCGCACTGAGGAACCCGCTCCGGCACCGCGCCGCAGCCGCTCCCGCACCGACCGGGTGTCCGGTGGACCGGGCACCCGGTCGGCGTACGATCGAAGTGCGGCGACCTCCCGCGCGCCCCTCGTCCAGGGGGCGCGGACGCGGTGGTCGGCGCCCCCGGACGCTTCCCGGCCGCCTGCGGCGGCACCCGGCGCCGCACCCGGTCGAAGGCCGGCGGAGTACCCGACACAGGGAAGAGCGGACCATGTCACTCTCCACCACTCCGACGACCGGCCCGGACCGGGCCGGCCCCCAGACCTTCGAGACGATTCCCGTGGGCACGGGCCCGCACAGCGTGGCCGCGAGCCGCGACGGCCGGCGGGTCTACGTCACCAACTTCCTCGACGGGACGGTCACCGCCGTCGACACCCCGGCGAACACCGTCGCCCTGACCTTCCCGGCCGCCGTCGGCCCGTACGGGGTGGCCGTGGACCCGGCCGGCGATCACGTGTACGTCGCCGAGAACTCCTCCACCTTCGTCAAGGTGTTCGACGCCGCCACCGGCAAGGGGACCATCGACACCGGCATGGGTGCCCGGCCGTACGGTCTGGCCGTCACCGTCCACCCCGAGCAGTTACTGATCGCCAACGCCATCGACAACCAGGTGATGATCTCCGACCTGCTCACCAAGAGCCACGGCAGCCTGACCGGCATCGACTTCCCGGTCGCCCTGGCGGCGAGCGCGGACGGCAACCGCTTCTACGCCAGCAACTACTTCGCCGCCACGGTGTCGGTGTACGACGCGACCGAGGTCATCGAGGTCGACGGGCCCAAGCCGGCCGAGCCGCTCGCGGTGATCACGGTGGACCGCGGGCCGTACGGGCTCGCCGGCGACGTGCACGACGAACGGCTGTACGTGGCCCACTTCCCCTTCGACACGGTCTCGGTGATCGACCTCGGCAGCAACACCGTCACCCGCACCATCGCCGTGTCCGGCGGCCCGCGGGGCGTCGCCGTCAGCCCGGACGGCAGCCGCCTCTACGTCAGCAACTTCTTCGGGCGGACGCTGACGGTCGTCCCCCTCTGACCCCCTCCGGCCCATACATTCGCATGCGTGTTCGATTCTCGGCGTAGGCTGGACCCATGAGCACCACCGCCGCCGTCCACCTCCAGCCGTCGCTGTTCGACGACCCCGGCCCGGCCGGTCCCGTCCTGGGGCCGCTGACCGGCGTGCGCCGGGAGGTGCTGGGCTCGGGCGCCTGGGTGGACCTGCTGCCCGGCTGGCTGCACGGCGCCGACCGGCTGTTCGAACAGCTGGCCGCCGAGGTGCCCTGGCGGGCCGAACGGCGCGAGATGTACGAGCGCACCGTGGACGTCCCCCGGCTGCTCGCCGCCTACGGCGAAGGGGACGCGCCGCCGCACCCGGTGCTCGGCGAGGCCCGCGCGGCGCTCGGCGCGCACTACGCGCGGGAGCTGGGCGAGCCGTTCCGCACCCTCGGCCTCTGCTACTACCGGGACGGCCGGGACAGCGTGGCCTGGCACGGCGACCGGATCGGGCGCGGCGCGCGCCAGGACACCATGGTGGCGATCCTGTCCGTCGGCGAGCCCCGGCCGCTGCTGCTGCGCCCCCGGGGCGGCGGCGGACCGGTGCTGCGGCACCGGCTCGGGCACGGGGACCTGCTGGTGATGGGCGGCTCCTGCCAGCGCACCTGGGAGCACGCGGTGCCCAAGACGGCCCGCCCGGCGGGCCCCCGGATCAGTATCCAGTTCCGGCCGCGCGGCGTCTCCTGAGACCGTCGGCGCACCGACCCGGGAGGCCGCGGCATGCCGAAGGCGGGCAGGTACCACGAGGGCGTCCCCTGCTGGGTCGAGCTGGGCGCGGTGGACCTCGGACGGGCCCGGCGCTTCTACGGCGGGCTGTTCGGCTGGGAGTTCGTCGAGCTGCCCGGCTGGAGCGTCGCCACCCTGCGCGGCGCCCAGGTCGCCGGACTCACCGCCCGGCCGCCCGGCGCCGCGCAGTCCTGGACGACGTACCTGGCGGTGGCCGACGCCGCCCGGACGGCCGAGGCGGTGCCGGCGGCGGGCGGCCGCGTGCTGCGGGAGCCGTACGAGGTACCGCCCGAACAGGGCTGGGCCGCGCTCGCGGCCGACCCGGGCGGAGCGGTGTTCGGCCTGCGGCAGGGACTGCTCTGGCAGGGCGCGGGCCTGGTCGACGAGCCCGCCGCGTTCAGCTGGAGCGAGCTGCACTCCCCCGACCCGGACCGCGCCCGGGCCTTCTACCGGCGGGTCTTCGGCTACGACTACGGCCGTGAGAGCGACGGCGCCACCCTGTTCCGGGTCGACGGCCTGCCGGCCGGCGCGATCGCCCTGGGCCCCGACAGCGGCTGGTCGGTCCACTTCGGCACCGCCGACACCGACCTCGCGGTCGCCCGGGTCCGCGACCTGGGCGGAACCGTCCTGACCGCCCCCGAACCCACCCCCTACGGCCGCCGCGCCGTGGTCCGCGACGACGCCGGCGCGCCCTTCACGCTGATCGGCCTCCCGTCGGCGGAGCGGTCCCTGGCCGCCTGAACCCCGGCTGTCCGGACCCGGCTGTCCGGACCCGGGCTACCCGAGCCCCGGCTGCCCGAGCCCCCGGCGCAGCCGGGCGACGTCCTCGGCGTCCTTCGCCCGGCGCGGACGGCGCGGGTCCCAGACCGGCATCATCCGCTTGATCTCGATCTGCGCCGCCGGTGCGACGATCGGACAGACCAGAGCGCCGAGCCGCCCCGGCGGTCCGTCCAGCAGCCCGGCCGGCCAGGCCGTCCCCGCCCAGGGGCCACCGGCCACCAGCACCCGGCCGTCCGGCGCGAGGTCGACCAGCGCGAAGCCGGACTCCAGGCCGTCCCTGACGACGTCGAACTGCTGCTCCGGCGGGCTGCCCGCCAGCGGGCGGTAGCCGAGGGCGTCCAGCGCGGCGGCGAGCGCGGCGGCGTCGGCGGCCGGGACGAACCAGTCGACGTCCTCGTGGTCGCGGGTCTGCTCGCCGAGGAAGAAGTCCATCGCCCAGCCGCCCCGCAGCCACACACGTGTGCCGAGACGGCGGGCGAGGCCCACCGTCTCGGCGATCTGCGCGAGTTGCCCGTCGGCTCGCTCCCGGTCCATGGACCCCACCTCCACGGCACCGGACGCTATACCCGTCGCAGCTTCTCGTCGCGGGGTTTTCGTCAGGGCCCGGGTCTCAGTCCTTGACGGCGCCCGCCAGCCCGGAGACCAGCTTGCGCTGCACCGCGATGAAGAAGATCAGGACCGGCACGGTCATCAGCGTGGAGGCCGCCATGATGCCGCCCCAGTCGTTCTCGTCCGGCTTGAAGAACACCAGCAGGGCCGAGGGGAGGGTCTGGTTCTCGGTCGCGCTGATGATGAAGGTCTTGGCGAAGACGAAGTCGTTCCACGCCGCGATGAAGGAGAACACGCTGGTCGCGGCCAGCCCGGGGGCGACCAGCGGCAGCAGGATCGTCCACAGGATGCGGGTCCGGCTCGCGCCGTCGATCTGCGCGGCCTCCTCGATCGACACCGGCACGGCGGCGACGAAGCCCCGCATCATCCAGATCCCGAACGGCAGCGAGAACGCCAGCTGCACCAGGATCAGCGAGGCCAGGGTGTTGAGCCCGATGCCCGGCGCGTACTGGCCCGCGTCGCGGAACATGAAGAACAGCGGGATGGTCAGCGCCTCGACCGGGATCATCTGGGCGATCAGGAACATCACCATGATGGTGGTGCGGAAGCGGAACTTGAACCTGGTCACCGCGACCGCCGCGAGGAAGACCACCACCGCGGAGAGCGCCACCACCGACAGCGCGATCACCAGGCTGTTGACGAAGTACCGGCCGAAGCCGGACACGCTGAGCACCTGGCGGAAGCTCTCCAGCGTCGGGTGCGCCGTCCACGGACGGGGGTTCAGCGACTGCACCTCGCCCTTCGGCTTGAAGGCCGAGAGCACCATCCAGAAGATCGGGAAGGCGGTGACGACGGCCACCAGGAGGGCGGTGGTGTTGGCGCCCAGGCGCCAGCGGCTACGGGCGTTCACAGTTCGTTCCCCGTCCTGCGCAGCGAGCGGATGTAGAGGACGGTGGGGATCACCAGGATCAGCAGCATGATCACGCCGATGGCCGCGCCGAGCCCGTACTGGGAGGAGGCGAAGGCCTTCTGGTAGGCGTAGACGTTGAGCACCAGGTTCTGGCCGGCGATGCCGCCGCCCTCGGTCATCACGTAGATCTGGGTGAAGACCTTGAAGTCCCAGATGACCGACTGGATCACCACGATGGTCAGGATCGGCCGGAGCATCGGGGCGGTGATCCGGCGGAAGGTGGTCCAGGTGCTGGCACCGTCCAGCGCCGCCGCCTCCAGGACCTCGGTCGGGATCGCCTTGATGCCCGCGTACAGCGTCACCATGACGAACGGGAACGAGTGCCAGACCACGACGGCACCGACGATCAGGAACGCCGACCACTTGTCGTAGAACCAGTTGTACTCGTGGAAGCCGTTCAGGCCGATGCTCACCAGGGTCTTGTTGACCAGGCCGAGGTTGGTGTCGAACAGGAAGCTCCACACCGTCGAGCCGGTCATCGCCGGCGCCGCCCAGGCCGCCATCGCGGCGGTGGTCAGCACCAGACGGGGCACCCGGCCCACCTTGGTCAGCAGCACCGCGAGGGTGGCGCCGACGGCCAGGGTGGCGACCACGCAGAACGCGGCGAAGCCGATCGTCTGGCTCAGCACCGACCAGAACTGTCCGTCGCTCAGGATCTTCTGGTAGTTGCCGAAGCCGACGAAGCTGGTCGGCACCCCGCCGGAGGCCTGTGCCTGCCCGAAGTCCAGCACGGACAGCAGGCCGAGCTGGTAGATCGGGTAGGCCACCAGCGGGATCATGACGACCGCGGCCGGCAGCAGGAGCAGCAGCGGGGTTCGGCGTCGGCCGCGCGGGGGCGCGGCCGACGCCCTGCCCCGGCGCCACCCGCTCGGGGAAGGCGGCGCCGCCGGGGCGGTCGTGGTGGATGCGGACACGTACGGGACCTGCTCTCTGGATGCCCGGTGGGCCCGGGTCCGGCGGCGGGGAGCCACCGCCGGACCCGGGTTCAGCCGGCCTGGGCTGTCGACCTGGACCTGCTGGGCCTTCGCTCAGTGGGCGGCGAAGGCCGAGGTGATCTGGGTGGCGGCGTCGCCCGAGGCCTTCGCGACGTCCGCCTTGCCCGTGACGACCTGCTGGAGCATCGTCGGGATGACGGCCTGCGCGTCGATCTGCGCCCAGGCCTGGTCCAGCGGCACGAACTTGGTGCCGGCCGCGATGGTGTCGGTGAAGGGCTTGAGGAAGGCGTCCTTGGCGGCGACCTTGGTGTTGACCGACTTCAGCGTCGGCAGGTTGCCCATGGCGTCGTACATCTGCTCCTGGTACGCCGGGCTCGCCAGCAGCTCGGCGAACTCCACGGCCAGGGTGCGGTGCTTCGCCGCCTTCATCACACCGAGGTTGTTGCCGCCGGCGAACGCCGGGGCGATCGAGCCGGCCTTCTCGCCGGGCAGCGGGACGACCGCGTACTTGTCCTTGGCCGCGCCCGCGTCCACCTTGCTGCGGCTGGAGTTCGGCAGGATCGCCATCGCCGCCTTGCCGGCCGCGAAGAGGTCGACGGTCTTGCCGCCGGTGAGGTCGGCGCACTGCTGGACCGGGCAGCCGTTCTCGTTGAACAGGTCCGTGTAGCGCTTGAGGCCGGCCTGCGAGGCGGGCGAGCTGATCGCCGCCTTGAACTTGTCGCCCTCCTTGACGGCGATGTCGCCGCCCGCGTCCCAGACGAAGGGCAGCGCGCCGAAGGTGTACTTGCCGCCGACCGCGATGCCGAAGGTGTCCGGGTGCGCGGAGTGGATCTTCTCGGTGGCGGCGACCAGGTCGGCGTAGGAGGTCGGCGCGGCCAGGCCCGCCTCGGTGAACATGTCGGTGCGGTAGTACAGCGCGCGCACACCGACCCACCACGGCAGGCCGTAGGTCTTGCCGTCGAGCACGGCGGTCTTGGCGATCGCCGGGTCGAGGTCGCCCTTGTCCTTCCACTTGTCGAGGTCGGCGCCGATCTCGGCGAGACCGCCGGCCGCGACGTAGCCGGGCAGGTCGGTGTTGCCGAACTCGACCAGGTCCGGGGCGCTGTTCGGGTCGTTGAACGCGCCCTTCATCTTGGCGGCACGGGCCGAGGCGTCGGTGTCGATGTAGCTGACGTTCACGGTGACGCCCTGGTGGGAGGCCTGGAACTCGGTGACCGCCTTGCTGATCACCGCCTCCTTCGCGGCGTTGCCGGCCTCGTTGTACAGCCAGACCTGCAGCGTGCCGGTCTTGTCGTCGGCGGCCTTGTCGCCGGCCGGCACGGCGGTGCCGGGCGAGCAGGCGGCGGCAGCGAGGCAGGTGGCGGCGAGAACGGCGGCCGCGGTGGTCCGTCTGACGATGCGCATGGGTGTGGAGCCTCCCCTCCCGACAGCTGCCGCCGAGACGCGCGCCGCTGGGGACGGGCACGTCGAAGCAGGCCCTGACCGGGGCCGGTGATGGGTGCGTACGTGAACGCGTGGATGTGGGGGTGGTGCAACGCGGGTACGGCAGAGCGACCGCTCGGGTGGGCTGCGTCGCCTGCTCGATGCCAGGGACGTTAGGCGCGGGCGCTCGCGCCCAACAAGACCCGGTTCGCGAAGTTTTGCACTGCACAACGCTGTATCGAAAAAGCGGCGGCCACCCCCGAACGGGGTACGGTTCGACAACCGCTGCCGTCCGGCGGCGGAACGAGAGGGGAACGGGACCGATGACGGAACAGGAGGCCAGCTCGGCCACCTCCACCACCGCGAAACCGAAGAAGGCGGCGGGCGAGCGCAACCAGTCCTCCTCGCTGCGCCGGGCGCTGTCCGTCCTCGGCTACGTCCGCGACCACGGCGACGGGCGCGGCGTCCCGCTCGCCCAGCTCGCCGAGGCGCTCGACCTCAACAAGTCGACCGTGCTGCGGCTGACCGGCCCGCTTCTGGACGAGCACCTGCTCGACCGCGACCGGGAGACCGGCTGGTTCCGGCTCGGCCACGGCTCGCTGCGCCTCGGCCAGGCCTATCTCACCACCCTCGACCTGCGCAGCGTCGCCGCCGAGCACCTGCGCCGCCTCCAGCGCGAGGCCGGCGAGACCGTCCACCTCACCGTCTGGCAGGCACCGGGCATCGTCTACCTGGACAAGGTCGAGGACGAGACCAATGTCCGGATGGCCTCCCGGGTCGGCAGCCGGGCCCCCGCCTACTGCACCGCGACGGGGAAGGCGATCCTCGCCTGGCTCCCCGAGGAGGCCGTCACCGAGGTCGTCGCCGCCGGCCTGCGCCCGGTCACCGCCTGGACCATCTCCGACGAGACCCACCTGCGCGCCGACCTCGCCCGCATCCGCGCCCGCGGCTACTCGATCGACGACCGCGAGAACGAGCCCGAGGTCCGCTGCGTCGCCGCCCCGATCTTCGACCACACCGGCGAGGTGACCGCCGCACTCTCGGTGTCCGGCCTCACCTCCCGGATGACCGCCGCCCGCGTCCGCGCCCTCGGCCCGATCGTCGCCCAGGTCGGCCTGCGCATCTCCCGCGAACTCGGCTCCGACCGCCCGGTCCCGTGACACGCGGAAGGGCCCGGCACCTGAACGAACAGGTACCGGGCCCTTCCGACCTCGGAGCGCCAGGCCCGGATTGCACGGACTCTCCCCACTGAAAGTGGGACGTGCTCTGGTAGCACCACTGACGCCTGACGAGGAATCATCTCCCTCGCGACAGGAAGAACACTACCAGCTCGGAACACCTGCCCGAACCACGGGAAAACCCCGGGTGACATGCGAACGGGCCCGGCACCCGTGAACTCGGGTACCGGGCCCGTTCGGCCTCGGAGCGCCAGGCCCGGGTTGCACGGACTCTCCCCACTGAAAGTGGGACGTGCTCTGGTAGCACCACTGACGCCTGACGAGAGATCGTCTCTCTCGCAACAGGAGGAACACTACCAGGCCGGAGCGGATGCGCCGGACCACGAACGGTCGCCGCCGCCGAACCCCGCCGCCGTCACAGCTTCATAACGTCGTGTCAGTTGAATGGCTGTGACATTGCACATATCACATCATGCTTCCCATGAGAAAAATCATCACCTTACTGTCCACCGCCACCGCCATCGCCGTCCTCGGCGGCGCCGTCGCCGTCGGGGCCGAGCCCGGGAGCGGAGGGATCGACGCCGAGAGCGTGCTGGCCGACACCGGACAGGGAACGCTGGCATGGAGCTCCTGCGGGGACCCGGCCACGCCCGCGCTCCAGTGCGCGATGCTCGACGTACCGGTGGACTACTCCGACCCGCGCGGACGCAAGATCAAGATCAAGCTGAACCGCCTCCCGGCCACCGCGCCGAAGGAGAAGCGCCAGGGGCCGATCCTGCTCAACCCCGGCGGCCCCGGGGGCTCCGGACTCTGGATGCCCGTCTCCATCGCCGGGCAGGTCCCGGCCGACGTCGCCTCGACCTACGACTGGATCGGCTTCGACCCGCGCGGGACCAACGGCAGCGAGCCCCATGTCGTCTGCGACGCCCACTACTTCGAGGCCGAGCGCCCCGACTACCAGGTGAGCCAGGGCTCCGCGAAGGCCTGGCTGAAGAAGGCCGCCGGCTACGCCTCCGACTGCGCCGCGGAGTGGTCCTGGCTGCTCCCGCACATGACCACCGTCGACAACGCGCGCGACATGGACAGCATCCGGCGGGCGCTCGGCGAGCCGAAGATCAACTTCTACGGCGCCTCCTGGGGCACCACGCTCGGCTCGACCTACGGGCAGCTGTTCCCCTCACGGGTGCGCCGGATGGTGTACGACAGCATCGTCGGGCCCACCATCTCCTGGTACGAGCACAACAAGCTCCAGGACAAGGAGCACCAGCGCCGCTTCGACGCCTTCGCGGCCTGGACCGCCAAGGCCGACTCCGTCTACCACCTCGGCACCGACCCGGCCGACGTGAAGCGGGCCTACGACCAGGTCGAGGCCGCCCTGCGGACCGACCCGCTGGACGCCGCCCCGGCCCCCGGGAAGATCGGGCCGGCCGAGTTCGAGGACACCTTCTACGGCGGCGGCTACAACTTCCTGCGCTGGCCCCGGATGGCCACGGTGATCTCCGCGTACGTGACCCGGCACGACACCCGGCCGCTCGCCATCGCCTACAACCGCTACGCGGCGCCCAGCGGGAACGACGGCTCCTTCCCCGCGTACAACGCGGTCCAGTGCAACGAGAACGCCTGGCCCCGCGACTGGGAGTACTGGAAGAAGGACCAGGCCGAGGTCAACGCCGTCGCGCCGTTCTACACCTACAACAACATGTGGTACAACGCCGCCTGCATGTTCTGGCCGCACGAGGGCAACCGGGCCGGCCGACTGAAGATCACCGGGAAGGGCCTGCCGCCCGCCCTGCTCTTCCAGTCCACCGAGGACGGCGCCACCCCGTACGAGGGCGGGCTCGCCATGCGCGACGCACTGCCCAACGCCAAGCTCGTCGTCCAGGACGGCGGCAGCTTCCACGGGATCCTGTTCCGCGGCAACGCCTGTCTGGACGACACCTTCACCGCCTACCTCCGCGACGGCAGCCTGCCGAGCGGCAAGGGCCGGATCGCCAAGACCTGCGCCGCCGGCGCCGAACCCGACCCGGTCTACGTGACCCCGCCGCCGACCGCCAAGGCCGCCATCGGGGCCACCGGCTCACCCGACGCCGCCCCGCTGTCGCCCACCGACCCGGAGGCCGTTCTCGGCGGGCTCCGCTGACGGAGGAACGAAAAGCGGAGGGGCCCGGCACCTGAACGAACAGGTGCCGAGCCCCTCCGACTTGGAGCGCCAGGCCCGGGTCGCACGGACTCTCCCCACTGAAAGTGGGACGTGCTCTGGTAGCACCACTGACGCCTGACGAGGAATCATCTCCCTCGCGACAGGAAGAACACTACCAGGTCAGAGCACCTGCTCCGACCGCGCGGGCTCGTCGGGACGGCGGCCCTCCCGCGCACCGTCGGGCCTCGTGTACCGGACCCCGGTGGCGAGGGTGAAACCGAGCGCCTCCAGTCGCGCGGCGACGACGGCCGGGCTCGTCTTCCCCCCGCTGGCCTGCAGGACGTGCGCCAGCCCGACGGGCACCCGGGGGTCCAGCCACCGGGCGCTGGATTGCGGGTCCGGTCGAATCATCTCGACGTCCTCGGCCGTGACCGTCTCGGGAAGCGCCCCGTCCACCTCCAGCTCCAGGCCGAAACCGAGCTCCTTCAGCCGCGCCTGCACCACCGCCGGCGAACACTTCGCCCGGTGTGCCGCACGGAGCACCTGCCCGTGCGACACGACCCCACCGGACGTCGGCCGGCCCACCCGCTGGCCGATCTCCTCGTCGAGGACGGACAGGCTGAGCGGATCGGCCGAAGCCGGCACCGTGACGCCGGCGGGCAGTCGATGCCCGAGGTCGGCAAGTCGGGCCGCCACGCTCCGGGGTTCCCTGCGCAGTCGCAGGGCGGCGTCCATGACGTGCTTCAGCTGAAGCGGTTCCAGGGGGTCCAGCCAGGGCCCGGCGAAGTTGAGTCCACTGCTCAGGAGGATCAGGTCCTCGGGCTCGACGCAATCCGGAACGACCGCGCCGTCCGGCAGGGTGAGCCCGAGCTCCGTCAGACGCGCCGCGACCGCCGGCGGCGACCAGCCCAACCGCTCGGCCGCCGCCAGGACATGGCCGATGGACACCGCCACCGAGTAGCTCAGCCACGGCCCGAGCCCGTCGAGGTCCCGGCTCACGAGCACCAGGTCGTCGGCCTGTACGGCCTCGGGAACCACCGCACCGTCCGGCAGCGTCAACCCGAACCCGGCCAACCGCTCCACCACCGCCGCCGGCGCCCACCCCAACCAGCCGGCGACCATCAGCGCGTGCCCCAACCACAGCTGGCCGCCGAGGTCCGGCGCGCGCCAACTTCCGTCCTCGGTCCAGATGATCAGGTCCTCGGGCTCCACGGCCTCCGGGAGGACCACGCCTTCGGAGAGGGGGAATCCCAGCTCCGACAGGCGCGTCACCACCGCCGTCGGCGACCGTCCGAGGAGTTCCGCGGCCTTGAGGACATGGCCGGGGGTGACCCCCGTGGCGGCCGTCAGCCACGGAGCCACCGCGTCGAGGTCCCGGCTCACCAGCACCAGGTCCGCGGTCTCGACGGTCTCCGGAACCACCACACCGTCCCCCAGCGTGAACCCGAATCCGGCCAACCGCTCCACCACCGCCGCCGGCGCCCACCCCAACCGGCCGGCACACCGCAGCACGTGCTGCACGGACACCGGCCCCGAGTGCTTCAACCACGGCCAGGTGCGATCGAGCCGCTCGCTGAGGATCAGCAGGTCGTCGGGGTCCGCCTCCTCCGGCAGGGCGGCCCCGGCGGCTCCCCGCAGGCCGAACTCCGCGAGCCTCGCCAGCACGGCCGAGGTCGGACGCCCCAGCCAGGCGGCCACGTCGAGCACATGCCCGGCCGGGACGGGGACGTCACGCTCCAACCAGCGGTCCCGGGGATCGGTGTCGTCCCCGGGAGTCACGCGGCCACGAGGCGCACGGGCTGCCTGGTTGAGCAGGTAGTGGTCGGACGGACGGGCGAGGACGGCGGGCCCGTCCCCGGTCACCGCGACATCGGCGAACGTTCCGGCCGCGGCCCAGGCCAGCGCCCGCCATTCGACGACGTAGGCGGGTATGGTCCGAGGGGTTCGGAAGGCGGGCAGACCCGACGCGTCCGTCCGGACGAGGTCCGCGTCCGAGGGGAAGCAGCCGACGACGGCGCTGTCCCCCGAAGGCCCGCGCGAGGACCCCAGGGCGAAACTGCGGGCCGCCGCCTCGGCGGCCACGGCATCGGCCAGCCCCGGTAGGTGGCGCACCAGTTCGGACAACCACCCGTGGTCCAGCACCTCGGCGCCGGGCCGCAGCAGTGCCGGGATCTGCCGGTGCAGGAGCTCCGACACCCATCCGGTGTCGTACGACAGCGTCTCCCGCCGGTCGACGGTGAGCCGGGGCGTCTTCTTCCCGCTGAGATCGACAACGACTCCGAAGAGGGGCAGACCGACCCAGAGGCCGTCCGCCAGGACGCCCCCGCCGCTTCCCACCCACCAGACGTCGGGCCGGTCCGTGGCGTCGACCCGGACCTTGGGTACACGCTCCGCCTCCCGCCGGTAGGGATCCTGCGCGCCCAACGGCGCCACCGGGGAGAGCTCGTCCGGCTTCCAGTGCAGGTCGGTCTCGCCGTCCTGCGCCGTCACGGTGTACTGGGAGCGCCAGAGCAGCCGCCGCAACAGGTCGGTGCAGGAAGGCGCGGTGTCGGGATTGCGGAGGTAGAGGCGCACGATGGTTCCGGCGTCGTAGTCGCGCCCGAGGTCACGGATCCGGAACAGCGAACCCGGGCCCGCGATGTGCACCTCCAGCCGGTTCCCCGGGTGGCCCTCGCGGTCGAGCCGACAGGTGGTCACCCGGATGTCATCGGCGATCATGAAGTAGCTCAGCACCCCGATGCCGAAGCGACTGTTGGGGTGGAAGTCGATGCCCTCGGCACGCCAAGCCGCCTGCTCGTCGATGAACTCGGGGAGCTCCGCGAAACGCACGCCCGCGTGCGAGAACACCTCGCGCAGCTCACGCGTGCCCATGCCGATGCCGTTGTCGCGGCATTCGATGTACGCGCGGCCGTCCTCGTCCACCCCCTGCACGAAGCCGATCCGCCCCGACCACTTCCGGAGGTTCGGGCGCTGCTTGCGCAGGTACCGGGTCCGGGCGTCTCGGTAACGGCAGGCGTCGAGCGCGTTCTGGTACAGCTCGCGGATCGCCAGGGCCGGGTCCCCGTAGAGCTGTTCGCCCATGAGGAGCTCCTGGATCCGGTCGTCGGCGAGCCGGAACCGCAGGTCGGTCGCCTCGTAGACCGGCCTGTTCCGTGCGTCGACAGCGGCGCGGACGCGGTCGGCGGTCGCGTGCGTCGGCAGGAGCTGGAGCGGGGCGAGCTGAGGATCGTCGGCCGCCTGGGTGTCGATCGTCCGCAACAGGGCGTCCAGCGCGGCGGCCTGTTCCCGCAGGGCCAGCCCCACCGCCGGGTGGTGGCAGGCGGCGGAGAGCACCCTGGTCCGGCCGCGCTCCTCCCAGCCGGCCCCCTGGACGGTCAGGTGCAGCTCGGCCAGGTCGACCGCGTCGAGGCGGATGCCGAGGTGGTCCACCACCACGTCCGGCAGCCGCAAGGGGTCGATGGCGAGGTGGTGCGCCACCGCCAGCAGCGCGATCAACAGCTGCTCCCGCAGCTGCTGTTCCGCCGTGGTGGATCCGACCAGTTGACGCACCGGACGGACCGCGCTCGGGTCGTAGGCGGTCCGGAGCGACCGCAACAGGGTCGTGAGGGTGTCGAGTCCGAACAGCTCGTGCACCAGGCGGCGGTCGACCTCGGTCTCGACCCCCTCGGTCAACCGGTCGACCGGCCCGCACAGTTCGTCCAGGATCTCCTCGTAGTGCCCGCCCGGCTTGTGGGCCAGCCACTGGCGGAACACCCACCAGCCGATGCCGGCCGCCCCGGCGCGGTCACCGTCCCGGACGGCCTGGGCCGCCCGGCGGACCTGCCGCGACCGGCCGACGGCGAACTGCTCGTAGGCCGACCGCGGTTCGGAGGGGTTCGCGGCCGGCGCGAGGTCGCCCGGCACGACCGGCAGGGCGCGGACCGCCGCCCGGTTCGCACAGGCCACGTACAGGAAGGGCACGACCACCAGGAGCAGCGCCTCGGCCGGTGAGAGCGCCGGCTTGTCCCTGCCGAGCACCTTCGACAGCAGCCAGCCCAGCCGGACGGTCATCCGCTCCGCCAGGTCGGTGCGGAACCAGGGGTCCTCGCTCAACGCCCGCCCGTCGCGATCGGCCTCCCGGGCCAGTCCCGCGACCAGCACGGCAGCCGTCCCGCTCATCGCCTCGGCTCCCTGGCCGCCGCCGGCCAGCATCCAGGCGGGGTGCTCCCTGGCCAGCCTGACCCACGGGTGCACACCGTCCGGGCCGGTGCTGCCGCGGTCCGGGCGCTCGAACAGCACGAAGTCGTCGAGACCGGTCTCGGTCCTGATCCGGATCCGCTGCGGCGCGGCCCTGTGCGCGACGGTCAGCCGGTCCAGCTCGCGCTGGAGGGGGCCGGACAGCTCGGCCAGGGTGCGGGGACCGCCCTCGTCCGCCACCACCGCGCTGAGGGCCCGCGAGAAGAAGCTGAAGGCCGCGCCCTCGTCCGCGAAGAACTGCGCCGACTCCCCCTTCGAGCAGGCGTAGACGTAGCCGTAGTGCCGCTCGCCGATCCGTTTCACGTCCGTCTCGGACCAGCGGTGGGCGTTGGTGACGGACATCTCCTTGAGCGTGATGCCCTCCCGGCAGGCGTCGACGAAGACCACGACGTCGCCGGCGAGGCTGCGCTCGACGTAGGGGCCGAAGTCGAGGGACAGGCACTTGCCGGGGAAGTCGTGGGCGCTGGTGCGGGCTCCCTTGGGCACGAGGTAGTCCACGTCGCCGTGGTGGACTCCGTGTCCGCTGAGGCACAGCAGGAGGGTGTCCCCCTCCGCCGCGCTCTGGAAGAAGCCCTCGATCGCCGCGTCGATGCTCTCCCGGTCCGTCTCGCCGGGCTCGTGGACGGCCACGTCGTAGCCGGCCGACGTCAACGCGCCCGCCAGCTCGGCCATGTCGTCGGTGACGAAGGGCAGATCGGGGATCGCCTTGTCGCGGTACTCGGGCACGCCGATCAGCAGGGCCCGGAAGGATCCGTTCATCGTGTGCGCAGCGGGCCGCCCGGTCAGGACCCGAAGGTCAGCGTGATGGCGCCCTTCGCCGCCACCTGGGCCGAGGTGCCGACCAGGGTGATCCCTCCGCTCGCGGTGACCTCGAAGGCGATCTGGGCCTGCTTGAGCGGCATGCCGCCGTCCGGGACCCGGATCTCGCCGAGCACGGCCTGGAGACCGTCGACGGTGCGCTGGAGGTTCGCCCGGAGGACCTCGACCGGGATGCTGCGGACCGAGGCCTCGCCCGCCGCGCCGTCCCGACGACCGAACAGGCCCTTCTCTCCGACCGTGGACGACTGCCCGGTGTCGTCGATCGAGACCAGGAAGTCGAGGGTGTGCACACCCTCCCCCACCGCACCGACGGTCGTGTCCGCGTCCTTGCGCTGCTCAAACACCGAGTCCCCATCCTCATGTGAGCGTCGTCGAGTTGACACATCATAGGGGAACCCGGTCGGGCTTCGGATCGACCGTCACCCGCCCGTGTCGCCGGGGAACCGCGCGGTCGCGGCGAGGTCCGCGCCGGGCTGCGGCGCGCAGCGCGAAGGCGAGGGCGGCGGCGGTGAGGAGCAGGAGGTGGGCGGCCTCGGCGGCGGGGTCGGTGAGGGCGAGGGTGCCGTGGTGGTGTTCGACGAAGCCGTTGTGGAAGAGCCAGCCGGCGAGGCCGATCAGCGGGGCGGCCGCCGGGTGGGAGTGGCGGCCGACGGCGGCGGCGAGGGCGGTGTAGGCGGTGAGGGCCACCCAGGTGGGACGGAGTTCGCCGAGGACGGCGAGGACGGGGAGCAGCGCGGCGGAGGCGGTGAGGGCGACGGCGAGCGCCGCCGAGGGGGCGAGGCGGGCGGTCACGCCGTCACCGTCAGGCGGGTGCCGGGGTGGCGCCGCAGGGCCTCCAGTTCGCGCTGGAGCGGCGGTTTGGGGACGGCGAGGACCGCGCAGGTGGCGTGCCGCGTGCAGTAGGCGGTGATCGACGGGTGCAGGACGCGGGCGAGGGCGCCCCGCCCGCCCGCGCCGAGCACGAGCAGGTCGTCCGGCCGGTCGGCGCAGCGGACCAGGGCCTGCCCGGTCTCGCCGCGGACGGCGACGGCGCGCAGCCGGACGCCCGCCCCGGCGCCGGCGAAGGCCTGGTCGAGGGCGTCGTGCAGCCGGGTGGCGGCGGCCTCGCGGCAGGCGGTCAGCAGCGGCGGGCAGGGTGAGCGGCGGTAGCCGAACTCGCCGCCGACCGGGGTCCAGCAGTGCACGGCGAGGACCTCGGCGTCGAGGCGGCGGGCCTCGGCGACGGCGCGGTGCAGGGCGGCGAGGCTGCCGAGCGAGCCGCTGACGCCGACCACGACGCGGCCGCGGCCGTCGTCCTCGGGGCAACGGGGTGTGCCGGGGAGGTCTGTCGGCTGCTCGTCCGCCATGGTGCTGTCCGTCCTCACGGGTGGTGGCTGGTGTCGTCGGGTCCAGCCAAGCCGTGGCGGAGGGGGGCGGGCGGTTCGTTGACGCAGCTCTGACGCGCACGGGCCCGGTCCGTACGGGTTCCTGACGCGCGGTGGATTCCGGTCAGGCGGTGCCCGGCGCGGTGCCCGGCCCGTCGGCCTCCCAGAGGTCGGCGAACATCCGGTCCAGGTGCTCCTCGCCGATCGGCGGGACGGGCAGCGGGTGGGTGGCGCGGGTGCGGAAGCCGTCGAGCAGCAGGGCGAGGTAGCGGCGCCACAGGTCGGGGCGCAGGTCGGCGGCGGCGGGCAGGGCGCGGCAGAGCGGGCCGAGCATGAACAGCAGGTCCATGGTGACGACGTCGGTGCGCAGGGTTCCCTGCTCCTGCGCGCGGGCGACCAGCGTGCCGACCGTCACGGCGTTGCGGCGGCTGATCTCGATCATCCCGGGGACGGCCGGGATGGCCTGGGTGACCAGGTCGTTGATGCCCCGGTCGGCGGCGACCAGTTCGAAGATCCGCGCGAAGTAGCGTTCGATGGCGCTCCAGGCGTCCTCGGTGGCGAGCGCCTCGGCCCCGGCCTCGTCGAGCAGGTGGGCGGCGTCCGCGAAGACCTCACCGATCAGCGCCTCGCGGGTCGGGAAGTGCCGGTAGAGCGTGGCGTTGCCGACGCCCGCCTCCTTGGCGATCTGGTCGAGCGGTACGTCCAGCCCGTGCGCGGCGAAGAGGTCGCGGGCGGTGGCGAGCAGCAGGTCGCGGTTGCGCTGCGCGTCGCGCCGCAACCGCGCCGGGGGGTTCGCCCCGGTGGGGCCGCCGGTGCCGTTCGTCCTGCTCACTGCCATGCCCCGACCCTAGCAACCCGGGCAGTCCCCGCCGGGCCGGCCGGATCGGCGGCGGCGCGCCCGGCGGGACGGTGGCCGGGGGGCCACCGGTGGAAGAACAGGTGGAAGAACAGGCGGCGACGGGGTCCGGGCGAGGCGGCGGTGACCTGCGAGGACGCGGGGGATCGGTGCGCAAGGCCGACTGGACGGCCGCGGACGCCTGCCGCGCCCGGGGCCGGTGGTGGTCCGCCGCCCTGTCCTCGGGCCGAGCCGGGCCTCGACCTGTCGCCCCGAGGCTGTCGGCCTCCTCACACCCGTCGCCCAATCCGCCTCCGCGCCCTGCCGTCCGCCTAGGGTGATCTTCCTCGGCGCGGATCCGGATCGGGCGATGGGGTGGAGCAGATGAGCGTTTCCCTGACGGCACACCAGCTGATCGGGCTGCTGGTCGACCCCGGCAGCTACCGGAGCTGGGACGAACCGGGCACCGCCGAGCCCGCCGACCCCGGCTACCGGGCGAGCCTCACCCGGGCGCGGGAGCGCACCGGCGTGGACGAGGCGGTGGTCACCGGCCTCGGCCGGATCGGCGGGGAACCGGTGGCCCTGGTCGCCTCCGAGTTCGGCTTCCTCGGCGGCTCCATCGGCGTGGCCACCGCCGAACGGATCACCCGCGCCGTGGAGCGGGCCACCGCCGAACGCCTCCCGCTGGTCGCCCTCCCGGTCTCCGGCGGCACGCGGATGCAGGAGGGGTCCGCCGCCTTCCTCTGCATGCTGCGGATCACCGCCGCCGTGCAGGCCCACCGGGCCGCGGGCCTGCCGTACGTCACCTACCTGCGCAATCCCACCATGGGCGGGGTGTTCGCCTCCTGGGGCACCCTCGGGCAGCTGGTCCTCGCCGAGCCCGGCGCACGGCTCGGCTTCCTCGGCCCGCGGGTGTACGAGGAGCTGCGGGGCGTCGGGCTTCCGCCCGAGGTGCAGCGCGCCGAGACGCTCGCCGAACGCGGCCTGGTCGACGCGGTGGTGGCGCCCGAGGAACTGCGCGAGGTGCTGCGCCGCGCGCTGTCCATCCTGACCCGTCAACCGCTGCCGTCCCCTTCCCCCGCCTCTCCCCTCAGGGAGCCCGCCGAGCGCCCCGATGCCTGGCAGGCCGTCCTCAGCACCCGCCGCCCCGACCGTCCGGGCACCCGGGAGCTGCTGCGCCGCACCACCGAGGAGCTGGTCCTGCTCGACTCCCCCGGCGGCCGCGACGGCGCCCTCGTCCGCGCACTCGCCGTACTGGGCGGGCAGCCCGCCGTGGTCGTCGGCCAGGAACGCCGGGCCGGCACCCGGGAACGTCCCTTCACCGCCGCCGACCTGCGCGCCGTCCGGCGCACCGCCCGCCTCGCCGAGCAGCTCGGCCTGCCGCTCGTCACCGTGGTCGACACGGCGGGCGCCGAGCTCTCCGTCCAGGCCGAACTGGACGGCGTGGCCGTCGAGATCGCCCACTGCCTCACCACCCTGCTCTCCCTGCGGACGCCCGTGCTCGCCGTCCTGCTCGGCCAGGGCTCCGGCGGCGGCGCGCTGGCCCTGCTCCCCGCCGACCACGTCCTCGCCGCCGCCAACGCCTGGCTCGCCCCGCTCCCCCCGGAAGGCGCCTCCGCCATCGTCCACCGTGACGGTACCCACGCCCCCGACCTGGCCCGCTCCCAGGGCATCACCGCCCACGACCTGGCCGCCGTCGGCCTGGTCGACACCGTGATCGCCGAACTCCCCGACGCCGCCGACGAGCCCGCCCCCTTCTGCGCCCGCCTCGGCCACGCCGTCGCCACCACCCTGGCCACCCTCACCGCTACCCCCGAACCCACCCGCCTCACCGCCCGCACCACCCGCCACCGCCGCCTGGGCGACGTCCTCGACCTGCCCTGACGGCGACTGGGGGAGTAGGAAGTCGGCCGATCCGACTTCCCACTCCCCCGGCCCGCAGCGCCGGCACCCCCACCCGGTACCGCTCTCCCGCTGCTGGACGCCAACCCCTCCACTCCGAGGAGGGCGTCCACAGCCTCACCGGGCTGCCGCCGATGCGCGTGCCTCCAGCCGGAGGTCGATCAGGAGCCGGGATCCGCGCTCCGCCGAGAGCCGACCGGACGGAGGCCCCCCGAGGCGGACACGCCAAGTTGCTTCGCATCCACACCATTTCGCTCCGTCAAGCACATGCTCGACGGAGCGAAGTGACGTGGAGTGACGAGCAAGGGGCCCGGCGCGGCCGACCGTTGCGGCGGCGAGCCGATGTCGGATCAACCTCTCAAAACAGACACGTGGATAACTTGTGCGCATATACGACAAGTTTCAATGATTCGGTGCTTTACTCCCGTCTCAAGATCAGGTCCCCACTGCCCTGATCCCGGTGCGTACACGGAGGTCTGACGCCGTGCGTGCCGAAGCTTCCGACCTGGAGGGATGTCCGGAGTGAACTGGTCAACGCGGGAGCCAACATCCGCCGACGGGCACGGGCACGCGTCCGTGCCCCGACCTGGGGCCGTCAGGAGATGCCGACCGCGGCAGCGCGGCGCGGCGGCGTCCCTTCGAACACGGATCGCGGTCCGCGGCATATCGCCGCAGACGCCTGGGGGTGCTGAATGACCGCCACAATGCGGGGCTCGGGACGGCACCGGGCGCGGCGGCTGCGTTCGGGAGCGGTGGTCGGCGCGCTGGCGCTGACGGCGTCGACGCTCGGCCTGGCGGTCACCGCGTTGAACCCGGCACCCGCCCAGGCGGCGGTGCCGACCGTCACGTGTACAACGAACCCGAACATGTTCAACACCGGGTACAACGCGGCGACCGGCGGTGTCCTCGTCGACAACTCGAAGGACGCGAACTGGCAGGTCGCCGGGCCCTTCCCGGCGACGGCCGCGGTCTCCCCGCCGCCGGCGGGTGCGGTGTTCGCCCCGGCCAACGTGGGCAGCCTCGCCCCGACCGTCTGGGCCACCAGCCCCTACAACAACGCGCAGTGGATCTCCCAGCAGACCAAGGCGGCTCCGGACCAAGGCCCGACGAACGGTGACTGGTACTACCGCTACCAGTTCGACCTCTCCCCGTCCGTCAGTCCGTCCGCCTTCGCGCTGTCGATGAACTTCCTCGCCGACAATGCCGTGGCCGAGGTATACGTCAACGGTGTCGCCCAGTCCACCAAGACGACCGGGCTCCCGCAGGCCACGCTGACCGCTCCGCCGCCGGCCGGGCAGATGACCGGCATCTACTACTACGCGGGCTTCACGACGGCGAACGCCGCGCAGACGACGCTGAAGAACAACTGGCAGACCGGCCTGAACACGATCGACGTGCAGATCAAGTCCGGTGCGAACGCGGAGGGTTTCGACGCGCAGGTCCGGCCGAGCGTCCTGTGCCCGACCCCCTCGGTGTCACTGAAGAAGACCGCGACGGTCACCCCGGCCGCCGACCAGACGGGCGCGAAGGCCGGTGACACGATCACCTACTCGTTCGCGGTCACCAACACCGGTTCGACACCGCTCGTATCGGTGGCGGTCAATGACCCGGCCCTCGGTGTCGTGACCTGCCCGAAGCCGCCGGCGTCGGGCCTGGCTCCCGGCGCCTCGGTCACCTGCACGTCCACGACGACCCACACCGTGACCCAGGCCGACGTGGACACCGGGTCGGTGACGAACACCGCGACCGCGACCGGCACCAACGACGTCGGCATGGTCAGCCCGCCCGCCACCTCCACCGCCACCGTGCCCACCCAGGCACCGGCGCCGGCACTGTCGGTCAAGAAGTCCGCCGCCACCAGCCAACCGGACAGGCTGGTCCTCGGTGAACAGATCGCGTACAGCTTCGTGGTGACCAACACCGGCAACGTCACACTGAAGGACGTCAAGGTCACCGAGGGCACGTTCACCGGCACCGGCACCCCGCCGGTCGCCACCTGCCCCACCGCCCAGGCCGCCTCGTTGGCGCCTGGTGCGTCGATGACCTGCACGGCCACCTACACGGTGACGCAGGCGGATGTGGACGCGGGCTCGATCAAGAACAGCGCCACCGCCACCGGCAACCCGCCGACCGGACCGCCGCCGGTGTCGCCGCCGTCCGAAGTGACCGTCCCGGCGCCGAACGACCCGGCACTGACCGTGACCAAGACCGCCTCCACCGGCAAGCTGGTCGCCGGCGAGAAGATCACGTACAGCTTCCGTGTCACCAACACCGGCAACACCACGCTGAAGGACGTCAAGGTCACCGAGACCGCGTTCACCGGCAGTGGCACGCTCGACCCGGTGACGTGCCCGAGTGGCGCCGCTTCGCTCGCTCCGGGCGCCTCCGTCGTCTGCACCGCCGGGTACACCGTGACGCAGGCCGACGTGGACGCGGGTTCGGTGAAGAACACCGCCACCGCGACCGGTACCCCGCCGAGCGGCCCGCCGCCGGTCTCCCCGCCGTCCGAGGTGACGATCACCGAGCCGCCGGCTCCCGCGATGACGGTGGTCAAGTCGGCCACCAGCAGCCGGCCCGACAAGCTCGTCCTCGGTGAGCAGATCACCTACAGCTTCGCCGTCAAGAACACGGGCAACGTCACGCTGAAGGACGTCAAGGTCACCGAGGGCGCGTTCACCGGCAGCGGCACCATGTCGCCGGTCACCTGCCCGAGTGCCGAGGCCGCCTCGCTGGCCCCGGGCGCCACCGTCACCTGCACCGCCACGTACACGGTCACCCAGGCCGACGTGGACGCGGGCTCGGTCAAGAACAGCGCCACCGCCACCGGCACCCCGCCGACCGGACCGCCGCCGGTGTCGCCTCCGTCCGAGGTGACCGTCCCGGCACCGAACGACCCGAAGCTCACGGTGGTGAAGTCGGCTTCGACCGGCAAGCTCGTCGCCGGTGAGGCGATCACCTACACGTTCGGGGTGAAGAACACCGGCAACGTGACGCTGAAGGACGTGAAGGTCACCGAGGGCGCGTTCACCGGCACCGGCACGCTCTCCCCGGTCACCTGCCCCACCGCCGAGGCCGCCTCGCTGGCCCCCGGCGCGACGATGACCTGCACCGCCACCTACACCGTCACCCAGGCCGACGTCGACGCCGGCTCGGTCAAGAACAGCGCCACCGCCACCGGCACCCCGCCGACCGGACCGCCGCCGGTGTCGCCTCCGAGCGAGGTCACCATCACCGAACCCCCGGCTCCGGCACTGGCGGTGGCCAAGACCTCCTCCACCGAGAAGCTGGTGGCCGGCGAGAAGATCACCTACAGCTTCCGCGTCACCAACACCGGCAACGTCACCGTCAAGGACGTCAAGGTCACCGACGGCCCGTTCACCGGCAGCGGCAAGCTCGACCCGGTCGTCTGTCCGGCGGAGGCCGCCTCGCTCGCGCCCGGCGCCACCGTCACCTGCACCGCCGGCTACACGGTGACGCAGGCGGACGTGGACGCGGGTTCGGTGAAGAACAGCGCCACCGCGACCGGTACGCCGCCGAGCGGCCCGCCACCGGTGTCGCCTCCGGGTGAGGTCACCATCACCCAGCCCCCGGCTCCCGCGATGACGGTCGTCAAGTCCGCCACCAGCAGCCGGCCCGACAAGCTGATCGTCGGCGAGACGATCACCTACAGCTTCGTCGTCAAGAACACCGGCAACGTGACGTTGAAGGACGTCAAGGTCACCGAGGGCCCGTTCACCGGCACCGGCACGCTGTCCCCCGTCACCTGCCCCACCGCCCAGGCGGCCTCGCTGGCGCCCGGTGCGGAGATGACCTGCACCGCCACCTACACCGTCACCCAGGCCGACGTCGACGCCGGCTCCGTCAAGAACAGCGCCACCACCACCGGCGTCCCGCCGACCGGACCGCCGCCCGTCTCGCCCCCGGGTGAGGTGACCGTCCCCGGGCCGTCGGAGCCGGCGCTGACCGTGGCCAAGACCGCGACCAGCAGCCGGCCCGACAAGCTGATCGTCGGCGAGACGGTCGCTTACAAGTTCGCGGTGAAGAACACCGGCAACGTCACCCTCAAGGACGTCAAGGTCACCGAGGGCGAGTTCACCGGCACGGGCACACCGCCGGCCATCACCTGCCCCGCCACCGAGGCCGCCTCGCTGGCTCCGGGCGCGACGATGACCTGCACCGCCGCCTACACCGTCACCCAGGCCGACGTGGACCGCGGCTTCGTCCGGAACAGCGCGACCGCGACCGGCGTCCCGCCGACCGGGCCGCCGCCGGTCTCCCCGCCCAGCGAGGTGACCGTCCCGGCGCCGAACGAGCCGGCACTGACCGTGGCCAAGACCGCCACCAGCAGCCGGCCCGACAAGCTGATCGTCGGCGAGACGATCACCTACAGCTTCGTCGTCAAGAACACCGGCAACGTCACCCTCAAGGACATCACGCTCAACGAGGGCGAGTTCACCGGCACCGGCGAGCTGTCGCCGCTCGCCTGCCCCACCGCCGAGGCCGCCTCGCTGGCCCCCGGCGTGACGATGACCTGCACCGCCACCTACACCGTCACCCAGGCCGACGTGGACGCGGGCTCCATCAGAAACAGCGCCACCGCGACCGGCGTCCCGCCGACCGGCCCGCCGCCGGTCTCCCCGCCCAGCGAGGTGACCGTCCCGGCGCCGAACGACCCGAAGCTGACCGTGCTGAAGTCGGCCTCGACCGGCAACCTCGTCACCGGTGAGCAGATCACGTACAGCTTCGCGGTGAAGAACACCGGCAACGTCACGCTGAAGGACGTCAAGGTCACCGAGGGCGCGTTCACCGGCGCCGGCACGCTCTCCCCCGTCACCTGCCCCAGCGGCGCCGCTTCGCTCGCGCCCGGCGCCACCGTCACCTGCACCGCCACCTACACGGTCACGCAGGCCGACGTGGACGCGGGTTCGGTGAAGAACAGCGCGACCGCGACCGGTACGCCGCCGAGCGGCCCGCCGCCGGTGTCGCCGCCGTCCGAGGTCACGGTGACCACGCAGGACCAGCCCGGTCTGTCCGTGGTGAAGTCGGCCTCGACCGGCACGCTGGTCGCGGGTGAGGAGGTCGTCTACAAGTTCGAGGTGAAGAACACCGGCAATGTCACGCTGAAGGACGTCAAGGTCACCGAGGGCGCGTTCACCGGCAGCGGCACGCTGTCGCCCGTCACCTGCCCGAGCGGGGCCGCCTCGCTCGCGCCGGGCGCGACCGTCACCTGCACCGCCACCTACACGGTCACGCAGGCCGACGTGGACGCCGGCTCCATCAAGAACACCGCCACCGGTACCGGCACCCCGCCGCGCGGCGAGCCGCCGGTCTCCCCGCCCACCGGGACGACCATCACGACGACCGACCAGCCCGGCCTGTCCGTGGTCAAGACCGGCCACAGCAGCAAGCCGAACGAGCTCGTGGTCGGCGAGCAGGTCCGGTACGACTTCACGGTCACCAACACCGGCAACGTCACGCTCAAGGACGTGAAGGTCACCGAGGGCGAGTTCACCGGCACCGGCACGCTCTCCCCGGTCACCTGCCCCACCGCCGAGGCCGCCTCCCTGGCCCCCGGCGCGTCGACGACCTGCACCGCCACCTACACCGTCACCCAGGCCGACGTCGACGCCGGCTCCATCAAGAACACCGCCACCGCCACCGGCACCCCGCCGCGCGGCGAGCCGCCCGTCTCCCCGCCGTCCGAGACGATCGTCCCGGCGCCGGAGAAGCCCGCGCTGGCGGTCGTGAAGACCTCCTCGACCGGCACGCTCGTCGCCGGCGAGCAGGTCACCTACAAGTTCGCCGTCACCAACACCGGCAACGTGACGCTGAAGGACGTCAAGGTCACCGAGGGCCAGTTCACCGGCCACGGCAAGCTCGACCCCATCACCTGCCCCAAGGAGGCCGCCACCCTCGCCCCCGGCGCGACGGTGCTGTGCACCACCACCTACACCGTCACCCAGGCCGACGTGGACGCGGGCACGGTCAAGAACAGCGCCACCGCCACCGGCACCCCGCCCAAGGGCCGGCCGCCGGTGTCGCCGCCGTCCGAGACGACCATCACGACGGACGACCAGCCCGGCCTGTCCGTGGTCAAGTCCGCCTCCACCGGTCAGGAGGACAAGCTCGTCGCCGGCCAGAAGATCACCTACAGCTTCGCGGTGCGCAACACCGGCAACGTGACGCTCAAGGACGTCAAGATCACCGAAGGCGACTTCACCGGCCACGGCAAGCTCGACCCGATCACCTGCCCCAAGGAGGCCGCCACCCTCGCCCCCGGCACCACCGTCACCTGCACCGCCGGCTACACGGTCACCCAGGCCGACGTCGACGCCGGCTCGGTGAAGAACACCGCGACCGCGACCGGCACCCCGCCGCGCGGCGAGCCGCCGGTGTCGCCCCCGTCCGAGGTGGAGCTGCCGCAGGCGCCGAAGCCCGCGCTCGCGGTGGTCAAGTCCGCCGAGACCGAGAAGCCCGGCAGGCTGGTCGCCGGTGAGAAGGTCACGTACCGGTTCGCCGTCACCAACACCGGCAACGTCACCGTCAAGGACGTCAAGGTGACCGAGGGCGAGTTCACCGGCACCGGCAAGCTCTCCCCCGTCACCTGCCCGAAGGAGGCCACTTCCCTGGCGCCCGGCGCCACCACCACCTGCACCGCCACCTACACGGTCACGCAGGCCGACGTCGACGCCGGCACGATCCGCAACACGGCCACCGCCACCGGCACCCCGCCCAAGGGCGAGCCGCCGGTGTCGCCCCCGTCCGAGATCACCGTCCCCTCCGACGGTCGGGGCGCGCTCGGCCTCACCAAGACCGCCGAGGTCACCGACGTCAACGGCAACGGCAGGACCGACACCGGCGACCGCATCGACTGGAAGCTCACCGTCGCCAACCAGGGCGCCGCCACCGTCACCGGCATCAGGGTCGACGACCCCACCGCCGGCGAGGTGACCTGCCCGAGGAGCAGCCTGGCCCCCGGCGAGACGATGCTGTGCACCACCAAGCCGCACACCATCACCGCGCAGGACGCCCAGCACGGCAAGGTCGTCAACACGGCCACCGCCACCGGCAACGGCGTCACCTCCCCCGAGGCCACCGCCACCGTCAAGGTCGAGCCCGACCCGGTCACACCCGGCAAGCCCGCCGAACCCGGCCCCACCGGCCTCCTCGCCCGCACCGGCGCCGCCGTCCTCACCACCGCCGGCATCGCGGGCGTGCTGCTGATCATCGGCGGACTCGCCCTCGCCCTCACCAGGCGCCGCCGCAACAACTGAAGCGGCGCGACCGGTGACAGCCGGAGAACCGATCGGTTCTTGTAACCGGATCGCCTGAGAGTGCCCCGCCGGGTGTCACGGAATCCATCCGTGACACCCGGCGGGGCACTGCCGTGAGGAGTTCCCCCCACCCGAAGTCCCCGTTCGGGCACCCCCGTTGTGGTGCCGGTCTCAGATCAACCGCGACTCGGCGTGGTGGCGCCGGTGGCGGTGGGTGACGGGCGGGGGTGCCGGGCGGTGAGTGCGCTCACAAGGATTCCCTCGGCACGACGGACGGTAGTGCTCGGGCCGATACCCGGCCGGGGGTGAAAGCGTCGCAGGTCAGGGGCCTCGGCGGGGGGCCTTCGAATCGACGGAGCGCGGGATCGCTACGACGGGGCGTCGTAGTGGAGGGGTCTTGGCAGCGGGCAAACCCGTCTGGCAACAATTGGTCTCGTCGCCAGCCGCACTCGGTACCTGTCCCACCGGAGTGCGGCTCTTCACAACGACTGTCCGGCGTACGCCCCGCGACCGTTTCGGCCCCTGTCCGGCCACGGTCCGGGCGGGGCGAACGCCGGCCCAACCTGATTGAGGTCTTGTTCTTCATGCCCGCTTTCAAGCTTCGTATGCGTTCCTCCGCCGCCGTTCTCGCCGGTGCCGCCGCCGTGACCGCCCTGGGTGCCGGCCTGGTGCCCGCCGCCGCGTCCGCCGCGACCCCGTCGCCGCAGACCATCGCCGCGCAGATCGTCCCGGCGAACCAGCTCAACTCGTTCAGCCAGATCATCGCCCACGAGTCCAGCTGGAACGTGACCGCGACCAACCCGTCCTCGGGCGCGTACGGCCTGGCGCAGGCGCTGCCGGGTTCCAAGATGGCCTCGCACGGCTCCGACTGGAAGACCAGCGCCACCACCCAGATCCGCTGGGCGCTGGACTACATGAACGAGCGCTACGGCAGCCCGAACAACGCCTGGGCGTTCTGGCAGACCCACCACTGGTACTAAGCCGAGCTTCACCGGACCATCTGTCCCCCCTCACCCCGGGGTCGGACAGGGATCACCGGGGTGACCCACGGCCCGGCCGCGCGCAATCCGCGCGGCCGGGCCTTCGGGCGTTCCCGGGCCGGTCGGTGCCGGTCGGGGCCGGGAGGCTCGGACATCCGGGCCGGAAGGCTCGAATATCGAGGCCGGGGGGCTCGGATATATTCGGGCCGAGACGAAGTCCCGCCACCGCTCGGGCCCCGCCCGGCCCCGCCCGAGGAGCACCCGGTGCCCAAGTCCCCCCGCACCCCGGCGACCGCCACCACCCAGACCGTGGCGCAGGTCAACCAGACCGTGCTGCTGGAGGTGCTGCGCCGGCACGGGTCGCTGTCCCGGCAGCGGCTGGCGGCCGAGAGCGGGCTGTCGACGGCGACCGTGCACCGGCTGGTCGAGGTGCTGCGGGCGGCGGGCCAGGTGGTGGTGGAGGCCGAGCGCGCGCCGTCCAGCGGGGGCCGCCCGCCGCAGCTGATCCGGTACAACGCCGGGGCGCAGACCGTCCTCGCGGTGGCGATGCGTCCGCGCCGGATCGTCGGGGTGGTCGCCGACCTGCACGGCAGCGTGCTGCACGAGGCCGAGCACCACTGGGCGGCGGGCCTCGGGCCGGAGCGCGTCCGCGAGCCGTCCGCCGAGGACCTCACCGGACCGCTGCTGGCGCTGGTCGACGGGCTGCGGGCGTGGGCCACCCGGCACGCGGGCGCGCCGCGCGCGCTGGTGGTCGGGGTGCCCGGGGTGGTCCGGGACCGGACCGGGCTGGTGGAGTTCGCCCCGGCGCTGGACTGGCCCGGGCTGCGGCTGCGCGCGCTGCTGCACGAGCGGCTGGGCGTCCCGGTGGCGGTCGAGAGCAATGTGGACCTGGTCGCACTGGCCGTGCAGCACGGCGAGGCGGGCGCCGGGGTGAGCGACCTCGCCGCGGTGGTGGTGGGGATCGAGGTCGGCGCCGGCATCGTGCTGGACGGCCGGCTGCACCGGGGCCGGCTGGGGTCGGCGGGGGCGCTGGGGTACCTGATGGGCGACCGCCGGGCGCTGGACCGTCCGCTGGGCCGCACCGGCGACACCCAGGCCCGGATCGGCGACCACGCCGTCGACCGGCGGATCGCCGAGGCCGGGCTGACCGTCTCGGGGACGTCGGCCGAGCGGGTCGCCGAGCTGTTCCGGCTGGCACGGGAGGGCGTGCCGGCGGCGGGGCGGCTGGTCGACGAGTTCACCGACGACCTGGCCCTGCTGGTGGCCAATCTGACGAGTGTGCTCGGCCCCGAGCTCGTCGCGCTGGGCGGGCGGCTGCTCTGGGAGAGCGGCGGCGAGATGCTGCCCGCGATCGAGTCCCGGCTGCAGGGGCGGGTGCCGGTGCTGCCGCGGCTGATGATGGTGCACTCGACCACCACCGAGCTGGTGGGCGCCGCCGCGGCGGCCGTCCGGCTGGCCGACGGGGCCACCTTCATCACGCGCTGAGCCGCCCCGGGCGCACAACCTCCGGAGCGCAGGTCGGCCACAGGTCCGCCCGACTATTTCTCAATGTGATAGAAACTCCTCGTGGCCCATCGACCCAAGGAGATCCGGATGTTCGCGGCCGCCTTCGCCATGGACCCGGTCCGCTTCCCCGATGTCTACGGCCCCGAGGCGCGCGCCCGGGTGCTGGCACGCGCGGACGTCGTCGAGGACCTGGCCGAACCGGGCGGGGTCTGGGGCCCCGAGCGGCTCGACGCGGCGCCGGACGCGCTGCGCGAGGTCGAGGTGCTGCTCACCGGGTGGGGCGGCCCCGTGCTCGACGCGGCGGCGCTGGAGCGGATGCCCCGGCTGGCCCTGGTGCTGTACGCGGCCGGGTCGGTGCGGCGGATCATCACCGAGGAGTTCTGGGCGGCCGGCATCCCGATCGTCACCGCCGCCCACGCCAACGCCGTACCGGTCGCCGAGTTCACCGTCGCGCAGATCGTCTACGCGCTCAAGGACGGCTGGCGGCACGTGCTCGCCGCCCGCGCCGCCCGAGCGCCCGTCCGGTCCGGCCGGGCCCCCGGCGCGTACGGGGCCACCGTCGGCGTGCTGTCGCTCGGGGAGACCGGGCGGCTGGTCTGCGAGCGGCTGCGCGGCTACGACCTGCGGGTGATCGCCCACGATCCGTACACCGCACCGCCGCCGGGGGTGCGGGCGGTCGGCCTGGACGAACTCTTCGCCACCGCCGACGTGGTGAGCGTCCACACCCCGCTCGTCCCGGAGACCCGGGGACTCGTCGGCCGGCGCCTGCTCGCCTCGATGAAGCCCGGCGCCACCCTGGTCAACACCGCGCGCGGCGCCGTCCTCGACGAGCCGGCCCTGCTCGACGTGCTCGCCGAACGGCCCGACCTGTTCGCGGTCCTGGACGTCACCGATCCCGAACCACCGCTGCCCGGCTCGCCGTTGTTCACCCTGCCGAACGTCGTGGTCACCCCGCACCTGGCCGGCAGCCAGGGCCTGGAGCGGCGGCGCCTCGGCGACCTGGTGGTCGGCGAGTTCGAGCGGTGGGCCCACGGCGAACCGCTCCGCCACGCCCTGGAGCGCGGCGCCTACGAACGGATGGCCTGACCCGTGTCGAGCCACCTGCCCGACGTGCTGGTCGTCCTGACGGACCAGCAGACCGCCGACGCGATGGGCGCCGCCGGGAACCCGCACCTGAGCACCCCGCACATGGACGCGCTGGCCGCCGCCGGCACCCTCTACCGGCAGGCGTACTGCGCCCAGCCGCTGTGCGCGCCCTCCCGGGCCAGCCTGCTCACCGGACAGCTGCCCAGCGCGCTCGGCGTCACCGGCAACGAGGCCGCCGCGCCCGACGGCACCGCGCCGGAGCCGCTGCTGGGCCGGGTGTTCGCCGAGGCCGGCTACGACTGCGCCTACGGCGGCAAGTGGCACCTGCCCGAACTCGACCTGCCCGAGGGCCGCGGCTTCCGCCGCCTCCACCCGGCCGGTGACGACGCCGCACTCGCCCGCGCCGCGGCCGCCTTCCTCCGCACGCCGCACCCCCGCCCGTTCCTGCTGGTGCTCTCGTTCCTGGAGCCGCACGGCATCTGCGAATGGGCGCGCGGCCAGCAGCCGAAGACCGGCCCGCTGCCCGCCCCGCCGCCCGTCGCGCAGTGCCCGCCGCTGCCCGCCAACTTCCCGCCCGCACCGTACGAGGCACGGCTCCCCCGGCTCGCCCAGCGCGCCTGGGCGCACACCCACCCCACCGCCGAGTGGCGCGAGGACGACTGGCGGCGCTACCGGCAGGCGTACTACGCGCTGGTCGAGCGGGTGGACGCGAACCTCGGCGCGGTGCTGGCCGCCCTGCGCGAACACGAGCGGACGACCGGCCGGCAGACCGTCGTGGTGTTCACCTCCGACCACGGCGACGGCACCGGCGCGCACGGGTGGAACCAGAAGTGGGCGTTGTTCGAGGAGTCGGTGCGGGTGCCATTCCTGGTCAGCGGGCCCGGCGGCACGCCCGGCGAGGTCAGCGACCGGCTGGTCTCCACCGGACCGGACCTGCTGCCCACCCTCTGCGACCTCGCCGGGATCCCCGTGCCGCCCGGCCTGCCCGGGCGCAGCGTGCGGGCGCCGGAGCCCCGGGAGAGCGTGGTGGTGGAGACCCGCTGGGAGCTGCCCGGGTTCAACAACGCGCTCGGCCGGATGATCCGGGACGAGCGGCACAAGTACGTCTGCTACGCCTGGGGGGACCACCGGGAGCAGCTGTTCGACCTCACCGAGGATCGGGGCGAGATGGTCAACCTGGCGGTGGACGCCCGGCATTCGGCGCTGCTGGACCGCTTCCGCGCGCTGCTCGCCGGGCACTGTGCCCGAACCGGCGACCCGTTCGCACGCTTCGTGCCGGTCACCGAGGAGAGTTGACGACCCGTCAGTCGGATTCGGGGTCCAGGCCGAGCAGTTCGCGGGTACGGCGGTACTTGGCGGCGAGGCGTTCGGCGGTGGCCGGGTCCAGGCTCGCCAGCCGGTCCGGCGCGGAGTTGTGCGCGAGGTCGGCCTGCTTGACGACGAGGGCGCCGGGGGTGGCCAGGATGCGCGCGGTGTACTCCTCCAGCGGCTCGCCGGGCCGTTTGGTGAGCGCGTCCACGATCGCCTTGGTGGTGTCGCCGAGGGCGGCACCGGCCAGCCACTCACGCGTCAGCGCGTCGTCCTCGACGGCGTCGTGCAGCCAGCCGGCCGCGATCTGCTCCTCGCTGCCGCCGCGCTCGGCGACGCCGTGGGCGACCGCCGCCAGGTGCTCGGTGTAGGGACGGCCGTTCTTGTCGGTCTGCCCCGCGTGCGCGTTCCGGGCGATCCGCTCGACCTCGGCCAGGCTCAGGTACTCCACGCCGCCATGGTAGGCGCAGGGCCCGCCGGGCCGCGCGGGGGCCCGCCCGTGGCGGCCGTGCGCCCGGCTGATTGACTTCCGGCGTCCCGCCCACCAGGCCCCGCCGGGCCCCGCCGGGCCCCGCCCGCGACCGCACCGAGGGAGTCATGCCCAGCCTGCACCCGCTGCTGTCCGGTTTCGCCCCGATCTGGGCGCTGACCGGCGTCGGCTACCTGCTCGGCCGCAGCCGCCTGCTCGGCGAGCACGCGGAGCAGGTGCTGAATCGTTTCGTCTTCCATGCGGCCATGCCAGCGGCACTGTTCCTGATGATCGCCCGCACGCCGCTGGACCGGTTCGCCAATCCGTCGATGGCGGCGTTCGTCGCGGGCACGGTGGTCGCGGGCGGGCTCGGGCTGCTCGCCTCGCAGCGGCTGTTCGGGCGCGGAGTGCCGGAGCGGGCGCTCGGCGCGATGGCCGCCGGCTACGTCAACTCGGCCAACCTGGGCATCCCGGTGGCGGTGCAGGTGCTCGGCGACGCCTCCTTCGTGGGCCCGGTGGTGCTGTTCCAGATCCTGGTGGTCACCCCGGTGGTGCTGACCGTCCTCGACTCGCGGCGCGCCGGACTGCGGGCCGCGCTCACGCTGCCGCTGCGCAACCCGATCCTGCTGGCCGTGGGGCTCGGCGCCGCGGTGTCGGCGACCGGGTGGCACCCGCCCGCCGAGCTGAGCCGTTCCTGCGAACTGCTCGGCGGCGCGGCCGTGCCGACCGCCCTGGTGGCGCTCGGCCTCTCGCTCTGCCACCCGCCCGCCGTCACCGGCGCCTCCCGCTACCTGGAGGTCGGGACGGCGGTCGCGCTCAAGACCGTCGTCCAGCCGCTGACGGCCTGGGCGGTCGGCGCGCTGGTGCTCGGCCTGCCGGCGCACCAGCTGCTCACCGTGGTGCTGTTCTCCGCCCTGCCGACCGCTCAGAACGCGTTCACCTACGCACGCGAGTACGGCCACGGAGCCGCCTTCGCCCGGGACTCGGTGCTCGCCTCGACGCTGGTCTCGATGGCCACCCTGTCCCTGGTCGCCTGGGCCCTCGGCCCGGGCTGAGACAACCGGCCGGAGAGGGCGGGCCGAACGGACGGGACCGGTCCGGGCGCACCGGCCCGGGAAAACCGGTCGCGCCCGAACCTCCGCCGGACTAGAAAGGGCGGATGACCGACGCGCGCCCGACCTTCCGCCCGATCATCCGCCCGCTGGAGGCCCACGAGTTCGACGGCTGGGCCCGGGTCCTCACCAACACCTACGGGGAGGACACGGACGGGGCGGAACTCGCCGCCGAGCGCGCCGTCCTCGACCTCGACCGCTCCCTCGCCGCGTTCGACGAGGACGGCGAACCGGTCGGCGGAGCCGCCGCGCACATCCGCCGGCTCACCGTGCCCGGCGCCGAACTTCCCGTCGCCGGCGTCACCTGGGTCGGCGTCTCCCCCACCCACCGCCGCCGGGGTGTCCTCACCGCCCTGATGCGCCGCCAGCTCGACGACCTGCGCGCACGCGGCACCGAGCCGATCGCCGCCCTGCGCGCCTCGGAGGCCGGCATCTACGGCCGCTTCGGCTACGGCCCGGCCACCCGGGGCGCGCTGTTCCACGCCGACAAGCGCCTCCTGCGGCTGCGCCCCGGCACCGACCTCGGCACGGGAACCGTCCGGCTCCTGGACGCCGGGCGGGCCCGGCCGCTGGTCGCCGCCGTCTACGACCGGGTGCGCCGCGAGCGGGCCGGCTGGCCGGACCGCACCGAGCCGTTCTGGGACGCCCGGCTCCGGGACGACGCGGGCTCGCGCGGCGGCGCCACCGCCCTGCGTCACGCCGTCCACCGCGCGGCCGACGGCACCCCCGACGGTTATGCGCTGTACCGGCTCAAGGACGACGGCGAGAACAGCGCCGTCCGGGTCGTCGAGGTGACCGCCGCGACGGTCCCGGCGTACGCGGCGCTCTGGGACCACCTCATCGGGATCGACCTCTTCTTCCGGCTGGAGTACGAGGGCGCGCCCGACGAACCGCTGGTGCACCTGCTCACCGACCCGCGCGTCGCCCGGGTCAGTACCGTGGACCGGCTCTGGGTCCGGCTGGTGGACGTCGGCCGCGCGCTCGCCGCCCGCCGGTACGCCACGCCGCTGGACGTCGTGCTCGACGTCCGGGACGACTTCTGCCCGTGGAACGCCGGGCACCACCGGCTGGTGGCCGACGGCGACACGGTCTCGTGCGAGCCCACCACCGCTCCGGCCGACCTGCGGCTGTCCGCGGCCGAGCTCGGCGCGGCCTACCTCGGCGGCACCACACTGGTCTCGCTCGCCGCCGCCGGCCGGGTGACGGAGTTGCGCCCGGGGGCGCTGGACGCCTGCAGCACGGCGTTCCGGGGAGCGCGCGAGCCGTTCTGCCCGGCCGGGAAGGCCTTCCCGGCCTACTGAGCGCGACGGCGCCCGCCCCGGGCTCCGACCGGGGGCGGGCACCGTGCGATTCACCGGTCCCGGACGGCGATCAGCTCGCGGCCGCGCAGCGTGTACAGCACGCCGGCATCGTCGGCCGCGACCCGGGCTCCGCTGTACCACTCGGCGTCCACCTGGACGAGCACGGTGGCGGCCAGCGTCACGGGGTCCAGGCGGAAGAGCGTCTTCTCGCTGATCCCGTACAGCCGGCCGCGGGCCACCAGCAGCCGCGGGTTGGCCGAGGTGATCGCCCGCAGGTCGGAGCGGACGTCGATCACCGGGGCGCGGCCCGGCCGGGCGGTCCGCAGGTCCGCGGCGAAGGCCTGCCCGTTCACCGTGATGCCGAACAGCCGGTGCCCGTGCACCTCCAGGCTGCTGATGCCCGAGCCGAAGTCGGTGGTGGTCCGCCACAGTTCGCGCCCGGCCACCGGGTCCCAGGCGGCCAGGTCGCCGCGCGGGCCGGCGGTCTTGGCGTTGTCGCCGCCGAGGAACGCCTGTCCGTGCCCGGCTGCCACGGCGCGCACCAGCTGCTCCGGGCCGAGCGGGTCGACGTGCACGGTCGGCTGCCCGCTGCCGGGGCGGTAGGTGACGAACGAGCCGCCGCCGGTGGTGTCGGCCTGCACGCCGAGCAGCAGCAGGCGGTGCTCGTCGTCCCAGCGCACGGTCTGCGGGCGGTTCTGCTCCTGCGGCAGCCTCGCCTCCTGGACCGGCACCTCGTCGGCCCACGGCCGGTACCGCCAGATCCCCTGCGAGGAGTAGACGCCCAGGTAGAGGGTGCCGTCGTCGAGGACCACGGTGTCCTTGGCCTCGCCGGGGACGGGGAGCTTCCGCACCGTCCCGGCGTTCAGGTCGTGCAGCGCGACCGAGCCGTTGCCGCCGACGTACACCCGGCCGTACCGGGCGGCCACCGACATGCCGAGCTGCGCCTCGGCGGGCGCACCGGCGGCCACCAGGTCGGTGGTGGTCACGGCGCCGGTGCTGGTGGAGAGGGTCCAGGCGGTGCCGCCCTCGGTGACACCGGCCAGGGTGTCACCGATCCGGCCCAGGCCCCAGGAGTTGCCGTCGGGCACGGGCACCGCGAAGGCCTCCGGAGCGTCCGCGCCGAGCCGGTAGCGCCAGACGGTGCCGTGCTCGGTGGAGGTGAACCAGACGGTGTCGCCGAGGCGTTGGAAGTTGGTGACGCTCTTGGTGCCCGGCACCGGGAAGGAGCGCAGCACGGCATGGGTGGCCGGGTCCAGCAGGGCGACGTGGGCGGGCCTGCCCTCGGTCGAGACGGCGAGCAGGTCGTCGCCGAGGGCGGTGATCTGGCGCACGATGGTGTCGGCCGCGAGCTCGGGCGGGGTGATGTCGGCGACCCGGCCGGTGGCCCGCTCGACCGCGAACAGCGAGGCCAGGGTGGCCCCGCCGCCGCCCGCGAGGTTGCTGCCGACGCCCAGGTAGGCGTGGGTCGCGGTGGCCTCGACGGCCCGGCCCTGGGTGGCGCCCGGCGCGGGCGAGGCGACCTCGGAAAGCACACCGGTCGCGGGGTCGTAGGCGTACAGCCCGGGGCCGGCCGCCCGGCCCTTCTGCCGGCCGGTGGCGAACAGCACGCCGTCGGGGGCGACCGCGACGTCCCGCACGTCCGCGCCGGGCACGGTGGCGAGGCCGCGCACGCTGCCGTCGGCCGGGTCGAAGCGGTAGAGGTTGGCGGCCTTCGGCGCGTCCGTGACCCCGAGGTACAGCACGCCGGCGTGAGCGGCCGAGCCCTGCACGAAGTTGCCGGTCGGCAGGACGGCGGTGCCGGTGACGCGGCCGGTCGGCACGTGGTAACCGACCACCTTGGCCGGGGCCAGGTTGCGCGAGCCGATCCAGAGCGTCTCACCGATCAGGGTGGCGCTCATCAGCGGGAAGTCGGCGTTGCCCGGGCCGAGTCCGGTCACCTCGGGGGTGCCGGACGGGCGGCGCGGCGCGGCCTGGGCGGGCCCGGCGCCGAGCGCGCCGGCCGCCGTCAGGGCGGTCACGGAGGCCGCGCCGCGCAGGAGCTGGCGGCGGGACGGTCGAGCGGACGGCGTCATGGGGTTCCTCGGAGGAGTCGGATCGGGTTCAGTGCCGCCCGGCGGCGGCGAGCAGCCCGCGGGTGTACGGATGCTCGGGGGCGGTGAACAGCCGCTCGGTGGGGGCCTGTTCGACCACCCTGCCGTGCCGCATCACCAGCACCTCGTCGCAGAGGTGGCGGACCAGCGCGAGGTCGTGCGAGATGAACACCAGGCCGACGCCGGTGCGGTGGCGCAGGTCGAGCAGCAGGTTGAGGATCTGCGCCTGCACCGAGACGTCCAGCGCGGAGGTGGGCTCGTCGGCCACCAGCACCTCCGGCCCGACGGCGAGCGCCCGGGCGACGGCCACCCGCTGACGCTGGCCGCCGGACAGCCGGTGCGGCAGCGCGTCCAGCAACTCGGCGGGCAGGCCCACGAGTTCGACCAGTTCCTCGATGCGCCCGAGTGGCAGCCCGTGGGCGAGCAGCGGCTCGGCGAGCGCCTCGCGCACGGTCATCCGCGGGCTGAGCGAGGCGTACGGGTCCTGGAAGACGAACTGGACCCGGCGGCGCAGCGCGCGTTCCTCCGCCGCGGTGGCCCCCTCCCAGGACCGGCCGCCGACCCGGACGGTGCCGGAGCTCGGGCGCAGCAGCCCGAGCAGGGCGCGGGCCAGTGTCGACTTGCCGGAGCCGGACTCGCCGATCACCCCGACGGCCCGGCCCGCCGCGGCGGTCAGGCCGACGCCGTCGAGCGCGGGCGCGCCTCGGCGGCGGCGTCCGTAGCGGACGGTGAGGTTCTCGGCGACCAGCACCGGTTCGGCGGCGGGCTCCGGTTCGGCGGCGGGCACGGCCTTCGTGGACACAGCGGGCTCCGCGAGCGCCTCGGGCGCCTCGGGCGCCTCGGGGGCGGCCGGGGCCGCCTCCCCCGGCGCCACCGGCACGTGGCAGGCGTACCCGCGCTCCCCGCCCGTCCCCGACTCCGCCGCCCATCCGGGCGCCTCCTGCCCGCACCGCTCCACCGCGGCGGCGCAGCGCGGCGCGAACGCGCAGCCCGGCAGCGGCTCCCCGGCGGCGGGCGGGCGGCCGCCGATCACGGCGAGCGGCAGCCCGCGCGGGCCGTCCAGCCGGGGCACGGCGGCCAGCAGTCCGGCCGTGTAGCGGTGTCGCGGCTCCGCCAACAGCCGCTCGACCGGGGCACGTTCGGCGATCCGCCCGGCGTACATGACCTGGACGGTGTCGCAGCTTCGGGCGACCACGCCGAGGTCGTGGGTGATCAGCAGGACGGCGGTACCGGTCTCGTCGCGGAGCCGGACCAGCAGGTCGAGGATGCCCGCCTGGGTGGTCGGGTCGAGGGCGGTGGTGGGTTCGTCGGCGATCAGCAGGTCGGGCCGGTTGACCATCGCCATGGCGATCAGCACGCGCTGGCGCATGCCGCCGGAGAACTCGTGCGGGCGGTCGCGGTAGCGGCGGGCCGGCTCGGGGATGCCGACCAGGTCGAGGAGTTCGAGCGCACGGGCGCGGGCGTCGGTCCGGCTCGCGCCGTGCACCAGGGCGGCCTCGGCGAGCTGGCGGCCGATCGGCATCCGGGGGTTGAGGTAGGCGAGCGGGTCCTGGAAGACCATGCCGATCCGCCGGCCCCGGACGGCGCGGACGGCGGGTCCGGGGAGGGTGAGCAGGTCGGTGCCGTCCAGGCGGACGGTGCCGGCGGTGGTCCGGCAGCCGGGCGGCAGCATCCGGTTGACGGCGAGCGCGGTGAGCGTCTTGCCGGATCCGGACTCGCCGACCAGGCCGAGGATCTCGCCCGGGCGGATGGTGAAGTCGACGCCGTGGACCACCTGGTGAGGTCCGGCCTCGACGCGCAGCCCGGCCACCTCCAGTAGCGGCGATGCGGTCGTCGGAGGCGTCGGAGGCGTCGGAGGCGTCGGAGTCGTCGCGGCCGCAGGGGCCGTCGGGGTGTTCGTCGTCGGCGCGGTCACCGCAGCTTCTCCCGGTTGAACGAGTCGGCGAGCAGGGTCAGTCCGAAGACCAGCAGGCCCAGCAGCAGCACCGGCGCGAGGGCGTAACCCGGGTGCAGGAAGAGGTACTTGCTACCGGTGTTGATCATCGTGCCGAGCGAGGGGGTGGGCGGCTGGATGCCGAAGCCGAGCACGCTCAGGCCGCCCTCGATCTTGGCGGCGTGCGCCATCGCCACGGCCAGCAGCGCGGTGGCGGCGTCGGTGACGTTGGGCAGCACGTACCGGCGCAGCGTGCGCGCCCTCGGCACGCCGAGCACCCGGGCGGCCACCACGTGGTCGCGGGCGAGCTGGGCGAGCAGGGCGGCCCGGGCCTGCCGGCCGAAGACGGGCAGCGCGCTCAGCACGACGGTCACCACGACGCTGCCGAGGCCGGGACGCACGATCAGCGCGATCGCCAGCCCCAGCAGCAGCCCGTGGAAGCCGAGCAGCAGGTCGAACAGGCGCTGGACGACCTCGCCGAGCAGCCGGTTCAGGCCGCCGAGCAGCCCGAGCAGGGTGCCGAGCACGGCGGCGACGGGGACGGCCAGCAGACAGACCAGCAGCTCGATCCGGACCCCGTACAGCGCGCGGGCCAGCAGGTCGCGGCCGACCTCGTCGGTGCCGAGCGGGTGGGACCAGGACGGTCCGGCCAGCGCCTCGCGGCCCTGCTGGTAGGGGTCGGCGGGGAGCAGCAGCGGGCCGAGCAGCCCGAGCAGCACCACCAGGGCGACCAGCACCGCGCCGGTCCGCCCGCGCCGGTCGCGCAGCACGGCGGGCACGGCGGAGGGCAGCGCGCGGCGACCGATCGCGGCGAGAACGGACGTGGTGCTCATCGGGCCTCCCCGGCGCCGGCGCGGGCGATCCGCGGGTCCAGTCGGCCGACCAGCAACTCGGAGCCGAGCTGCACGGTGACGGCCACCGCGACCGCGAGCATGATCAGGGTCTGCGCGACCGGGTAGTCCCGCTGGTTGATCGCGTCGAGCAGCAGCTGTCCGAGGCCGTGCCGCGCGAACAGCTGCTCGGCGACGACGGCGCCGCCGAGCAGCTCCCCCAGGTTGAGCCCGAACTCGACGCAGAACGGCGCGAGGCTGTTGGGGAGCACGTGCCGCAGCAGGATCCGCCGGGGCGGGGCGCCCTTGGCGATCGCGGTGAGCACGAACTCCTCCTGCCGGGTGCGCCGCAGCTCGGTGGCGAGCAGCCGGGCGAGCACCACCGAGCCGGGCAGGGCCAGGGCGACGGCGGGCAGCGCCAGGTACTGCACGGACAGGTCCGGCGCGGTGAGGAGGTCCCGCTCGCCGCCGGCCGGCAGGACGCGCAGCAGCACGGCGAAGACGAAGACGAACAGCACCGCCGTGACGTACACCGGCAGGGCGAGCACGGCGGTGGTGAGCGGGTCGAGCGCCCGGGCCAGCCGGCCGCGCCGCTCGGCGGCCAGCGCGGCGCCCAGCAGCAGGCCGAGGACGAGCATCAGCAGGCCCGCGGCGATGGCGAGTTGGACGGTGGATCCGAGGCTCTGGCCGATCATCCGGGTGACCGGTTCGCGGTAGTGGAAGGAGAGTCCGGGGTCGCCGCGGAGCAGCCCGCCGAGCCAGGTGGCGTACTGGACGGGCAGCGGCCGGTCCACGCCGAGCTGGCGGCCGAGGTGGTCGCGCTGCTCCTGGTCGGCCTCGGCGCCGAGCGCGGCGGAGACCGGGTCGCCGGGGGCCAGGCGGAGCAGCAGGAAGACGGCCACCGAGGCGAGCCAGAGGGTGGCCAGGGCTCCGGCGGCCTTTCTGGTCCAGTACGGCACGGGGTTCTCCGGGGGTGGGCGGGGCGGCGTGCGGGGGTCACCGTCCCCGGGCGGTGGGGGTCGTCCGGGGACGGCGGTCGGCGGTCGACTGTCGGCGGTCGCGGTCGCGGTCGGCGGTCGGTGCCGGGGAAAGGCCTAGGCGTCCCGGCGGGTGTCGGTCAGCTTCAGGTAGCCCAGCGCGCTGGTGGACACGTCCCGCACCGAGGAGGCGAAGGCGTAGGTCTCCCAGGCGTGCGCGAGGGTGATGTGGAAGGACTGCGCGAGCAGGTACTCGGACAGCTCGTGGTTGACGTCGGCCCGGGCCCGCTCGTCGGCGGCGGCGAAGGCGCGGGCCTGGAGGTCGGCGTAGGCCGGGTCGGTGACGTGCGAGGTGTTCCGGCCGACCTGCAGCGGCCCGGAGACGGTGATGCCGCTGAGCGGGGAGACGCTGACCATGCCGTGGTTGGCCACGAACAGGCCCTCCAGGGTGCCCTGCTGGATCTTCGGCTGGAGGGCCGCGTTGTCCAGCAGCTGCACGTCGACGCCGAAGCCGGCCTGCTCCAGGTCGTACTTGACCAGTTCGACCAGCGAGCTGAACACCGGCGAGTTGGCGGCGGTGAGCGGCACCCTGACGCCCTCCGCGCCGGCCTCGCGCAGCAGCCCGCGCGCCTTCTCCGGGTCGTGCTTGTAGCGGGTGACCTGGTCCGGGGTGACACCGGGGGTGGTGGACGGCCAGGGCAGGCTGCTCGCCTCGGCGTGGCCGCCGTAGACCTGGTCGACGATCCGCTCGCGGTCCACCGCGTGCTGCAGCGCCTGGCGGACCCGGAGGTCGTCGAAGGGCTTGGAGGTGACGACCACGCCGAGGAAGGCCTGCTGGTAGGAGGCCTTGGCGGACTGCACGGTGAAGCCGGGGTTGCCCGCCAGCACCTTGAGGTCGCGCCCGGGGACCGCCCCGATCAGGTGCCCCTGCCCGGACTGCAGGGCGGACAGCGCGGCCTGACTGCTCGTCACCGATCGGACGGTGATCCGCTCGAAGCGCGGGCGCCCGCTCTGCCAGTAGCGCTCGTTGCGGACGAGGTCGAGCTGGTTGCCGCCCTTGAACGACTGCCAGGTGAAGGGTCCGGTGCCGTTGACGGTGTCGCTCGCCCGGCCCTCGACGTAGGTGCGCGCGTCCACCACCGGGTTGAAGGCGAGCGCGTCGAACAGGTTGCTGGTGGGCTTGGCGAGGGTGAGGGTGACCTCGTTCCGCCCGCTCGCCCTGACGTCGGCGAGGCGTTCCAGCAGCGGCTTGACCTGGGAGGTCTTGGTGGCGCCGACCAGCGAGAAGACGACGTCGTCGGCCTCCAGCGCCCGCCCGTCGTGGAAGGTGACGTCCTCGCGCAGCTTGAGCACCAGCTTCAGCCGGTCGGCGCTCCACTCCCAGGAGGTGGCCAGCCAGGGCACCGGCTGGAGGGTCGCCGGGTCGAGGTCGACCAGCCGGTCCAGGACGAGGTTGACGAACGCCGGGGTGTCCGGGCCGCGGTGGAGCAGCTGGGTGGGGTCCGGCGCGCTGCCGTAGACGATCTGCAGGTCGGGCGCGGACGCCGCGGCACTGGCGCCGGGGGCGGCGCCCGCGTCCGGGTCGGTGGCCGAGCGGCAGCCCGCCGCCAGCAGGGCCGCTCCGGCGCTCAGGCCGAGGAAGCCTCTTCGGGGCAGGCCGTGGTGACGGGCCGCTTCGCTCATGGTGCTGCTACCTCTTGGTGGTTGGGGGTTCTGCGGGAGGCGGGCCGGGCGGCCGGCTCAGTACTGGGTGACGACCACGCTGTCGCTGTAGAGCACCACGTCGGGCCCGCCGGTCGGGTACGGAATGCCCTTGGCCGGGTTCCAGTTGGCCCGGTAGATCCCGGTCTTGAAGTACGGGGCCTGGTTCTGGTGGTAGTTGTTGAGCCCGCTGTGCGCGCCGACCTGCACGCCGTCGCGGTACACCGTGATCGAGCCGGGCGTGCTGTCGGTGGACCAGGTCACGTCGAACGCCCACTGGTTCCAGTGCCCGAACTGGACGGTGCCGAGCGGGATCACCGCCTCGGCGACGGTGGCCGGGTCGGTGAGCCAGTGCACCTTGAGGCGCCAGCTGCCGTCCTTGACGGTGAGGGCGATCGGCGGCTTGGTGTCGCTGCCGTCGGCGAGCGGGTAGCCGTGCCACTGGGCGACGATCGTCTCGGTGGAGGTCTGCACCCAGTCGGCGGGCAGGTAGTCGGCGAGGGCGAAGCGGTAGCTGCCCCAGCCGAGGGCGTTCACGGCCACCTCGGAGCGGTAGGACACACCGTCGTTGGGGACGCTGAAGCGGGCGGCGAGGCCGGAGCCGCCGGCGGGCGCGCCGGTGACGGTGATGGTGCCGTTGCCGTCGATGCGCTGGCGGGTCCAGTGGGAGACGGTGCCGGACTCGAAGTCGTCGGCGAACACGGTGCCGGCCGTGGTGGCGGCCGTCGTGGCGGCGGCGGTGCCGTTCGCGACGGCCGCCGGGGCGGCGAGGGTGCCGGTCAGCAGGGCGGCGGCCAGCACGGTGCCGGCCGCGCGGCGCGCGGAGGTGAGGGCGGACATGGGGTACTCCTCGATCGGTACGGGTCGGTGGAACGGCGGGCGGTGACCGGGGCGGCCGGCCGACGACGGTGGGCAGGCGTCAGCCGGCCCGTCGACAGGAGGCCACCGGTCCGCCGGCCCCCGCGCGGCCCACCCAGACCGGGCTGGACCAGGCCCACTGGTCGTTCAGCTGCCGGACCCGTACGTGGTAGAAGTCGCCGTCCCCGCCCGGCCGTTCGTCGACCAGATCGAGATCGGCGGCGAGCTCGCGGCCGGGCACCGCCCGGTCGAAGCGGTAGGCGCCCGAGACGAAGCCGCCGATGAAGCCGGTCCGCGGCCCTTCCCGCAACTCGCCGACGCTGTAGGAGGTCTCGACGCCGTTGACGAGCGCCGTCAGCCTGGTCCGGTCGTCGCCGGAGACGGCCAGCGAGAAGCCCTGGGTGGCGTCGGTCGCGGTGTTCGGGTTGCCCTCGGTGACGGTCCGCAGCCGCACCTCGCCCGGCCCGGTGCGCCACCAGTCGTGCGGCCGGTAGCTCGCGGGCTCCGCCTCCGCCGGGGCCACCGTCTCCGAGCCGCGCAACCGGGGCTGGACGTCGAGCAGTTCACCGCCCTCGACGCGCAGGACGACGTCCCAGTCCACGGCCGCCTCGCGCCGGCCCCAGCCGACGGCGAAGCCGAGCGTGCCGTCGAAGCCCTTCCCCCCGCCCGCGGCCGCGAGGATCTCGGGCCGGGAGAGACGGTGGATCGGCACGCCGTTGCGGACCACCTCGACGTGGTCGAGGGCGTCCCGGCCGCGCACGGTGACCTGGATCCGGCGGCGGTCGGCGGACGGCGCCTCGCCGCCCATCGGCACGCCGTTGACCGAGGTGGCGAGCAGGATGCGGTCACCGGTGATCGCGTAGGTGCGGCGCGCCTGGACGGCGTCCCAGACCGCCGTCCGGGTCAACTCGGGCGCCCAGACGGCGAGTCGGCCGTGACCGTGACTGCCGGGGAAGGCGCTGTGGTGGTCGGTGGAGCCGATCAGCCCGAACCGGTGGCCGAGCCGCAGCCCGTGCACGGCGGTGCCGGTGGTGTCGCGCGGCCCCATGGTGTGCAGGTAGTTTCGCGGCGCCTCGTCGGACTCGGCGCAGCCGTGCATCGACATCACCTCGACCACCGGGGCGAACTCCTCGGTGTACGCGTCCCAGTTGATGCCGCGCCGTCCGGTGCCGTAGCCGATGTGGTGCGGGAGCGCCCAGGTCCGCACGCCCTCGGCGGCGAGCGTTCGCAGCCGGGCGCGCAGCCCGTCCAGGTCGGCGGCGCGGATGATCTCGCCGCGCGGGCCGTCGAAGTACACGCAGTGGTCGCCGTACGCGAGGCTGTGCCACTCGAAGGACTGGAAGGTGACGAAGCGCCCGTCCTGGTGGGCGGCGGCGGTGACCTCCTGGACGTGCTCCCAGCGGTCGGCGAGGCGGGCGAAGCCCTCGGTGTGGTAGTCGACCAGGCCGGCCAGCTCGGGAGTGCGCTCGGGCAGATCGGGCCACCAGCCGTGGCCGGTGACGCTGGCGAAGTCGAGCTGGAGGCGGGCGTTGGCGTAGGCGTCCTCGATGGAACCGTGGCCGTAGCTGATCCCGCAGTGGTTGTGGAGGTCGCCGACGTAGAGGCCGAGACCGCCGTAGCCGGGTGCGTCGGTGGTGGGGGCTGTCATCGGTTCGGGGCTTCCTCTGTTTGATCGACTCTGAGAAGAAGTCTTTCCCGATCTTCGAGGGAGGGTCAAGGCCGGGCCGAGCGGCGTCGTCCGATCGCCACAGGGGGAAACATGTGATTCACAGAGCCATCCCACGTGACAGGCCGCTTGCGATGCAGGCCGGCCCATCTCCATCGCCCGGAAGAGGCTCCGCCACTTTCTATCGATCTGATAGAAAGTGGCGGACATCCCGCCACCGCCCCGTGAGGACGACACCCCGACGATGCCGATCACCACCCTGCCCACCGCACCCGACCTCTCCGGCTCCGCACTGGTCCGCGCGCCCGAACACCCCGAGCCCGGCTACTGGGCGGGCTGCCCGAGCGTGCGCTACGAGCCCGACCGCGACCGCTTCCTGCTCACCTACCGCGAGCGCCGCCCGCGCGGCACCGAGACTTCGGCCGCCGACCAGGACCGGGGCTGGCGCTGCGCCGTGGCCGAGAGCCGGGACGGCGTGGAGTTCCGCGACCTCTGGTCCGTGGAGCGCGCCGAGCTCGGCTCGCCCTCCATGGAGCGCTTCGCCCTGCTCCGGCGCGACGACGACTACCTGCTCCACCTCAGCTACGTCGACCCCGTCGACCGGCGCTGGCGGATCGACGCGCTGCGCGCCGACACCCCCGAGTCCTTCGACCTCGCCACCCGCACCCCGGTCCTCACCGCCGCCGGCACCGGCACCGAGGGCGTCAAGGACCCGTACCTGCTCGAACACGACGGCGGCGTCCGGCTGTTCGCGACCGTCTCGCGGTCCCGCGACTTCACCGCCGGGGAACGCGCCCGCGCCCACGCCACCGCCGACATCCACACCACCGGCCTGACCGTCCAGCCCACCGCACTCGCCGGCTCCCCCGACGGCCTGCGGTTCACCGCCCCGCCCGGCCGGGCCGCCGAGGTCCTCGACGTCGGCCCGGCCGGCGCCTGGGACGCCTACGAGTCACGGATCACCGCCGTGCTGCCCGACGGCTCCGGCGGCTGGCTCGCGCTCTACGACGGCTCGGCCGACGCGGACGGCAACTACGAGGAGCGGTGCGGGCTCGCCGCCTCCGCCGATCTGCGCCACTGGCAGCGCCTGACGCCCGACGGCCCGTGGCTGGACGTCCGCTACGCCGACGTGGTGGCCGCCCGGGGCCGCTGGTACCTGTACTACGAGTGGACCCGCCCGGACGGCGCCCACGAGCTGCGGGTCGCCGTCCTCGACGAGTTCGCCGGCCTGCGCCCCTAGGGTGCTCCAGGGTCCGCCTTCAAGCCCCAGGACCTCGCGGGTCGCGGGCTGCCGACGAGGCCCCCGTCGACGACGAAGTCGGCGTCCGTGATGCTCGCCGCGCCGGGACCGGCCAGGAAGACCACGAGGCCCGCGATCTCCGGCGGACGGGTGAAGCGGCCGGTCACCGACCGGGCCCCGGCGCCGCGGACCGCGCCGCCGGGGCCGACGCCACGGGACCGTCCGACCGCGGCGGCGACACCGTCCGCGCCCCGCTCACTCCGCCCGGGCCGCGGCCACCACCTCGGTCATCGCCGTCAGGAACCGCCGCGCCACCGCGAGTTCCGCGTCCCCGAACGCCCCCATCGCGGCGACCAGATCGGCGATCAGTCCGCCGAAGAAACCCTGGCCGAGCTCGACCGCGCGCTCCTCCACCAGCAGCCGCACCTTGCGACGGTCCCCCGGATCGCGCTCGCGCCGGATCAGCCCGAGCCGCTCCAGCCGGTCGACCAGCCCGGTCGTCCCGGCCGAGTTCAGCCCCAGCGCCTCGCCGAGCCGCCCCGGCGTGACCACCGTCCCGGCCCGCGCGGCGTCCAGCAGGTGGACCAGCGCCCGCAGATCGGTCGGGTGCAGGCCGTTCCGAGCGGCGAACTCGGCTCCGAACAGGTCGAGTTCGACGGTCAGCCCGCGCAGCAGATGGACCAGCTGCATCGGTGTCCGCTCCGGCTCCACCTCTTCTCCTTCCCTCCGGGGTCCCCTGGACGTATTCTCTCGCTGAGCGAGATACATGCTCACCGAGCGAGCACCTCGAACCCCGAGTGCCTCGAACCCTGGGGGAAGACTATGTCCGTACGCCCTGCCGCCCGCCCCGACCCCTCCCCCGCCGTTCCCCTCGGCACCCGCCTCGCCACGTTCCTCGCCGCCTACGACGAAGCCCTCGCCCGCTGGCCGCTCCCGGTCGAGACGCTCACCGTCCCCACCCCGTACGGCGCCACCCGGGTCAATGCCTGCGGCCCGCACGACGGCCACCCGCTCGTCCTGGTGCACGGCGGCGGCGCCACCGCCACCTGCTGGTCCGCCACCGCCACCGCCCTCGCCGGGGCCGGCCACCGGGTGCTCGCCGTCGACCTCGTCGGCGACCCGGGCCGCAGCACCCTCGACCGCCCCCGCCTCCGCGGCCTCCCCGAGCTGCTCGGCTGGCTCGACGCCGTGCTCGACGGGCTGGGCGTGCCCGCCGCCGACCTGGTCGGCCACTCCTACGGCGGGTGGATCGCCCTGCGGTACGCCCTGCACGCCCCCGCCCGGGTCCGGCGGCTCGCCCTGCTCGACCCCACCCAGTGCTTCACCGGCTTCCGGCCCCATTACCTGCTGCGCGTCCTGCCGCTCCTCCTGGCACCGCGCACCGCCGCCAAGGCCCGCTCCTACCTCGACTGGGAGAGCGGCGGCACCGGGCTCGACCCGGCCTGGCGCGAGCTCTACGCCCTCGGCTTCGCGGACTTCCCCGCCGCCCGCCCGGTCACCGGCCCCCGCCCGAGCGCGGCCGAACTGCGCACGCTGACGGCCCCCACCCTCGTCCTGCTCGCCGAACGCAGCCGCACCCACCACGCCCACACGGTGGCCGCCCACACCCGCCGGACCCTGCCCGACGCGACCGTCACCGTCGTGCCCGGCGCCTCCCACCACACGCTGCTGACGGCCCACCCCGACGAGCTGAACCGCCACCTCACCGCCTTCCTGGCCCCCGATCACCCCTGACCGTCCACCCCTGCTACGACAGCTCGTGGCACGGCGGCGTCCACGAGGGCCACGACGACCACATCCGGCGGCTCCCCGGCCGAGGCAGAGCAACCCGCCGGCCCCGCACTCCCCTTCCGGAGGGTGCGGGGCCGCAACCCCGACAGGCGCCCTAGCGGCCCGCCAGCCCGGCGATCAGTGCGCCGAGGGCCACCTCCAGATCGCCGCAGCGCTCGCCCACGCCCACGAAGCCCACCTCCGCCAGCACCCGGCCCAGCGCGGGCAGGCGCTCGCGATCCGCGGACTCGATGACGGTCCGCCGCTGACTCGGCTCGCGGGGCGGGCTGACGGGATGTTCGGAGAGCAACTCGCCGAGGACCAGCTGCCAGCAGGCGCGGAACGCGGTCAGCGCCCGCTCGGGCGACAGCCCGGCGGCCATGAGGTCGGCGAGACAGGCGTCGTTGAACGCCAGCGCGTTCCGGGCGACGAGCTCGCCCCGGACCAGCACCGTCACCACCCAGGCGTGGCCGGCCAGGTAGTCATGGGCGTCGAGCAGTCGGCGCAGCAGCCGCTCCTGCGGCCCCGCACCCGGGACATCGACCGGCATGCCCTCCGCGATCTGCTCCAGGACGGCGATCAGCAGCGCGTCCCGGTCGGCCACGTGCCGGTACAGCGAAGCGGGCGCCGTGCCGAGCTCGGTGGCGACGGCCCGCATGGTGAGCGCGTCGATGCCGTCGCGCTCGATCACCCGGCGTCCGGCGGCGACCACCCCGGCCGTGGTCAGCCCCGGGCGGGGCCGCTTGCGGCCGTACTTGCCGCGCTCGGCCTCCGGCTGCTCCGGGGCGGCCGGCCCAGCCGCCTCGCCTGCCTCGTCCGTCTCGTTCGCCTCGTCCGTCTCGTCCGTCCCGTTCGCCTCGTCCTCGCCGACGCCCGGCCGGTTGCTCCGTTCTGACACGCCGCCATCCTGCCATGCTTGCACCAAACCGCCTCCGACCTGGACACTTGCACCACTTAATAGGCAAGGCTTACCTTACGCGAACAACGTTCGCATCGGAGGTCGCCATGCCCGAGTCCGCGCCGCCCCGTACCACCGCCGCCACCGCCGCCCCACCCGGGTCCAGCGCTCCCCGACCGACCGCCCGGCCCACCGCCGCCCGCGCCGGCCTGGTCCTGGTCACCGTCTCCGTCTGCCAGCTGATGGTCACCCTCGACGCCAGCATCGTGAACATCGCGCTCCCCGCCATGGGCGAGTCCCTGGGCTTCGCCGACAGCGCCCTGCCCTGGGTGGTCAACGCCTACGCGCTGGCCTTCGGCGGACTGCTGCTGCTCGGCGGCCGGACCGCCGACCTCGTCGGACACCGCCGCGCGGTCCTCTCCGGCCTGGTGCTGTTCGGCCTCGCCTCGGTGCTCGGCGGGTTCGCGCAGACCCCCGCCCAGCTGGTCGCGGCGCGGGCCGGCCAGGGCGTGGCAGCCGCCGTCCTGGCCCCGATCGGGCTGACGCTGATCATGGTGACCTTCGCCGAGGGTGCCGCCAGGGCGCGCGCCGTCGGCATCTGGTCGATGGTGACGGCGGGCGGCAGCGCGCTGGGCGTCCTGCTCGGCGGAGTGCTGACGGACCTGCTCGACTGGCGCTGGGTGTTCTTCGTCAACGTGCCGATCGTGCTCGCCGGCCTCGTGCTGGCTCTCCGTTCGGTGCCCGCCGTCCGACCGCCGCTCGCCGGCCGCCCGGACGTGCTCGGCGCCATCCTCGGCACCGGTGCGATGACCGCCCTGGTCTACGGCCTGATGGAGACCGACCGCCACCCGTGGGGTTCGGCCCGGACGCTCGGCACGCTCGCCGCCGCCGTCCTGCTCGGACTCCTCTTCCTGTGCTGGGAGGCGCGCATCGCCCGGATGCCGATCGTCCGGCTGGGCGTACTGCGGGCCCGGACGGCCTGGGTGTCGAGCCTGCTGGTCACGCTGCTCGGCGCGGGCATGCTGGTCGGCTTCTACTTCTGCTCGCTGTTCCTGCAGAACGTCCTCGGCTACGGCCCGCTGGCGGCCGGCGCCGCGTTCCTGCCGTTCTGCGCCGGGACGGCGGCGGGCAGTATGGTCGCGGGACGCCTCACCGCCCGCTTCGGCGGCCGGGCCACCCTCACCGGCGCGCTTGTGCTCACCGCGCTGGGGATGCTCTGGTTCGGCGGGCTCGGCCTGGACTCCGACTATCCGACCGGCTTTGTCGGACCGTCGATCGTGACCAGCGTGGGCGTCGGCGTCTGCATGGTCGCCAACACCGCGATGGGCACCTCCGGCGTCGATCCCCGCGAGGCCGGACTGGTCAGCGGGCTGCTCAACGCCGGCCGCCAGTGCGGGGGCAGCATCGGACTCGCCGTCCTGTCGACCGTCGCGGTCGCCGCCACCCGCCGGGCCGCCGCGGACGGGCACACCGCGCGGGCCGCCCTCGCCGCCGGCTACGACCACGCCTTCGTGGTCACCGCCGGGGTCCTCGGTGCGGCCGCCCTGCTCGCGCTGTTCTTCGTTCCGTCCCGCCGGCGGACGCCGGTCCGTCAGTAGATCAGGTATCCCGGCCGGTGCCCCTCGTCCTCGATCTCACCGTCGGCCTGGGCCTTCAGCTTTCGGGACAGCGCCTCCAGCGCGCGTGAGGCCGCGACCTCCTCGCCGATCCGGGCGAGCGGTCGGTCGTCCACGCTGCGGGTCGACTCCCCGCGCGCGGTGAGGCCCGGGGCCCGGGCGCCGGTCAGCCTCGCCTGGCATCCGGTGTGGACGCCGTCCTCCTCGAAGCTCAGCTCCACATCCCACTGGTTGTGCATGCCACACCTCCTGGCGCCGGTCCCCGTCGCACCTGCTCGGGCCGGTACGGGCGGTGCCCGCGACGGGCCGCTCACACCAGCGTGCGCCCCCCGGCCCGACGGCGGCAACCGGGCACCCGGCCACCCCGTACGCCGCCGCTCCGTACTCCGCCACGCCGTCCGCCGCCGTGACGGAGCACGACCCGCCGGGCGGCGCGGCAACGCAGGTCGGCGCCCCACCCCGGCGGTAGGCTGGCCGCAACGCGCGCCGATGCCGCGGGACACCCCGCTCCGGATCGCCCGGCCGCACGGGCGGACCCGTCCGAGCAGCCACCCGTCCGAGGAGCCACCCCGGAGCGGAGCCGCCCCGGAAACCGGGCGGTGGTGCGGTGCGGTCAACAACCCTCGGGTGGTCCCTCCGTGGCGGTCTTCGTCCTGGCTCTGAGCGCCGCCTGCTTCCTGGGCCTCGGATTCGTCCTCCAGCAGCACGCGGCGCAGCGGGCCCCGCGTGCCGATCTGCTGCACTGGCGGCTGCTGCTCGACCTGTTGCGGATGCCGGAGTGGCTGCTCGGCACCGCCTTCATGGTCACCGGGCTGATCCTCTCCGCGCTCGCCCTCAACAAGGGCGAGGTCTCGCTCGTCGAACCGCTGCTCGCCACCAACCTCATCTTCGCGATGGCGCTCGCCCGGGTGCTGACCCGCCAGACGCTCGGGCGCTCCGGCTGGGCCGGGGTACTGCTGCTCGCGCTCGGCGTGACGGCGTTCATCGTGGCCGGCCGCCCCACCGGCGGCGGCGCTCCGGCGAGCGAACTGCGGCACTGGCTGGTGGTCGGCACCGTGGTCGGGCTGACGCTGCTCCTGATCTCCACGGCCCGCCGGCTGCCGCTGTTCGAGGAGGCGACGGTGCTCGCCCTGGCCGCCGGCCTGCTCTACGGGCTGCAGGACGCGCTCACCCGCACCACCACCCAGCGGCTCGACCACCAGGGCCTGGACGCCGTGCTGCGCAGTTGGCAGCCGTACGCGGTGGTGGCGGCCGGGGTGGTCGGGCTGCTGCTGGTGCAGAGCGCCTTCGAGGCCGCGCCGCTGCGGATGTCCCTGCCCGCGCTGACCGCCGCCCAGCCGATCACCGGGATCGCCTGCGCGGTCGGGTTCCTCGGCGACCGGCTCCGGGTCACCCCCGGTGCGCTGGCCTGGCAGGCGGCCGGCCTGGTGGCCATCGTCATCGGCGTAGTGGTCATCGGCCGCCACCCGGCCCTGCCCGGCACCGTCGGCGACACCCTGGAGTCCATCGGCGAAAGCCCGGACGACGCCGTGGACGACACGGCGCAGACCCCGGACGACGCCGTGGACGACACGACGCAGACCCCGCCCACCGGCCGGCCTGCCGCCCCGCCCTCCGATCGGCCCACCGACCCGCCCGACCCCGACTGACCGACCGCGGGAGCCCCCATGTGCTGGAGTGCCCGGGCGGACCTCGCCGTCGGCGGTGCGGTGACGGCCGTCGGTGTGCTCTGCCTGGTCCGCGTCCGGCGTTCCGGCCGGTCCGGACGCCTGCCGCTCGCCGCGCTCCCGCTGGTGCTCGGCGTGCACCAGCTGATCGAGGCCGCCGTCTGGTTCGGCGCCGACGGCGACCTGCCCGCCGCCCCGGCCACCTGGGCCCGGACCGCCTGGGCGGTGATCGCCCTGCCCCTGCTCCCCCTCCTGGTACCCATCGGCGTCCGCCGCGCGGCGCTCGACGCCGACCCCTCGCGACGGCGGCTGCTCACGGCGCTGGTCCTGCTCGGTCTGCTGGTCGCCGTGCCACTGGCCCACGCCGTCGCCACCCACCCGATCGACGCCACCGCCCACGCCCACACCCTCGACTACCGCATCGGCGTCCCCCATCCCGCCCTCCTCCTGGTCGGCTACCTCCTCGCCACCGTCGGCGCCCTGCTTGTCAGCGGCGACCGCCGGCTGCGCCGCCTCGGCATCCTCACCGGCGCCGGCGCTGTCGCCTGCGCCCTCCTCTGGCGACTGGCCTTCATCTCCACCTGGTGCGCCCTCGCCGCCCTCGCCTCCGTCCTCCTCCTCCAGTGGACGTCCGCCCCCGACGCCACCCACCCCCGGCGGGGAGCCGTCAGCCCACCGGGCGGCCCCGCCACTCCAGGGGAGTGACCTCGATGGCCCGGTCGGGGTCACCGTCCCACTCGGTGCGAAGGCCTCACGGGCGGGGCCCGTCTCCAGCGACGACCAGGCCGGACCACCGTCCCCTCCGGCCTCCCGACGGCTGACCGCCGTCGTCCGGAAGTACCGGTCAGCGGCACTCTCGCGGTACTCCAGCGTGTACTCACCACCGTCCTCGTGCCAGATCCGGGCGAGCGCCTCCGGCAGGTCGACGCCGTCTGGAGGACCAGGAACCGGTCACCGTCCACCACCGATCCACCAGGCCGCAGACCTCCCGCCGCGCCGGCGCGACCCTGCCGCAGTGTGCTGAGGCCCCGCCCGACCGTCACCTCCGTCAGTCCGCCGGGACCGGCGCCGCCGTGTTCGCCGGGGCGGGTTGCTTCTCTTTCGGGGCGCTGCTCGTGGTGGCGGCCCGGGTACGGCCACGGGTGCGGTCCATCTCGCGCCACTCCGGTCGCAGGCCGGACAGGGTGGTGATGACGAAGTAGAGGCCGCCGCACACGAGCAGCACGGGTATGAGCCCCACCGTCGTCACGGTGGCGCCGGCCAGGAGGCCGCCGAGCGGGATCCCGGCCCAGGCGAGGGAGTCGCTGAGGGCGTTGACCCGCCCCAGCAAGTGGCGCGGCACCCGCTCGAAGAAGACGGCGCCGAGGATCGGGTTGAGGAATCCGGATCCGAAACCGCTCACCACGAAGACGGCGACCACCACGCTCATCGGCACGTCCAGGGCCAGGACGACGAACCGTGGGGCCCCGCAGAGCAGGAAGCCGACGAAGAACACGGTGCGGCGCCGAAGCCGGTGGGCGACGGCCGCAGCGATCAGGCTGCCGGCCACCGCCGCGACCCCCCAGGCCGTCCCGGTCAGGCCGATCGCGGCGGGGCCGCCGCCCGACTCCCTGGCCCAGACCGGGACCAGCACCGCCAGGAACGCCGCGTCCAGGAGGTTGGTCAGTGCGATCGTCAGGATGATCGTCAGCAGCAGCGGTTCACGCCGCAGGAACGCGAAGCCCTCCCGGAAGAGCTGCCAGTATCCGGCGGCCGGCCCGTCCTCCGCGGCCTCGGCCGGGGCCGGGGCCGGGACGGCGGCCCGGCCGGTCCCGCGCGGCAGCGCGACGGCGATGGCGAGCGAGCCCAGCGCGAAGCCGAGCGCATTGGCCGTCAGACCGGCCATCGGACCGAGCAGCGCGACCAGCGCGCCGCCGACGGCCGGGCCCAGTGTGGTGGCCAGCCGCTCGACCACGCCCGCCAGGCCGGTGGCCCGCTCCAGCGGGACGCGGGCCCGGTCGGCCGCCTCGGGAACCATGACCTCCTTGGCGAGGTCCCCCGGGCCACGGGCGGCGCCGATCACCGCGACCATGACCAGCAGCAGCCAGAACGGGAGCAGCCCCAGGCCGTGCAGCAGGGGCACCAGGCCGGCGGCGACGGCGCTCACCGCGTCCGTGGTCCAGGAGACGACCCGTGGCCCGAGCCGGTCGATCACCGGGCCGGTGAACGCCTTGACCAGCACGTACGGCGCCAGTTCGACGAACGCGACCACGCCGGTCATCGTGGCGCTGCCGGTGGTGGCGAGCACGAACCACGGCAGGGCGATGGCCGACACCCGGGTGCCGGTCAGCGAGATCGCCATCGCCGTCAGCACCCCGGCCAGCGGCCGCAGGCTGCGCGGCGCGGCCTCCGGGGCGGCGCCCGCGGAGGGAACCGTGTGCCGCGCGGTCATGATCGCCCCTCCGCCCCGCCCGAGTCCGCGCCGCTCTGCGGCTCCGGCAGCACCTGGACGACCACGGCGACCCGGTCCGTGCCCTCGGGCACGGGCTTCCCCGGGGTGATCCGGCGGTAGCGGGCGACCACCGCCGACAGGTCTCCGGCCAGGGCCCGGGCCTCCTCCGGGGTCAGCTGGAGCACCATGTCGCTGAGGTCCAGCGCGTTCCGCCACTCGACCGGCATGGTCTCGTAGGCGTTGAGCGCCGTCTGCGCGGTCATGGTGTGCGCCGCCACGATCGAGCGCAGATAGCCGAGCGCCGCCTCCGGCTCCTGCTCCGCGAGTTCGGTGTCGGTCCACCACGTCACCTGGTGGACCGACTTCCACCAGCGCTCACGGGCGTTGCCCCGCTCGGTGTCCTCGGCGACGAAACCGGCGGCCGCCAGCTGGCGCAGGTGGTAGCTGGTCGCGCCGGAGTTCAGCCCCAGTTGCTCCGCCAGCCTGGTGGCGGTGGACGGGCCGTTCTTGCGCAGCAGCCCGATCAGCTGCACGCGCACGGGATGGGCCAGGGCACGCAGGCCCTTGGCGTCGATCACGACATCGGTCTGCGGATCCGGGCCGTGCGGCCACCTGCGGTCATCGGTCATGGCAGCACCATAGAACCGCAAAGAACTCTTCGCAAAGGTTTTTTGCGAAGAACTCTTTGCGGATTCGAACGGGGCGCCGGCCGACCACCGGGTCCGCGCGGGCCGCCGTCAGTCCCGCGCGACCGTCAGCACCACCACCACCGTGAGCCCGCCACCGGGCGTCTGCTCCACCTCCAGCCGGCCCCCGGCCGACCTGACCAGGCCCGATATCGACGGACCCACCCGCTCGGACCCGCCCTCCGGTCCACCCGCACGCCCACCGCCCGCACCGCCGCCCGCACCACCGGGACCGCCGCCGTACGCCCTGCCGAACAGCCAGCGCCGCGCCTCCGGCGGTTCCGACGAGCCCCGGTCGACCACCCGCAGTTCGACCCGGGCCGGCTCCGCCGCCCACGGATCCGATCCACCGACGACCTCCGCGAACTCCGCCCGGCCCCGGCCACCCGACCCGCCCGGCCCGCCCGAAGCCCCCCGGCCAGCGGGCCGGCCGGCCGGTCCCGGCAGTGCGTCGGCCCGCACCAGCACCCGTGTGCCCGGCGGGTTGCGGCGGATCGCGTGGTCCACCAGCCCGGCCAGCGCCGCCTCCAGCCGCACCGAGTCGGCGACCACCACCGGCAGCCCCACCGGCACCCTCGCGGTCACCGCCGACGCCCGCCCGCCGCCCCGCAGCACCCGCCCCACCAGCTCGGCCGGCTGCACGTGCCGCGCGTCCGGCACGCACCCACCGGCCCGGTCCGTCCAGCGCAACCGCTCCAGCTCCGGCCGCGACAGCGGCTGCGGCCCGGCCATCCCACCAGGCCCGGACCGCCCCTGACCACCGGCGACCACGGTGGCGACCGCGCCGCCGAGCGCACCCGCCCGACCGCCCGGTTCCGGCCGCCCGCCGGCGCCGACCCCCTTGAGCAGCCGAGCGCCCGCCAGCGCCCCGGACCGCCCGAGCGGACCGAGCCCGCCCAGCGCCCGGGCGCCCGACGCGACGTAGCCCCAGAGCTTCCCGCCTGCCATCGTCCTGCCCCTCGTCCCGCGCGGACCGGATCCACCGCCTCCACGGCGGCCCGGTGCGGGCCGTCTCCCCGGCCCTGGGCCAAGCCTGCGTCCCCGCCGCCCGGGTGACAATCCGGCTCTCGGGCCCCTGGGGGCACTACCACCCCTCCGACCAGCGGGGCCGTCCCCCGCCGACCGTCGGGAGCACCACACCGGCGCGCGCCCTGCGTCGTGCGCCCCCAAAACCGCCGCCCGCCGGTGTCCCCCGCGGCCACCCACCCCGCCGCCCGGCCACCGCCGCATCGTCGCCCGCGGAGCCCGGCCGGCTCCGCCCGACCTGCTCCGCCCGGCCCGCCCGGCCCGCCCAGCCCGCCCAGCCCGCTCGGCCCGGCGAACCTAGACTGACCCCATGGCCCGGCTCAACGACAAGGTCAGGGAGCTGCTCCAGGAGTACGCCGACCTGATCTCGATCACCGGTGGCGACGGCTTCCGTGCCCGCGCCTACGAGAAGGCCGCCCGGGCGGTCGGCGGCCACCCCGATGACATCGACGGCCTGGACGTCAAGGGACTCCAGCAGATCCCGGGCGTCGGCAGGTCCACCGCCGAGAAGATCGCCGAGTACCTCGCCGACGAGCGGATCGAGGCCCTGGAGTCGCTCCGGGCCAAGATCCCGGCCGGCGTCCGCGCCATGATGTCCGTTCCCGGCGTCGGCCCGAAACGCGCCCTCGCCCTCTACCGCGACCTCGGCATCGCCTCCGTCGACGAGCTCGCCGAGGCGATCCGCGCCGACCGGCTGAGCGAGGTGCCCGGCCTGGGCGAGCGCAGCGGCGAGAAGATCCTGCACGGCATCGAGCTGATGCGCCAGTCCGGCGGCCGCACCCTGCTGGACACCGCGACCGCCCTGGCCGACCAGCTCGTCGCGGCGCTGCGGGCCGTCCCCGGGTGCACCCGCTGCGCGTACGCGGGCTCGCTGCGCCGGATGCGCGAGACGGTCGGCGACATCGACGTGCTGGCCACCGCCGAGGACTCGGCGCCCCTGATGGCCGCGCTCACCGGCCTCCCCCACGTGGCCGAGGTGATCGGCACCGGGCCGACCAAGACCTCGGTGCGCACCACCGAGGGCATCCAGGTGGACCTGCGGGTGGTGCCCGAGGAGGACTGGGGCGCGGCGCTGGTGTACTTCACCGGCTCGAAGGCGCACAACATCAAGCTCCGGACGATGGCGGTCCGGGCCGGGCTGAAGCTCTCCGAGTACGGGCTGTTCGAGGCCGAGGACGGCGCCAAGATCGTCTCGGCGAGCGAGGACGAGGTGTACGCGGCACTCGGTCTGCCGTGGATCGCGCCACCGCTGCGCGAGGACCGGGGCGAGATCGAGGCCGCCCTGCGCGGCGAGCTGCCGGAGCTGGTGACCGAGGCGGACCTGCGCGGCGACCTGCACACCCACACCGACCTCACCGACGGCCTGGCCACCCTGGAGGAGATGATCGACACCGCGGCCGCCCGCGGCTACGCCTACTTCGCGGTCACCGACCACGCCCCCGACCTGGTGATGCAGCGGATGACCGACGAGAAGATGCTCGCCCAGCGCGAGCGGCTGCGCGAACTGGCCGGCCGCCACCGCCGGATGCGGCTGCTGCACGGCACCGAGCTGAACATCGGACCGGACGGCACCGTGGACTGGCCGGCCGGGTTCCTGGCCGGGTTCGACGTCTGCGTGGCCTCGGTCCACTCGCACTTCGGCGCGGACCGCGACACCCAGACCCGCCGGCTGATCCGGGCCTGCGAGAACCCGCACGTGCACGTCATCGGCCATCTCACCACCCGGCGGATCGGCCGGCGCGGGCCGATCGACGTCGACCTGGACGCCGTCTTCGCGGCCGCCGCCCGGACCGGTACCGCCATCGAGATCAACAGCTCGCCGCAGCGCCTCGACCTGCGCGACGAGGACGTGCTCCGGGCCAAGCGCCACGGTGTGAGGTTCACGATCGACAGCGACGCGCACGCCACCCCGCACCTCGCCTACCCCCGGTACGGGATCGGCACGGCGCAGCGCGCCTGGCTGACCGCCGAGGACGTCATCAACGCCTGGCCGTGGCAGCGCCTGAAGCGGTTCCTGCGCAAGGACGCACTCCGCGGCTGACCCTTCCGCACGATTCCGGCACATTGGGATGATTCAGGAGAAAACTTCCCGGAACCCCTGGTGCATCCGCCGTCCCGGGCGCATCATGGTAGTGGACCTGCGGGGTCGTCGAGGAAGTTCGACCGCAGGAGGCAGTGGCGACAGATCGAGACGGATCAGGGTCTGCCGCTGGTACCTCGGTCGACGATCGAACCATATGGCCGGAGGACATCACGTCCGGAGGCCAGCCTCCACCTCGCAGGTTCCGCGCGTCCCGCCGCCGACCACTGACCGCCGACCGGCCGTCGGCCGCTTCACTGCGCGGGCGGCACCGCGTAGCCCATGTCCCAGGCGTGCACGGCGATGCCGACCCGGTTCTGCACCCCGAGCTTGCGCTGGATGCTGGCCACATGCGTCTTCACCGTCCCCGGGGAGATGAACAGCTCGGCGGCGATGTCCGCGTTGGTCCGCCCGGCCGCGACCTGGCCGGCGATCTCCACCTCGCGTTCGGTCAGCGGCGCCGCCGGGGCGGATCGCCGGTCCACCCGCCGGGGCGCGGACATGTGCCGCAGCAGCCGCACCGTGACCGACGGGCTGATCAGGCTCTCGCCGCCCGCCGCCGCGCGGACCGCCTCGGCCAGCAGCGCCGGACCGGAGCGCTTCAGCAGGAACCCGGAGGCCCCGTGCCGCAGCGCCGGGTAGACGTACTCGTCGAGGTCGAAGGTGGTCAGCACCACCACCCGCACCGGTGTTGCCGCCCCCGGAGCGGCCAGCCGCCTGGTCAGCTCCAGCCCGTCCATCCGGGGCATCCGGATGTCCACCAGCGCGACGTCCGGGCGCAGTTCCGCCGCGAGTTCGAGCGCGGCGACCCCGTCGGCCGCCTCGCCGACCACCGTGATGTCGGGCTGGGCGTCCAGGATCCGCCGTACGCTCCGGCGCACGGCCTCCTGGTCGTCGGCGATCAGCGTGCGGATGGGTTCCGGGTTCGGACTCGTCACGCACGGCAGTCTCGCACGGCGGTGACACACGGCGGTGACGCGTACCACCCCGGGAGGCCGGGACTCAGGCGGACCCGGCCCCCTTGAGGTCGGTCTTCCTGCCGTCGCGCAGCACGGCCGTGTTCAACGGCACCTCGACGCGGAACCTTGCGTCGCAGTTGGCGAAACCCGAACAACTCGCCTCCAGGGTCAGCGTGTTCTCCTCCAGCGTCCAGCTGGTCCGCTCCTTGCCGATCCCGTCCGCCTTGAACCAGCGGGTCACCTTGACGCCCTGACGGTCCGCCGCCACCAGGTCGGTCGGGACGTGGTGCAGCGAGACGACGTTCAGGGTGCTGCCGCTGAACGTGAAGACCGTCGACTCGGGATCGGCGTCCCCCGCCTTGGCGCAGCCGGCGACGGCGGTCAGCAGGACGGTCACCGCCAAGGCCGCACCGGCGGCGGGTATCCGGCCCGCACCCGGCCCCGGCCGCCGACCGGGCCCGAGGCGCCGACGACGGCCCGGGACGGAAGGCTGCGCGGCGACGGGCACGCCGAGCCGGTTCGGATCGGCGGGCACAACAGGTACTGCGGGTACTGCGGGTACTGCGCGAACGGCGGGCACAACAGACACCGCGGGCAGCACGACGGTCATGGCGGCTTCTCCTTCGACGGGCGCGTCGGTCACGGCTACGAGCATCCCCTCCCGCCGCGCCGCCGCCATCTGCCGATCGGCAGATCTTCGGCCGCCGACTTGCCCCGCCACCCCTGCCGATCGGCCTACCTGACGGGCAGTTCGCAGCCGGTCCGCCACCCCGCCGGCCGCAGCGGCCCCGCCTCCAGCGTGCCGCCGTGCGCGGCGAGCCGTTCGGCGAGCCCCACCAGCCCGGTACCGCCGCTGCCCGGACGCCGCCGGAGCAGGCCCCTGATCCCGGAGCCGCCCCCGCCGTCGTCGCTCACCGACACCACGACCGCGGCCGCCGCGCCCCCTCCGGCCCCCGGATTCCCGCCGCCCGGCCGCACCTCCACCCGCACCACCGCCTCCCCGGCCCCGGGTGCGTGCCGCCGCACATTGGTCAGCGCCTCCAGCACCGCCGCGTACGCGGTGGCCTCGGCCTCTCCGGCGAGCAGGCCCACGGCCTCCGGCGCCGCCTCCAGCCGGGCCCGGGTCGGCCCGGTCGTGCCGAAACGTTCCACCAGCTCCGGCAGGTCCGCCAGCCCGTACACCCGGGTCGCCCCCGCCCCACCCGCCGCGGCGTGTACGCCGCCCCCGTCCTCGCGCGGCTCCCGCAGCGCGCCCACCATCGCGTCCATCGAGTCCAGTGCCCGCAGCCCGGCCTCCTCCAGGCGGCGCAGCAGGGCGGCCGTCTCCTCCGGTTCCTGGCCCGGCAGTTGCCCGGCCTGCGCCTCCAGCACGATGCCGGTGATCTCGTGCGCCACGAAGTCGTGCAGTCCGCGCGCCACCTCCAGCCGCTGCTCGCGCCGGGCCCGGGAGACCGCCCGCTCACGCCGCGCGTCCAGCACCCGCAGGTAGAGGCAGACCCCGACCACCACGGTCAGCGGAAGCAGCGAGAGCAGCGCGGCAGCCAGCGAACCGGACCAGGCCGCGCCCGGCGTCCGCAGGGTCCAGCGCAGCGGAACGGCCACCGCCGCCACGACCGTCAGCGTGCCGACCGCACCCGCCCACCGGCCGCGGGATCGCCGGGCCACCCGCCCGGCCAGCACCACCAGCGCCGTCCACTCGAACGGCAGCCAGAACGCGGACAGCCGGTACGGGCCCGAGTAGGCGAGGTCGAGCAGCAGCGAGAGTGCCGCCACACCGCCCGCCGCCCCCGCGAGCGTCACCCGCCGCCACGGCCAGGGCAGCACGGCCGTCAGAACCACCAGGGCGGCCAGGGATGCCAGGAGCAGCGCGGCCGCGCGCTGCCCCGGGTGCGCCAGGACGACGGGCAGCAGGACGGCGCACGCCGCCACCACCCCCACCGGCCTGCGTGACCGCGCACCGACAGCGGACGACGCACCGGGTGTGGACGGCACCGGGCCGGAATCGACAGGCATGGCCCCGAGCCTACGGTCCGGCCGGCCACCGCCCTCCGGGCCCGGCCCGTATCCTCCGGAGCCATGACGAAGGTGTACGTGCTGGACGGCACGCGGATCGGTACGACGGACGACTTCTGGCGCGTGATCGGCGAGGCCGTCAACGGTCCCGGAGGCTACTTCGGCCGGAACCTCGACGCCCTCGCCGACTGCCTCGGCGGCGGGTTCGGCACGCCGGACGACGACGACTTCGCGGTGGAGTGGCGCGACCACCGGGCCTCTCGCGAGCACCTCGACCACGCCGAGACGGCCCGTCAGCTGGAGCTCCGGCTGACGCGCTGCCACCCCACCAACCGCCCGGCCGTCGCCGCCGAGCTCGCCGAGGCGCGGGCGGGACGCGGGCCGACGGTGTTCGACCGGCTGGTCACGGTCTTCGAGGAGCGTGCCCCGGGCGTCCTGCGGCTCCTGTGACGCCCCCGAAGCCACCCGCGCGGTACCGTTCGTCCGGACGGGCACCAGCGCCCGCAACCCGGCCGAGAGCACGGAACACCGAGCACGGAGACCGAACCGGAGGACCACCCCGATGAGCGAAGTGCCGCCCGACTACGGCCGGCTCGCCGCCGTCGGCCCGTACTTCGCCCTGGACGCCGCCACCGGCCCCGCCCAGGCCCCGCCACCGGGCTTCCGGCCGCTGCGGGAGTTCTACGCCCCGGGCCCGGACGGGCCGTTGGCGCGGCGGGTCCGGGAGGTGGCCCGGCGGCTGGGCACCGCCGAGCCACGGGTCGCGGCCTCCGTCCTGCACCTCGGCCTGGCCGCCCGGTTCTGCTCGGTGGGCCTCGGCGCGGCCGTCCTGCTCGGCGAGGTACCCGACCTGGGACCGGAGCGGGCATGGGTCCGGGTCCCCGAGCAGGGGCCGATCGACCTGTGGCTGCCGTACCGGCCCACGGCGGAACCGACCGCCCCGGCCGACCGGGCCCCGCTCGCCGACCGCTTCCGGCGGACCGTCGTCGAGGGGCAGTTGGCGGACCTGGCGGCGGCCGTCCGGTCGGTGGTCCCGCTCTCCGAGGGGCTGCTGCGCGGCAACGCGGCCTCCGCCCTGGCCGGCGCGCTGCGCGTGCTGGACGCCCAGGCCCCGCACGTCCCCCCGGCCCGCGTGCTCGTCGCCGAGCTGCTGGCCCGTCCGCCGCTGGCCGGAACCGGCACGTTCACCGGGACGCCCGCCGGCGCCGCGTTCCGGCGCACCAGCTGCTGCCTTTACTACCGGGTCGGCCCGCGGGCGGGCGTCTGCGGCGACTGCTGCTTCACCCGTCCCCCGGGCCCCCGCCGCACCGGGCCCGCCGGTCTGTCCTGACCGGGCCCGCCCGGGTCAGCGCTCCAGCGTCGCCGCCAGCAGGTTCGGGTCGGCCATCGTGAAGTAGGCGGCGCTCGGCACGTACACCGTGTCCCCGCCGATGCCGACCGCGGTGGGGTTGGAGAGGCCGTCCGCCGCGTCGAGGACGGTGTGCCGGGAGCCGTCCGGGCCGAGGCGCACGACCTCACTGGCGGGGTTGAGCGCCGCGAGCAGGTCGTCACCGGGGCCGACGAAGGCGAAGTCGTCGAGCCCGGCGAGGCCGTCGGCGCGGACCTCCGCCGGACCGGCCGTGCCGTCCGGGCGGACCGGGATGCGCAGCAGGGAGCCGGTGTCGGTGTTGCCGACCCACACGGCGCCGCGGTGCACCTTGAGGCCGTTGGCGCCGAAGGCGCTGACCGGCTTGAGAAGGGCGTCGTCCGACCAGACCGCCGGGGCGCCGCCGTCCAGCGGGACGGTCCAGACCAGGCCGAGCGCCGAGTCGGAGGAGTACAGCACGCCCGCGGGCGCGTCCAGGGCGAGGCCGTTGGGCAGGCTGTTCGCGGGGAGTGCGGCGATCCGCTCGGGCGCGCCGCCGGGGCAGAGCCGCCAGATGCCGGTGAGGTCCGCGGTGCCGGTGGCGTAGCCGAAGTACAGCGTGCCGTCGTGGGCGCGGACCAGTCCGGAGACGGCGGCGTGGCCGAGCACGGGGGTCGCCGGGTGCGCGGGCTCGGGCAGGGTGGCCAGGACGGTGAGGCGGCCGTCCGGGTCGACGCGGCCGACCTGGCGGGCGAAGGAGAAGGTGAGGTCCACCGAGCCGTCGGGTTCCACCGCGATGTTCTCGGGCTGGAGGTGTTCGGAGATGTCGAAGTGGGCGACGATCCGGGGGTCGGAGAGTGGCGGCGCCACGGCCACGGCCGGTGTGGCGGCGAGCAGCGCCAGCGCCAGGACGGCGGCCGGGGCACCGGACAGCGGGGCGGCCGGGGCCGGGCCGGCAAAGCGGCGGAACGGTCGGGGCACGGCGGGACTCCTCAGCGGGACGGCGGACGGCGGCCCTCGTCAGCACAGCACGGACGCCCGGTGGCCCCGACGCCGCCGGGCTGTGCCGTCGCGAGGATCGCCCGGTCGGCCGCGCCTCGACGCCCGGTGCCCTGACGGGCGGCGACGGCGGGGCCCGCGACCGGCTTGTCCAGAGCCGGTCGCGGGCCCCTGATCCCCACCGGGCGCCGATGCCCTTGGCCCCCGGTGAAGCCGTGCCGCGTCCCACGCTCCCACGGTCCCACGACCGCGGGTGCGCCCGAACGGTCAGACCGCGACCGCCGACTCCTCCATCTCGTCCTCGGCCGCGGCGGCCTCGGCCTCGGCCTCGGCTCCGGCTCCGGCACCGGCACCGGCACCGGCACCGAGGACGCCGGAGCCCCCCGGCTCGCCCGCCGCCCGGCCGCGCTTCTCGTACAGCGCCGCACCGGTCACCAGCACACCCGCCGCCACCAGCCAGAGCACCAGCACCAGCACGTTCCCGCCGAACCCGGCGCCGCCGTCGAAGTACAGCAGGCTGCGCACGCCCTCCAGGAAGCCGGCGCCCGTCCAGAAGGAGTGCAGCCCGCCGAAGAACCCGTTCTGCAGGTCCGGCCGGTAGACACCGCCCGAGCTGGTGAAGTTCAGCATCACGAACAGCACCATCATGGCCAGCGTGGTCCACCGCTTGAGGAAGCCGTGCAGCCCGATGCCGATGCCGATCACGCCGGCCGAGTACAACCAGCTGAGCGCCCAGACCCCGGCCAGGTCGTGGTCCACGACGTGGAAGACCGGCCCGGCGGTGACGATCCCGACGAGGCTCACCGCGAGCGAGACGCCGAGGCCGACCAGGACCCGGATCCGCATGCTCAGCGCCGCGCCGGCCGCGCCGATCACGGCGACGCTGCCGTAGGAGCCGATGCTCAGCGCGACCAGCAGGAAGAAGAGGCCCTGGCCGGTCGGGTCGCCCTGGCTCGGGGTGGTGAGGTCGGTGACGGTGAGCGGCGTGCCCTGCTCCCCGGCGACGCGCTGGAACACCTTCTCGGCCGCCATCGCCGAGGTGTCCGAGTTGGCCTTGGCGACCAGCAGCTCGGGGTGGCCTGCGTCCGGCACGAACGCGCCGACCAGGTCGCGGCCGAGCAGCCGCTGCTCGGCGGTCGCGCGGTCCGGGAGCGTGGAGACGTCCAGCGCGTCGCCCGCCGCCGCCTGCACGGCTCCGGCCAGCTCGCGGGCCTGCGGCGCGGTGCCGACGACGGCGACCTTCAGGTGGTGCGGCTCCGGCTGGTGGAAGGCGCTCTGATAGGCGAGCGCCATCCCGAGACACATCAGCAGCGGGGTGAGCAGGTGGAGTGCCAGGTGCTTGAGCGAGTGCCCCAGAGCGGGCGCTGCGGCGGTGGTCCGGGGTGTGCTCATGGGGCTTCGGTCCATCCTCCGACGATCCGGCAACGGCAATGATGAGTGGTAAATGCAACTATCTGGATGCAGTCTACAACCACCACGGGGGCGGACCGAAGTCCGCCCCCGGTGATCGAGGCCTCACCCCCGCCGAGCGCCCCCTACGGCGCCACCCCGTTCCCCACGGCGCTACCCCAGCTCGAACACGCCGTACGAGAATCCGTCCGCCTGCAACTCGCCCCCCGCGCCGACGCGCACGCCCTGGACGTCCAGCGGCCGAGCCCGGCCGTGCCCGCCGAACGCCACGTCCGCCGGCACCACCGCCGGCTCCCGGCGCGGGTTGACCGCCACCAGGTACCGCCCGGCGCGGGTGTAGACCAGCGGGTACCCGGCGTGCCGCACCTCCACCGCGCCCCTCGTGCCCAGCCCCGGGTGCGCCCGGCGCAGCGCGATCAGCCGCCGCACGGTGTGCAGCAGCGAGGTCGGATCGGCCCGCTGGGTGGCGACGTCCGGCCGGTGCGGGTCCGGGTCGACCGGCAGGTAGAGCCGCTCGACGGGCGCGCTGGAGAAGCCCGCGTTCGGGCCGGGCGCCCATTGCATGGGGGTGCGCGAGCCGGCCCGGTTGTACGTCGGAGTGAGCTCGCTGCCCTCGGTGTCCGGCAGGTCCGGCACGAACCGCATGCCGATCTCGTCTCCGTAGTAGACCGCCGGCAGGGTCGGCCAGGTGAGCAGCAGGGCGAAGGCCGGGGCCAGTTGGTCGGCAGAACGCGGACCGGTCGCCAGCCGGGAGAAGTCGTGGTTGGCGGTGGGGAGGGCGATGTGCCCGGTGCCCTCGGTGAGTTCGGCCGCCGCGCGCCAGGCGTCGAGGAAGACCTGCGGCGTGCCGCGCCCCTCGGCCTCGAAGTAGCACGGGCCCTGCTTCCAGTACTCCTTCACCGTCCCCGCGTTGTTGTTCCACAGCGAGCGCAGCGGCAGGCCGTCGTCGGTGCCGCCGAACTGGAGCAGGAAGTCGGCGTGGAAGCCGGCGGTGACGGCGGCGGCCGGGTCGCCCCACTCGGCGAACAGGGCGGCCTGCGGGTGGTCGCGGTCGAGCCAGTCGCGCAGTTCGGTCCAGAGCTTGCCGGTCTCGACGAAGCCGGGGTCGTCCTTGACCAGCGAGGACGCCATGTCGACCCGGAAGCCCGACACCCCGAGGCCGAGCCAGTGGGCCATGATCGCGCGCAGCGCGGCGCGGTTGGCGCGCGGGCCCTCGGCGTCCACCGACTGGCGCCAGGGCTCGTCCGGATTGCCGCGCGCGTAACCGAAGTTGAGCGCCGGCTGGCAGTCGAAGAAGTTCGGCCGGTACCAGCCGGTCCGCTCACCCGGGGAGGCGACGAAGCCGTCCACCGGCCGCTCCGACCAGATGTAGCGGTGGTCGGACGGGTCCTGCGCCGACGCGCGGAACCAGGGGTGCTGATCGGAGGTGTGGCCGGCGACGAGGTCCAGCAGCACCCGGATGCCCCTGCGGCGCGCCGCCTCGACGAGGGTGGCGAGGTCCTCGGTGGTGCCGTAGCGCGGGGCGGGGGTGAGGTAGTCGGCGACGTCGTACCCCGCGTCGCGGAACGGCGAGGCGAAGCACGGGTTCAGCCAGACCGTGTCCACGCCCAGCCAGGCGAGGTGGTCGAGGTGTTCGGTGATGCCCGCGAAGTCGCCGGTGCCGTCGCCGTCGGAGTCGGCGAAGGTCTGGGGGTATATCTGGTAGAGCACGGCGTCGGTCAGCCAGTCGGGGCCGGGGCGGGTCGAGGTCATGGGTGGATCCTCCTGCCGGGTGCCGGGGGGCTACCGATTCTCGTCGAATCCCGGCCGCCCCAACAGTCCGGCCCGGCCACTCCTGGACCGTCGCACGGTTCCCGGAAGCAGCGCCCGGCCCGACCGTGCGCCCTCCCGAGCCCCTTCCACTCCCCCGCGCCCCCGCCGCCCCCGTTCCCGCCCGGTGGCCCGGCCCGCCACAAACCGGGTCCGACCACCGGGTGGGTCCGTCATCGGGACGCGCAGGCCTGCGTGAACGCCCGCGCCCGCCGGGTGATCTCGGCCCAGTCCCCGGCCGCGACCACCTCCGGCGCCACCACGTCCGTCCCGGCGCAGACCGCCAGCGCGCCGTGCGCCAGGAACTCCGCCGCGTTGCCCGTGTTGACGCCGCCGGAGGCGACCAGCGGGACGTCCGGGTACGGCCCGCGCAGGTCCTTGAAGTAGCCGGGGCCGAAGGCCCGGGCCGGGAAGATCTTCACGGCGGCGGCGCCGAGGTCGACCGCCTGGGCCACCTCGGTCGCGGTGAGCGCGCCGAGCACCACGGGGACCCCGGCCGCGTGCGCGGCGTGCGCCACGTCGGCGCGCAGACCGGGGGTGACCAGGAACGTCGCGCCGGCGGCGAGGCCGCTCCTGGCCTGCTCGGCGGTGAGCACCGTGCCGACGCCGACCCGGTGACCGGCCTGCGCCGCCTTCTCCAGATGGATCGTCACATCCGGTGTGGTGAAGGTGAATTCGGTCCAGGTGATGCCGCCCTCCGCCAGTGCGGCGCAGAGCGCGGCGGCGTCCGGTATCCGGGGAGCACGGACGACCGCGATCACCGGTTCGGCGGCGAGCGCGGTCCGCGTCCGCGCCACGACGGCCGCGTCGGGAGCCGTCCGGTGGCCCGGCCCCGGGCCGGCGGGGCTCGGGCTCACCGGACTCGCAGGGCTGACAGGGCTGACAGGGCTGACAGAGCTGGCAGGGCTGGCAGGGCTGGCAGGGCTGGCAGGGCTCGGGTTCGCGGGATTCACAGGGCTTCCATCCATTCACTCGGATTCACGGACCACTCGACGTCATGACGGCCGGGCCTCATACGGCCTCCGCCCCCCGACCGGTCCGGCGCAGCGCCCGGCCGGGGCGCGCACCGGTGGTGCGGCCCTGCTCCACGACGGCGGTGCCGTTGACGTAGACGTGCTCGATGCCGACGGCGGGCCGCCGGGGCTGCTCGAAGGTGGCGGCGTCCTGGACCCGGTCGGGATCGAACAGGACCAGGTCGGCGTGGTACCCGGCGGCGATCCGCCCGCGCCGGTGCAGGCGCAGCCGGGCGGCCGGGCGGCCGGTCATCCGGGCGACCGCCTCCTCCAGCGTCAGGACGCCCAACTCCCGGACGTAGCGGGACAGGTAGCGCGGGAAGGTGCCCCAGGCGCGCGGGTGCGGCCGGGCGCCGACGAGCAGCCCGTCGCTGCCGACGGTGTGCGCGCGGTGGCGCATGATCGCCCGGACGTTCTCCTCGTGGCCGACGTGCTGGAGGATGGTGGTGGCCAACCGGTCGCGGAGCAGCAGGTCGAGGAAGACCTCGGTGCCGCTGCGTCCCTGCTCGTCGGCGAGTTGGGCGACGGTCCGGCCGACGGCGTCGGCGAGTTCGGGGGTGCCGACGCCGGAGAGCTGGATGGTGGCCCAGTCGGTGACCACGCCGTGGCAACCGTCGCTGCCCTTCTCCTCCACCTCGTACCGGATCCGCTCGCGCGCGGCCGGGTCGACGAGCCGGGCCAGGGTGGCCTGCGGGCCGCCCTCGGTGGCCCAACCGGGCAGCAGGGCCGCCAGGGTGGTGGAACCGGGCAGGTAGGGGTAGCTGTCCAGGGTGAGGTCCACGCCGTCGCCGAGCGCGCGGTCGACCAGGTCCAGCAGTTCCCCGGCCCGGCCCTCGTTGACGCCGAAGTTCATCGTGGCGTGGGTGAGGTGCAGCGGGCAGCCGGACCGTCGGGCGATCTCGACCATCTCCGCGTACCCCTCCAACGCACCCGCGCCGTAAGAGCGTTGGTGCGGGGCGTGGAAACCGTCGTAGCCGGCGACGACCCGGCAGAGCTCGACCAGTTCCTCGGTCCCGGCGTACATGCCGGGCGTGTAGGTCAGGCCGCTGGACATGCCGACCGCGCCCTCGGCGAGGCCCTGCGCCAACAGCTCGCGCATCCGGTCGAGTTCGGCCTCGCTCGGGGCGCGGTTCTCCCAGCCCATGGCGAGCATCCGCAGCGAGCCGTGCGGCACCAGGTAGCAGGCGTTGACGGCGGGGCCGGTCCGGTCCAGCCGGTCCAGGTAGCCGCCGACGGTCCGCCAGTCCCAGTCGAAGCCGTCCGGGTCGCCGTTCCAGCCGGCGATCTGGCGGCGCAGCGCGGGCAGCGTGCGGTCGTCGACCGGTGCGTAGGACAGGCCGTCCTGGCCGAGGACCTCGCAGGTCACGCCCTGGGTGACCTTGGCCGGGTGCTCGGGTTCGCGCAGCAGGGCGAGGTCGGAGTGGGCGTGCATGTCGATGAAACCGGGGGCCAGTACCAGCCCGTCCGCGTCGACCACCCGGACCGCGCCGCCCGCCGCTGTTCCGGCGCCGGCGCCGGCGCCTGCCTCGGTGACCTCGACGATCGTCCCGTCGGCGATCCGCACGTCCGCCCGGTACCGCCCGGCGCCCGTGCCGTCGACGACCGTGGCACCCCGGAAGACCGTCGCGCCGGGAGCCCCCGCCCCGAGAACCGTCACCCGGGCGTCAGCCGGTTCGCCGCTCATCAGAAGAACGTCCTGACCAGGCCGGTGACCTTCGGCTCGGCCGCGGAGGCGTCGTCCAGCAGCGGAATCAGCGCCCACTTGTCGAAGGCGGTGCACGGGTGCGAGATCCCCAGCCGCAGCACGGCGCCGACCGGGGCGAGGTCGCCCGCGTCGCGCAGGAAGGCGTGCTGGTCGTTGAGCGCGGTGATCCGCGCCACCGTGCCGGTCAGCTCGGCGCCGCCGCGCACCCGCTGCGGCTCCGGCAGGCCCTCGTCGAACGGCAGGTCGCGCTTGCCCGCGTCCAGCAGCGCCAGCTGCGGCTCCGGCCTGGACACCACCCGGGCCCAGCCGTGCAGGGCCGAGCGCAGCGCCCCGCCGTCGCGGCCGGCGCCGCGGGCGAGCGGCGAGATGCCCCGGTAGAAGCCGTCGTCGTGGGCCACGTACGCGCCCGAGCGCAGCACCACGAAGGCCTCCGGCAGCGCACCCAGCTCCTCGGCCACCAGGTCGAAGTAGGCGCTGCCGCCGGCCGTCACGATCGGCGCGGCGCCGTCCGCGTACCGGCCGGCGAGCCGCCCGTGCAGTTCGGCCAGCGACCGCAGGTAGCCGCGGACGGCGGCGAGGCCGCCCTCGCTCGCGTCGTGCGCCAGCGCGCCCTCGTAGCCGCCGATGCCGGCCAGCCGCAGGGTCGGCGCGTTGCGGACGGCCTCGGCGATCTCCACCGCCGCGTCGACGGTGCGCGCGCCGGTGCGCCCGCCCGGGCCGCCGAGTTCGACCAGCACCTCGACGGGGCGCCCGGTGTCGGCCGCGCGCAGCGCCCCGTCCATCAGCCGGACGCTGTCGACCGAGTCCACCCAGGAGGCGAAGGCGAAGCCCGGGTCGGCGGCCAGCTCACCGGCCAGCCAGCGCAGGCCCGCCGGGTCGAGCAGCGAGTTGGCGAGCAGCACCCGCCGCACACCGAAGGCGCGGGCGACCCGAAGCTGCGGCAGGTTGGCGAGGGTGATGCCGTGGCTGCCGGCGGCCAGCTGGTCCTGCCAGAGCGCGGGCGCCATGGTGGTCTTGCCGTGCGGGGCGAGTGCCACACCGGCGTCGGCGCACCAGCGGGCCATGGTGCGCAGATTGTGGTCGAGCGCGCCCGCGTCGAGGGTGAGCAGCGGGGTACCGAGGTCGGCGAGGGTGGGGCCGGTGGCCAGGTACTGGCGGACGGTCAGGCCCGCGGCGGCCGGTGGCAGCGCTTTGAACCGCCAGTCGAGCACTTCCTCGGCCAGCGCCGCCACCGCTCGGGTGTCGAGGCCGGGGCCGGTACCGCTGCTTGCGAAGGTCTGGTCCACCGTCTTCCTCCATCTGCCATGTTGCAACATGCGCAATGAGGGTTGCACATGCTGGCAGCACGGTTCTAGCATCGGCGCCGGACGAAGGTCAACGACAGCCGCCCGCCACCGGCGGGTCAGGCAGGCTCGCCACAGCACCCCCCACCCGGCCGGGCCGCAGCACTCCGAGGAGCCCAGCAGATGCCACGCCAGGACGCCGCCGTGAGCCCGGGCACCCCACAGCCCGACCGTCCGACGGTCGCCCAGTCCACCCCGTCCGCCCCCGGCTCCGCCGCGCCCACCCCGCCGGCCGTCTGCGTGGGCGAGTCGATGGCCGTCCTCCTCCCGGACCGGCCCGGCCCCCTGGAGTCGGTGGAGACCTTCAGCCTCTCGGTCGGCGGCGCCGAGTCCAACGTGGCCGGCGCCCTGACCGCCCTGGGGGTGCCGAGCGCCTGGATCAGCCGGGTCGGCGACGACGGTTTCGGCCGCCGTCTGCTCGGCGAGCTGACCGCCCGCGGCGTGGACGTCTCCGCGGTCGCCGTCGACCCGCACCGCCCGACCGGCCTGTACCTCAAGGAGGTCGGCGGCAGCACCGGCCAGCGCCACGATCTCGGTCCTGGCCGCAGCCGGCTGCACTACCACCGGCGCGGCTCGGCCGCCGCCGCCCTCTCCCCCGCTCTGCTGGCCGACCCGGCCGCCACCCGGCTGCTGGACGGCGCCCGGCTGCTGCACCTGTCCGGCATCACCGCCGCCCTCTCCGACGACTGCCTCGCCCTGATCCGCGCCCTGCTCGCCGACCGCCGCCCCGGCCGGCTGGTCAGCTTCGACCTCAACTGGCGCCCCGCGCTCTGGCGCGAGCGCGACCCCTCGGTGCTGCCGCCGCTGCTGGACGCCGCCGACCTGCTGCTGCTGGGCGCCGACGAGGCCGAGACCGCCTTCGGCACCGGCGACCCGCAGGAGCTGCGCCGGCGCTTCCCCTCCCCCGCCACCGTGGTGGTCAAGGACGCCGCCCGGCTGGTCACCGCGATCGGGCGCGACGGCAGCGCGGTCGGCGAACCGGCGCTGGCGGTCGAGGTGGTCGAGGCGACCGGCGCCGGGGACGCCTTCGCCGCCGGCTACCTGGCCGGCACCGTCCGCGGCCTCGACCAGCGCCGCCGGCTGCGGCTGGGCCACCTGAGCGCCGCCTGCGCGCTGACCGCCCACGGCGACCAGGCCGAACTGCCGCCCGCCGCGGTGGTCACCGCCCTGCTCGACGCCGCACCCGAGGACTGGGCGGCCACCCGGGTGTCGGCGGATGGCATCGTGTCTCCTGTCCTGTCCGCACCGACCGCCCCCGCGCGCACCACGGAGACCACCGCCCCCGGGGGCGGTGCCGCCGACCCTCGACCGGCCGCCGCCCCGGCCCTTGGAGCACCATGAGCCAGACCGTCACCCGCGCCCTGCGCATCCTCGCCGAGCTCGGCGAGGGCGAGCGCTCCCTGGACCAGCTGGCCGAGGTGCTCGGCGTGCACAAGACGACCGTGCTGCGACTGCTCCAGTCCCTCGAAGAGGAACGATTCGTCTACCGGGACGCCGGCTACCGCTACCACCTGGGCGCCGGCCTCTTCGCCCTCTCCGGCCTCGCCCTGGAGCAGCGCGGGGTGCGCCGGATCGCCGCCCCGCACCTGGCGGAGCTGAACGCCGCCACCGGCCAGACCGTGCACCTGGCCGCGTACGAAGGCGGCGAGGTGGTCTACATCGACAAGTACGACTCCCGCCACCCGGTGCGGATGTACTCGCGGATCGGCCTGCGCGCCGCCCTGCACAGCGCCGCGGTCTCCAAGGTCCTGCTCGCCGACCTGCCCGCGCCGGAGCGGCGCCGGGTGGTGGCCGGGATCGACTTCGTCCCGCACACCCCCCGCACCCTGGCCACCCCCGAGGCGCTGCTCGCGGAACTGGAGAAGGTCGCCGCCCAGGGCTGGGCGCAGGACCATGCCGAGCACGAGGCGTTCATCAACTGCGTGGCCGCGCCGATCCGCGACGCCAGCGGCCGGGTGGTGGCCGCCGCCTCGATCTCCGTGCCGGACGTCGTCCTCCCGTACGAGCAGGTGCTGGAACTGCTGCCGCAGCTGCTCAGCACCACCCGGGCGATCTCCGCCGACTGCGGCCAGGCCCCGAACCACCCCTGAACCCGCCGCACCCGCCGCACCCGCCGACCCGCTGACCCGCCGCACCCGCGACTCCCCCCGAACCCCCGCCCGCACCCCACCGAGGAAGCGAACCCGCATGAGCGACAAGACCGAGATCCGCACCGACGGCGCCCCCGCCCCGGCCTGGATGTTCTCCCAGGGCGTCCGCAAGGGCCCGATCCTCCAGGTCTCCGGCCAGGGCCCGCAGGACCCGGCCACCGGCGAGTACCTGTACCACGGCGACGTGAAGGCGCAGACGCGCCGCACGCTGGAGAACGTCAAGGCCATCGTCGAGGCGGGCGGCGCCACCATCGAGGACGTGGTGATGTTCCGGGTGTACCTCACCAAGCGCGCCGACTTCCCGCTGATGAACGAGGTCTACGCCGCGTTCATCGAGGAGAACGTCAAGCCGGGCGGCGTGAAGCCGTGCCGCACCACGATCTTCGTCGAGCTGCCGCAGGAGCCGATGCTGGTGGAGATCGACGCCCAGGCGGTCGTCGGCTGACCCCGCCGTCACCGCCGAAGGGCCCGGACCTCGCGTCCGGGCCCTTCGCGTTTCCCGCCCGCCCGGTGCCTTGCCCTGCCATCTCCCACGTCATTAGGTTAGGCTCACCTAACCAAAAGCCAGGCAGTCAGCCGGAGGTCCCGAACCCATGAGCCCGCACCCCCTCGACGCCGCGACCACCCCGGCCGACGGGACCACCCCGTCCGACGGGACCGCCGAAGCGACCGTCACCGAGCCGAGCGCCGCCGACCGGATCGGCAGCCTGCTCACCGCCGCCTCCTCGGTCGTCCTCCGGGCCGACGGCGAGCACCACGAACTCACCACCCCCGTCTCGGTGCACGGCTCCCGGCTGCGGCTGCGCGCCCCGCTCGACGCCCCGCTCACCGTCGCCGCCGCCCGCGAACAGGACGGCCTCGCCGTCGTGCTCGACCTCACCGACATCGCCCCGGTGGCCGTCCGCGACCGGGTCCGCGGCCGCCTCACCCTGGCCGGCCGGCTCCACCTCGCCCACCTCGCCGACGACGGCCTCAGCGTCCACCTCCGCCTGGACGTCGCCCACGCGGTGCTCTCCACCCCGTACGGCACCACCGCGATCACCGGCGCCGACCTCGCGGCCGCCACCCCCGACCCGCTCGCCCGCTTCGAGGCCGGCCTGCTCACCCACCTGGCCGACGGCCACCGGGACGCCCTCGACCTGCTCGCCCGGCTGGTCGACCCGGCACTGCTCGCCGCAGGGCCCGCCGTCCGCCCGCTCGCGCTCGACCGGTACGGCCTGGTGCTGCGCCTGGACCACCCGCACGGTCACCGCGACGTCCGCCTGGTCTTCCCCGAACCCGCCCGCGACGCCGACGAGTTCGGCCACCGGGTGCACCAACTGGTGACCGCCGCCGAACAGGTGCTCCCCATCCGCCGCCGCTGAGGCACCGACGTCCGAGCCGGCATCCACTGACGCATCGTCACATCACCACCGGTGCCGCGTCGTCGGAGCGCTCCGCCGCGTCCGCCAGGACGATCCGCCCCATCCGGGCGTACCGGTCGGGACGGCGGGCGCGCATCCACAGCGCCAGCCCGATCCCGCCCAGGAAGGTGCCGATCACCAGGAACGGGATCAGCCGGAACAGCAGCGTGCCGGCGGCCGCACCGGCGGCGGCGTCCCGGTTGACCACCAGCAGGACCACCACCCCCGCCATCGCCACCCCGCCGACCAGCGGCGCCACCAGCGTCCGGAACCAGTGCCCGGTCCCCGGATGACGGCCCAGCACGTGGAAGTAGCCGACCACCGCGAACGAGCAGAGCGTCTGCACGATCAGGATCGCCATCGTCCCGAGCAGCGCCAGCAGGGTGTACAGATGCGCGTACGGGTCCATCCCGGCCACCAGGAACCCGGCCACCAACGCCGCCGCGATCACCGACTGGACCAGCGAGGCGACGTGCGGCGAGCCGTGCCGGGGGTGGGTGCGCCCGAGCGCCCGGTGGATGAACCCCTCGCGCCCGATCGCGTACAGGTACCGGGCCGCGCACTGGTGGAAGGCCATCGCGCAGGCGAAGGAGCCGCTCACCACCAGCCACCGGAAGACCGTGACCGCCCAGCCGCCGAGGTGCGCGCCGAGCGGGTCGAAGAACAGGCTGTTGCCGTCCTTGCCGGGGACCAGGCCGCCCGCGACGTCCACCGCGTGCCGCACGCCGTTGCCGGAGACGATCGTCCAGGACACCAGGACGTAGAGGAGACCGACCCCGACCACCGAGATCAGCGTCGCCCTGGGCACCACCCGCCCGGGGTCGCGGGACTCCTCCCCGTACATCGCGGTGGACTCGAAGCCGACCCACGAGCAGAACGCGAAGAACAGGCCCAGCCCGGCACCCCCGGTCCCCGTGCCGTGCACACCGCGGAAGGCGTTCAGCGGATCGAGCGCCTCCCCGACGATCCCGTCCGGTCCGCCGCCGGTGAACAGCACCGCCAGCGCGACGGCGCCCAGCACGGCGATCTCCAGCACCAGCGCCACCCCGAGCACCCGGGCGGTCAGGTGCAGGTCGAACCAGGCCATCACCGCGATCACCAGCAGCCCCAGCGCCGCGTACCAGCCCCAGGGCAGTTCCACCCCCAGTTGCGCGGCGACCAGCCCGCGCAGCGCGTACGCGAAGAAGCCGATCACCGCCGCCTCGAAGACGATGTACGCGAGCACCGCCAGCAGCCCCGAGGCCATCCCGACGACCCGGCCGAGTCCGTGCGAGATGTAGCCGTAGAACGCCCCGGCGGCGGTGATGTGACGGGCCATCGCCACGTAGCCGACCGAGAAGACGGTGAGCACCAGGGTCGCGAGGACGTACGCGGCGGGCGCGCCGGCGCCGTTGCCCTGGCCGACGACGATCGGGAGGTTGCCGGTCATCGCGGTGATCGGCGCGGCCGTGGCGACCGCCATGAACACCACGCCCGCCAGGCCGACCGAGTCGGCCTTCAGCCGCTCCACCCCCGGGTCCCCGACCGCGTTCCCGACCGCGTCCCCGCGCTGGATGGCCATCCGGCCCCCTTCACCCGCCGTGCCCGTGCCGCCCGCCGGACCGGTCGGGCGATGCCAACCCGACAGCATCGGGGCGCGGCGCACCGGCCCGCAACACAGGGTGAACCGGCGTCACCAGCACCGGGTTGACGCCCTGTTCGACCACCGCCCGCCCCGTTCGACCGAACCCGGGCCGAACCCGGGCCGGACGCCGAACCACGACCGACGAGGCCCGCCGGTCCACAACGGCGGCCGGCCCGGCCCGCGAGAGAGGTCTCGCGAGCCGGGCCGGCCGGACGGGCGTGTCCCGCGCCCGTCGGTCCGCTTGAGGTGCGGCGATCACCCGGTCGAGCGGTCACCCGACATGACCATTCCGGGAGAGTCGTTTCGCCCCGCACCCAGCGGTGGCGGGTGTGATCCGACCCTGGGGTCAGATCGAGACGCCGTGCGCCCGCAGGTAGGCGATCGGGTCGATGTCCGAGCCGTACTCCGAGCCGGTGCGGATCTCGAAGTGCAGGTGCGGGCCGGTCACGTTGCCGGTGGCACCGGAGAGGCCGATCTGCTGGCCGACGGTGACGGTCTGGCCGATCTTGACGCCGATCGAGGACAGGTGCGCGTACTGGGCGTACTTGCCGTCGGCGAGCTTGATCTCGACCTCGTTGCCGTAGGCGCCGCCGTTGCCGGCCTTCACCACGGTGCCGTTGGCGACGGCGCGCAGCGGGGTGCCGGTGGAGGCGACGAAGTCGGCACCGGTGTGGTGACCGGAGGACCACATCGAGCCGGCCACGCCGTAGGCGGTGCCGAGCTTCGGGTTGGCCACCGGGGAGGTGTAGCCGGAAGTGGCGGCGACGACCGGGGTCGCGACCACCGGGGCGGTGAGCGGCTGGACGGCGGGCTTGCCGACCGGGACGGCCGGGGTGGTGGCCGGGGCGGCCGGCTTGGTGGCCGGAGCAGCCGGCTTGGTGGCCGGGGCGGCGTGCTTCGCGGCCGGAGCGGCCGACTTGGCGGCCGGGGCGGTGTGCTTCACGGCCGGCTTGGTGGCCGGAGCCGCCTTGGTGCCGAGCGCGAGCTTCTGGCCCGGGAAGATGAGGTTCGGGTTGGCGCCGACGACCGAGCGGTTGTGCTCGTACAGCGCCTGCCAGCCACCGTCGACGTGCTTCGCGGCGGCGATCTTCGACAGGGTGTCCCCGCCGACGACCTTGTAGCTCTCCTCGACCGGGGCGGCCGGGGTGCTCTCAGCAGCCGGGGCGGCAGCCTGGGCGGCCGGAGCGGCGGGCTTCGCGGCCGGGACCTCGTGGGCCTGGGCGGTGACGGTGGTCACCAGCGGGAGGGCGAAGGCGGCACCGGTGACGGCGGTGGCGATGCCGATGCGAGCGGCGCGGGGCAGGGCGATACGACGAGCCTGTGCGGGCATGCGAAAGGTCCTCTCCGACGCCTGCGAGGTGAGCTGTCGGGTTCGGGCTGGAGTTGCCCGGCCGCCGATAAAGGCGGCTTCACCCCAAGCCGGACCGCGGGAAATACCGGTCCGGCGACTTACCTGTGGGTCCCCCGCTCCTGCCGTACAGAGTTCGTTGCGTACCACCGGGCAGCGGCAGGACTAGGCGTTCCACCCGGTGGCCACCCGGGCTGACGCCGGGCGGTCGCTGAACTAAAACTCATCCGTTCGGGTGAAGCAATGTCGATCTACGCGACCCGGGACCAAAGTCCGCATTGCCGTGACGCTCCGCTCGGAATGCATGCACAGTACGCACACAATCCATTGACGGTGCGCATGTGATCCGCAACCCTGCGCCCATATGAAAACCAGTACGTATGCGATCACTCACGGAGCGGCCACCACCCGACACACCCCCGGTGACCCTTGTCACGTGGGCCCCACGGGACGCACCATGGGCCGTGGCCACCTCCGAGGCCGGCACCCTGCGGTTGGGCACCGCGCAGGGTCGCTGGGTAGTTCTGGCAACGGTGCTCGGCTCCAGCATGGCGATGCTCGACGGGACCGTCGTGAACGTCGCACTGCCCCGGATCGGCGCCGATCTCGGCGCCCAACTCGACGCCCTGCAATGGACGCTCAACGCCTATCTGCTCACCCTGGCGGGCCTGATCCTGCTCGGCGGCGCACTGGGCGACCGCTACGGACGGCGCCGGATCTTCCTGCTCGGCGTGGTCTGGTTCGCCGCCGCCTCCGCGGCCTGCGCCGCCGCACCGAACATCCAGGTGCTGATCATCGCGCGCGCCGTGCAGGGAATCGGCGGCGCACTGCTCACCCCCGGCTCGCTGGCGATGCTCCAGGCGGTCTTCCACCCGGACGACCGTTCGGCGGCCGTCGGCCTCTGGTCGGGGTTCGGCGGGGTGTCGGCGGCGGTCGGCCCGCTGCTCGGCGGCTGGCTGGTGGACGGCCCCGGCTGGCGGTGGATCTTCCTGCTGAACCTGCCGCTGGCGGCACTGGTGGTGGCGGTGTCCGCCCGGCACGTGCCGGAGAGCCGGGACGAGTCCGCGACCGGCCGATTCGACGTGCTCGGCGCGGTGCTGGCCGCCCTGGCGCTGGGCGCCGTCACCTACGCGCTGACCGCCGCCGGGAAGGGGCTGTCCCCCGTGGTCTGGGTCACCGGGGCGGCGGGCCTGCTGCTCGGATACGCCTTCATCGCCGTCGAGCGCCGCACCCCGGAGCCGATGCTACCGCTCGGCCTGTTCTCCTCGCGGTTGTTCACCGCCGTGAACCTGGTCACCCTCGCCGTCTACGCGGCGTTCAGCGGCGTCTTCTTCCTGCTCGTGGTGCAGCTGCAGATCGTCTCCGGCTTCTCCCCGCTGGTCTCCGGGCTGGCCCTGGTGCCGATCACCGTCATCATGCTGGTGCTGTCCGCCCGGGCCGGCCGGCTGGGCAAGCGGATCGGCCCCCGGCTGCCGCTCACCGTCGGCCCGATGCTCTGCGCGGTGGGCGTGCTGCTGATGCTGCGGATCGGTCCCGGCGCCTCGTACTGGACGGACGTGCTGCCCGCCGTCTCGGTGATGGGCTTCGGCATGGTGCTGCTGGTCGCACCGCTGACCGCCACCGTGCTGGCGGCGGTGGACGTGCGGCACGCGGGCATCGCCAGCGGGGTCAACAACGCCGCCGCCCGGGCGGCCGGCCTGCTGGCGGTCGCCGCGCTGCCCGCGCTGGCCGGCCTCAGCGGGGACGCCTACCGGGTGCCGCACGCCGTCGACTCAGCCTTCCGCACCGCGATGCTGATCTGTGCCGGGCTGCTGGTGGCCGGCGGGCTGACCGCGCTGCTCGCCGTCCACGGCAATGTGCTGGCCCCGGCGGACGAGCGCCCGGTGGCCGAACCGGACTGCCGCTACACCTGCCCCACCAACGGCCCGCCGCTCGACCCGGGGCACCCGGCCGCCGTCCCGGCCGAGCGCGGCGAGGGCCCCGCCGCCTCCTCGGCGACGGGACCCTGAGAAGAGCGCAGACGATCCGTCAGAGGATGTCGCCCGGCGCGTACTTGGCGGCCTCCGGGTACGCGGCCGCGACGGCCTCGATCCGGCGGACGACCTCGGCGACCTGCGCGCCGGCCGCACCGGTGAAGGACAGCCGGTCGGCCAGCAGCGCGTCCAGCGCGGCCCGGTCCAGCGGGATCCGCTCGTCGTTCGCCAGCCGGTCCAGCAGCTCGTTCTCCCGGGCGCCGGCCCGCATCGCGAGCGCCGAAGCGACGGCGTGCTCCTTGATGACCTCGTGCCCGGTCTCCCGGCCGACGCCCGCGCGCACCGCGCCCATCAGCACCTTGGTGGTGGCCAGGAACGGCAGGTAGCGGTCCAGCTCGGCCTCGATCACGGCCGGGAAGGCGCCGAACTCGTCGAGGACGGTCAGGAAGGTCTCCAGCAGGCCGTCGAAGGCGAAGAAGGCGTCCGGCAGCGCGACCCGGCGGACCACCGAGCAGGAGACGTCACCCTCGTTCCACTGGTCGCCGGCCAGCTCGCCGGTCATCGACGCGTAGCCGCGCAGGATCACGGCCAGGCCGTTGACACGCTCGCAGGAGCGGGTGTTCATCTTGTGCGGCATCGCCGAGGAGCCGACCTGGCCCTCCTTGAAGCCCTCGGTCACCAGCTCGTGGCCGGCCATCAGGCGGATGGTCTTGGCCAGGCTGGACGGCGCGGCGGCCAGCTGGACGAGGGCGGTCAGCACCTCGAAGTCCAGCGAGCGCGGGTAGACCTGGCCCACGCTGGTGAGCACGTTGTCGAAGCCGAGGTGCGCGGCGACCCGGCGCTCCAGCTCGGCGAGCTTGTCGGTGTCGCCGCCGAGCAGGTCGAGCATGTCCTGGGCGGTGCCCACCGGGCCCTTGATCCCGCGCAGCGGGTAGCGGGCGATCAGCTCCTCCAGACGGCGGAAGGCGACCAGCAGCTCGTCCGCGATCGACGCGAAGCGCTTGCCCAGGGTGGTGGCCTGCGCGGCCACGTTGTGCGAGCGGCCGGCCATGACCAGCTCGGCGTGCTCGGCGGAGATCCGGCCCAGCCGGACCAGCACGGCGACGGTGCGGTCGCGCACGTGCTCCAGCGACTGCCGGATCTGCAGCTGCTCGACGTTCTCGGTCAGGTCCCGGGAGGTCATCCCCTTGTGGATCTGCTCGTGGCCGGCGAGGTCGCTGAACTCCTCGATCCGGGCCTTGACGTCGTGCCGGGTGACCCGCTCGCGGGCGGCGATGGAGGCGAGGTCGACCTGGTCGATCACCCGCTCGTAGTCGGCGACGGCGGTGGCGGGCACCTCGACACCGAGGTCCTGCTGGGCCTTCAGGACGGCGAGCCAGAGGTGGCGCTCAAGCACCACCTTGTGCTCGGGGGACCACAGCTGGGCCAGGGTCGCCGAGGCGTACCGGGAGGCCAGGACATTGGGGATCTGGGGCTTCGCGCTCACGCTTCGCAAGCCTAACAGCCGAGGTCAGCCGGAACGGCCCGGGCTCGGGTAGGCTGGGGCACTTGAGCCACCGTCAAATAGAGCCTCATGAACTCCTCACCGCAAGGATACCACACCCATGAACGGATCTCCAGCGGTTCCCCCTCGTCCGGCCGGAACGGACGCCCTCCTCGCCGAGGCGCTGCGCACCGAACAGGCCCGACTGACCGGCCTCTACGCCCATCTGGACGCCGCCCGCGAGCGCGCCCGCCGGGCCCTCGCGGCGGCCGGCCGCGACGCCGGCCCGGGCGGCACCCACCAGGCCCGGCTGGAGCGCGAGCTGCGTGCCGCCGGGGCCGCCGGCCGGGCCGCCCGGCTGGAGGCCGTCGAGCACGGCCTGTGCTTCGGCCGCCTGGACCACCGCGACGGCACCGTCCGCCACATCGGCCGGATCGGCCTCACCGACGAGCTGGACGAGACCTACGAGCCCGTGCTGGTCGACTGGCGCGCCCCCGCCGCCCGCCCGTTCTACACCGCCACCCCGGCCGACCCGGGCGATCTGGTCCGCCGCCGCCACCTGTACACCAGCGGCCGCACCCTGACCGGACTGGACGACGAGGCGCTCGACCTGGCCGGCCTGGACGAGGACGGCCGGCGCGGCCTGGTCGGCGAGGCGGCGCTGCTGGCCGCCCTCGACCGCGAGCGCACCGGCCGGATGGCCACCGTGGTCGCCACCATCCAGGCCGAGCAGGACCGGGTGATCCGCGCCCCGCTGCCCGGTGCCCTGGTCGTCCAGGGCGGCCCCGGCACCGGGAAGACGGTCACCGCCCTGCACCGCGCCGCCTATCTGCTCTACACCCACCGCGCGGTACTGGAGCGGCGCGGCGTCCTGGTGCTCGGCCCCAACCCGGCGTTCCTGCGCTACATCGACCAGGTGCTGCCCGCGCTCGGCGAGACCGAGGTGGTGCTGTGCACCGTCGGCGAGCTGTTCCCCGGCGTCCGGGCCACCGTCGAGGACGGGCCGGCCGCCGCGGTGGTCAAGGGCGGGCCGTGGATGGCGGACGTGGTGCGGCGCGCCGTCGAGGCCCACCAGCGGCTGCCCGCGGGCGACCTGCTGCTCGGCGAGCACCTGCGGCTGCCCCACCGGGTCTGCGCCGAGGCCAGGACGGCCGCGCGCGGACTGCGGGTGCCGCACAACCGGGCCCGCGGCTTCTTCCTGCGCACCCTGCTGGACGCCCTCGCGGTGGCGCAGGCGCTCTCCCTCGGCCGCCCGTACGACGACGAGGAGGCCCGCCACGCCCCGCGCGAGCTCTGGGAGCAGCCCGGGATCCGCGCCGAACTCGACTCCCTGTGGCCGGTTCTGACACCGCATCGGCTCGTCGACCGGCTGTTCTCCGACCCCGCCCTGCTGGCCGCCGCGGCCCCCGGCCTCTCCCCCGCACAGCGCGCCGCGGTGCAACGCCCGGCCGGCGCGCCGTGGACCACCGGGGACGTCCCGCTGCTCGACGAGGCGGCCGAACTCCTCGGCCAGGACGGCGCCGCGACCCGGGCCCGCTCCCGCGCCGCCGCACGGGCACTGGACGAGGAGCTGGCCTACGCCGAGGGCGTGCTCACCGTCACCGGCCAGCGGGAGGACGCCACCCTGGACGCCGGGCTGCTCGCCGAGCGCTTCCGCGACACCGGCCCGGACCTCACCACCGCCGAGCGCGCCGCCGCCGACCGCGAGTGGGCGTACGGGCACGTGGTGGTCGACGAGGCGCAGGAACTGTCCGCGATGGCCTGGCGCGCCGTGCTGCGCCGGGTGCCGACCCGCTCGCTGACCATCGTCGGCGACCTCGCCCAGACCGGTTCGCCGGCCGGGGCCCGCTCGTCCTGGGCCGAGATGCTGGACCGCGAACTGCCGGGCCGCTGGCGCGAGGAGCGGCTCACCGTCAACTACCGGACACCGGCCGCGATCATGGCACCGGCGGCGGCGGTGCTGCGCGCCCACGCCCCCGGCCAGGAACCGCCCGAGGCCGTCCGGCGGACCCCCGAGCGCCCGCGCCCGGTCCCCGTCCCGGACGGCGACTACGCCGCGGCCCTGGCCGCACTGCCCGCCGGCCCCGGCACCCTCGGGGTGATCGCCCCGGACGCCGTCGCCACCGCCCTGGGGGCGCTGACCGTCCGGGAGGCCAAGGGGCTGGAGTACGACGCGGTCGTCCTGGTCGACCCGGCCGGCCTGCTCGCCCAGGGCGCGGCGGACCTCTACGTCGCCCTCACCCGCGCGACCCGGCGCCTCACCCTGCTCCACCACACCCCGCTGCCGGCCGCCCTCGCGGGAACGGACGGTGCCCCGGGTCTCGCCGGGCCTACTGACGCCCGCTGAGCACCGGGAGGACGTGCAGGCAGATCGAGTGCAGCGCCGCACGCTGCTCGCCGCTGAGGCTCTCGAAGGCCTGGTGGGTGCGGCCCATCTCGCCGCGGATCCGCGCCAGGATCTCCCGGCCCTGCTCGCTGATGACCACGATCTTGACCCGTCGGTCGCCCGCCGAGGCCTCGCGGCGGGCCAGGCCCAGCGCCTCCAGCCGGTCGACGATGCCGGTCACGTTGGAGGCGTCACAGCCGAGCCGCCCGGCCAGCGCGCGCATCGGCACCGGCTCCTGGACGGCGCCGAGCGCCTTGGCCTGCGAGGAGGAGAGACCGTGCCGGGCCGCGGCGGCCGCGAAGTCCTGGAAGTACGCACCGCCGACGGCGGCCAGCGCCTCCATCAGCTCGGCGTTGGTCGGTACGGTCGTGGTCGTCGTCGAACCCATGAGGTCAGCCTACGACCGACTGCTTCAGTAACTCAAGATTTGAGCACGGCAAAGGTCCGGCGGCCAAACCGCCGGACCCGGGAGGCCGCCGCGCTCAGAGCACCAGCTGGTCGAACAGCCGCCGCAGCTCCGTCTCCGGATCGGCGGTCAGTCCGGTGTGCACCGGCCCCGGCTGCACCACCGCGCTGCGCGGGGCGGTGAGCCAGCGGAACCGCTGCCCCGGGCTGTCCGCCGCGGCCGGGCCGGCCTGCGGCCCGCCCGCGCAGACCGCCTCGATCCCCTGCAGCGCCCGCCGCACCGCGGACACGTCGGCGACCGGGTCCAGCGCCAGCAGCCGCGCCTGGTCGAGGTGGGTCCGCGCGGCCAGGTGGGAGCTCTGCCGGCAGTACAGCAGCACGCCCACGTTGACGCACTCGCCGCGCTCCACCCGGGGCACCGCCCGGATCACCGCGTACTCGTAGTCGTGCAGCTCGGCCCGGACCGGCGGCGCCGGCTCGGCCGCCGCCGGGTCGGCGAGCCGCGACTCGGACAGACCGTGGCCGAACGGGTCGGACAGACGGAAGTCGGTCATGCGGACACCTCCGGAAGCCAGTCGCGCGGACCGGCCAGTCGCGCGGTCAGCTGGGCCCGGTACGCCGCGCGCACCGCCTCGGGCGAGTCGAACCCGGGCTCGTCCGCCAGCCAGACGTCCGGGATCTGCGCCACCGCCTCCTCGATCGCCGCCTCGGCCAGCGGGGCGAGCGCCTTGTCGGCCGCGAGCAGGTCCGGCTCCGCGCCCAGCAGCGCGTGGTCGGAGGCGTCGTACGGGCGGCGGATCCAGCCCGCGGCGCCCGCCCAGTGGTGGTGGAAGATCAGGCTCGCGCCGTGGTCGATCAGCCGCAGGCCGCCGGTGGCGACCAGCAGGTTGGGGTTGCGCCAGGAGCGGTCGACGTTGCCGATCAGCGCGTCGAACCAGAGCACCTGCCCGGCCAGCCCGGCGTCCACGTCGAAGCAGAGCGGGTCGAAGTTGAGCGCGCCGCTGACGAAGGCCATGCCCAGGTTGGTCCCGCCGCTGGCCCGCATCTGGTCCTGGATCTGCGGGTCCGGCTCGCTGCGGGCCAGCACCGGGTCCAGGTCGACGGTCACCAGCTCCGGCACCGGCAGGCCGAGCCGACGGCCGAGTTCACCGGCCAGCACCTCGGCGACCAGCGCCTTGCGGCCCTGGGCGGCACCGACCCACTTCAGGGCGTAGAGCCGCCGGTCATCGGCCTCGACCAGGCCCGGCATCGAGCCGCCTTCTCGCAGTGGCGTCACATAACGGACCGCCGTCACCTCGGGGAGCACGGCGGACAGCCTAGCGGGCATATGCACGGGGCGGGTGTCCCCCGGCGCGCTCGCCCGCCCGGGTCCTCCCGGTGGCAGCCCCGGCTGCTCCGTGCGAGTGTGGCGGACAGTAATCGGGGCACCCGACCACCACGGCCGGCAGCACTGTGCCGCGCCGTGCGGTACCGACCTGCACTGTGAGGGACGCACGATGGAACGAGCCCGGATCCTGATCGTGGGCGGCGGCTTCGCCGGACTGGAGTGCGCGCGCCGGCTGGAACGCAAGCTCTCCCCCGCGGAGGCGGAGATCTCCCTGGTCACCCCGTTCAGCTACCAGCTCTATCTGCCGCTGCTGCCGCACGTGGCGGCCGGTGTGCTCACCCCCCAGTCGGTGGCCGTCTCGCTGCGCCGCTCGCTGCGGCGCACCCACATCGTCCCCGGCGGCGCGATCGGCGTGGACCCGGCCTCCAAGGTCTGCGTGGTCCGCAAGATCACCGACGAGGTGGTGGCGCAGCGGTACGACTACCTGGTGCTGGCCCCCGGCAGCGTCACCCGCACCTTCGACATCCCCGGACTGACCGACTACGCGCGCGGCATGAAGACGCTCGCCGAGGCGGCCTACGTCCGTGACCACGTGATCGCCCAGCTGGACCTCGCCTCGGCCACCCCGGACCAGAAGGAGCGCGAGTCCCGGCTGCAGTTCGTGGTGGTCGGCGGCGGCTACGCCGGCACCGAGACGGCCGCCTGCCTGCAGCGGCTCACCACGGCGGCCACCCACCGCTACCCGCGGCTGGACGCCCGGCAGGTCAAGTGGCACCTGATCGACATCGCGCCGAAGCTGATGCCCGAACTGGGCGACACCCTCGGCACCGCCGCCCTGGAGGTGCTGCGCGAGCGCGGCATCGAGGTGTCGCTGGGCGTCTCGGTGGCCGAGGTCGGCGCCGAGTCGGTCAAGTTCACCGACGGCCGGGTGCTGCCCTGCCGGACGCTGATCTGGACGGCCGGCGTCGCGGCCAGCCCGCTGATCGCCACCCTGGACGCCGAGACGGTGCGCGGGCGGATCGCGGTGACGGCGGAGATGCGGGTGCCGCAGTACGAGGGCGTCTTCGCGCTCGGCGACGCGGCCGCCGTGCCGGACCTCGCCAAGGGCGACGGCGCGGTCTGCCCGCCGACCGCCCAGCACTCGGCCCGCCAGGGCCGGGCGGTGGCCAACAACGTGATCGCGGCGCTGCGCAACCAGCCGCTGGAGCCGTACTACCACAAGGACCTGGGCCTGGTCGTGGACCTCGGTGGCAAGGACGCCGTCTCCAAGCCGGTCGGGGTGGAGCTGCGCGGCGTGCCGGCCCAGCTGGTGGCGCGCGGCTACCACCTGATGGCGATGCGCACCAATGTGGCGAAGTTCCGGGTCGGCGCCGGCTGGATGCTCAACGCGACCGCCGGGGACGACTTCGTGCGGACCGGCTTCCTCGCCCGCCAGCCCGCCCGGCTGCGCGACTTCGAGTACACCGACGCCTACCTGTCGAAGGACCAGGTCAGGGAGCACGCCCAGGCGCTGCTCGCCAAGGGCTGACCCGCCCCGGCCGGCCGCCCTCCCGACGTGACCACGCCGGGAGGGCGGCCGGCCGTCGGCGCCCCGGTCAGACCGGCCGCGACACCGTGCCGTCCGCGCCGGGCCCGGCGGTCCCGGCCGCCCCGCCCAGCACCGCCGCCAGGTCGTCGGCCAGCCGCCGGGCGTCCACCGGGTCGAGCCGCGCGACGGTGATCCGCAGCCCGGGCGGCGACTGCAGCCGGAAGCGCGCGCCGGGCGCCGCGACCCAGCCGCGCTGGACCAGCGCGGCGAGCGCGACGGCCTCGTCCGGCACCGGCACCCAGACGTTCAGCCCGCTCGCCCCGTGCGCCGCGATCCCCCGCTCGGCGAGCGCGCCGATCAGCGCCTCCCGGCGCGCCCGGTAGGCGGCGGCCACCCGGGCGACCGGCGCCGCGTCGGCGCGCCACAGCTCGGCCACCGTGTGCTGGAGCAGATGGCTGACCCATCCGGTCCCCAGCCGCTGGCGTCCGAGCACCCGTCCGACGGTGTCCGCGTCCCCGACCGCGACCGAGAGCCGCAGGTCCGGCCCGTACGCCTTGGCCGCCGAGCGCACCACGGCCCAGTGCGCCGACCCCGCGCCGGCCAGTGGGTGGTAGGGCTGGTCGACGATGCCCTGGCCGTGGTCGTCCTCGATCAGCAGCACGTCCGGACGGCCGGCCAGCACCGCGCGCAGTTCGGCGGCCCGCCCGGCGGTGAGGGCGGCGCCGGTCGGGTTCTGCGCCCGGCTGGTGACGACCACCGCCCGCGCGCCGGCCTCCAGCGCCTCGGTGAGCGGGCCGGGCAGCGGGCCCGCGTCGTCGAGCCTCACCGGCAGGGTGCGCAGGCCGAGCGCCGCCAGCAGGTCGAGCAGGCTGCCCCAGCCCGGGTCCTCGACGGCGACGGCGTCACCGGGGCGCAGCCGGGTGACGAGGATCCGCTCGATGGTGTCCAGCGCGCCGGAGGCGACGGCGAGCGGCCCGGACGGCAGGCCGTCGGCGGCGAAGGCCGCGCCGGCCAGGGCGAGCAGCTCCGGCTCGGCGGCCGGGTCGCCGTAGCGGACCGGGGCGCGGCGGGCGGCCTCGGCGGCGGACGCGAGGGCGGCGGTGAGGTCGGGCAGCAGCGCCGGGTCGGGGTTGCCGTCGGAGAGGTCGCGGGCGTGCGCCGGGACGGGCAGGCGGAGCTGGTCGCGCGGGGTGTGGGCGGGGCGCGGGCGGATCCGGCTGCCCTTGCGGCCGGCGGTCTCGATCACACCGCGGTCGCGCAGCAGCCGGTAGGCGGCGGCCACCGTGTTGGGGTTGACGCCGAGCTCGGCGGCGAGGTCGCGCAGCGGCGGCAGTGGTGTCCCGGGGGCGAGGTGGCCGGTGCTGACGCCCCGCTCGACCTCGGCCGCGATATCGCTGGCACGCCGTCCGGTGATCCGATACTCTCCTAGCACAAAATGAATTATGCACTAGTACATAGAGGTTGTCATGTCGACCACGCCGAACGGTGACACGTCCTACCCGCGAACCCCGCGCACCACGCCCACCCGCTACAAGGACCGCGCCAGCTGGGAGCGTGAGGCGATCCACGCGGTCCTGGACGCCACCTACCTCTGCCACCTCGGCTTCGTGGCCGACGGGGCGCCGGTGGTGCTGCCCACCATCCACGCCCGGGTCGGCGACCGCCTCTACCTGCACGGCTCCACCGGCAGCCGGCCGCTGCGCGGGGCCAAGGGCGCGCAGGGCCTGCCGGTCTGCGTCACCGTCACCCTGGTCGACGCCCTGGTGCTGACCAAGTCGGCGTTCAACCACTCGGTCAACTTCCGCTCGGTGGTGGCCCACGGCACCGCGCACCAGGTCACCGACCCCGAGGAGCTGACGGTCGCGCTGGACGCCCTGGTCGACCAGGTGGTCCCGGGCCGCTCCGCCGAGGTGCGCCCGGCCAACGCCAAGGAAGTGGCCGCCACCGCGGTGATCCGCCTGGACCTCGACGAGGTCTCCGCCAAGAGCAGGGCGGACCTCGCCCAGGACGACCCCGAGGACCTCGCCCTGCCGCACTGGGCCGGCGTCGTCCCGGTCACCACCGGCTACGGCGCGCCCGTGCCGGACGCCTCCACCGCCGTCCCGCTGCCCGCCAACCTCGCCGCGCTCACCGGCGCGCCCGACGCCTGACCGGAGGCCCCGATGCTGATCCGCCCCTGGGACCGCGGCGACGACGACGAGTGGCGCGCCTGGCTCGCCGAGGGCCGCGACTTCGGCCTGCTCGCCGCCAACGGCGGGCCGGGCCGCGGCCCCGTGCTCGTCCCCACCCACTTCCTGCTGGACGCCGACCGCGGCGAGATCCTGGTCCACCTGGCCGCCCCCAACCCGCTGCTGTCCGCCGTCCGGGCGGACCCGGAGGTCACCCTCGCGGTCACCGACGACTACGCCTACGCCCCCGGCCACTGGCGCGCCGCTCCCGGCACCCCGACCAGCCTCTACGCCTCCGTGCAGTTCCACGCCACCGCCGCGCTCGTCGAGGACGCGGCCGGCAAGGCCGAGATCCTCAACCGCCAGCTGGCCCACTTCCAGCCGGAGAGCCCCGGGTTCCGGGTGGCCCCGGGCGAGGGCGAGCTCGGCCGGCTGCTCCCGGGCCTGACCGGGCTGCGGCTGACGGTCCACGAGGTGCGCGCCAAGTTCAAGTACGACGACAAGAAGCCGGCCGCCGAGCAGTACGCCCTGGCCGAGCGGCTCGCCGAGCGCGCCCGCCCGCTGGACGCCGGCGCCCGCGCCCAGCTGCTGCGCCGCAACGCGCGCCGTACGGCGCGCACCGCACCCCCCGCGCCGGGGAACCGCTCCTCCAGCTGACGCCCCGTCACCCGTTCGGCTCAGCCGCCGCGACGCGCGCCCCCCGGCGCTGATCGAATGTGAGACGAACCCTGCCCGCTCGGCCGTGCGGACGGGACCGTCGACCCCGGGGAGCGCGCGTGTCCAGGACCCACACCCATCCGGCTTCCGGCGAGGCGCATCTCGGGCACGTCGTGTTCATCTCCGCCGCCGCCGCGATGGGCGGCTTCCTGTTCGGCTACGACAGCGCGGTGATCAACGGCGCGGTCACCGGCATCCAGAAGCACTTCCAGGTGGGCCACGGCACGACCGCGTTCGTGGTGGCCGTCGCACTGCTCGGCTCGGCCGCCGGCGCGGTGGCGGCCGGGCGCCTCGCCGACCACCTCGGCCGGGTGCGCACCATGCTGCTGGCCGCGTTCCTCTTCGCGGCCAGCGGCATCGGCTCGATGTTCCCGCCGAACATCGAGGTGCTGGCCACCTGGCGGGTGGTCGGCGGCGTGGCGATCGGCATCGCCTCGGTGATCGCCCCGACCTACATCGCCGAGGTCGCCCCGACCGCCTACCGGGGCCGGCTGGCCTCGTTCCAGCAGATGGCGATCGTGCTCGGCATCACCGTCTCCCAGCTCGCCAACTACGCGCTCAACCAGGCCGCCGGCGGCGAGTCCACCGGCCACCTCGGCGGCATCCAGGCCTGGCAGTGGATGCTCGGGGTGGAGGCGATCCCGGCGCTCGTCTACGGGCTGATGGCGCTGGCGATCCCGGAGTCGCCGCGCTACCTGATCGCCGACCACCGGGAGGAGCAGGCCCGCCGGGTGCTGCTGGAGGTCGAGGGCCAGGACGTCGACCTCGACGCCCGGGTGGCCGAGATCCGCGCGGTGCTGGAGTCCGCCCGCAAGCCGCGGCTCAAGGACCTGCTGGACGGCCGGCTCGGTCTGCTGCCGATCGTCTGGGTCGGCATCGGCGCCTCGGTGTTCCAGCAGTTCGTCGGCATCAACGTGATCTTCTACTACTCCTCCTTCCTGTGGCAGTCGGTCGGCATCAACGAGTCCAACTCGCTGCTGATCAGCCTCTCCACCTCGATCATCAACGTGATCGGCACGGTGGTCGCGATGGCCCTGGTCGACCGGATCGGCCGCAAGCCGCTCGCACTGGCCGGCTCGATCGGCATGGCCGCCGCGCTGGGCACCGCCGCCTGGGCGTTCTCCTACCGGGAGGGCACCGGCGACACCGCGACCCTGGACAACACCCACGCGGTGGTCGCGCTGGTCGCCGCGCACGTCTTCGTGTTCTGCTTCGCCTTCTCCTGGGGCGTGGTGGTCTGGGTGCTGCTCGGCGAGATGTTCCCCAACCGGATCCGCGCGCTCGCCCTGTCCGTCGCCGCCTCCGCCCAGTGGATCGCCAACTGGGCGATCACCGTCAGCTTCCCCGACCTCGCCGACTGGAACCTGTCGGCGACGTACGTCATCTACGCGGTCTTCGCACTGCTCTCCATCCCCTTCGTGGCCTTCTGCATCAAGGAGACCAAGGGCCGGGCCCTGGAGGAGATGGGCTGAGCCCGCCCCGGCCGCGCACCACCGGCCCTCCCCGTACCACCGGCCTCCGCACCACCGGCCCCCCGCACCACCGGCCCCCGACCCGCCGCCGCGCCCGGCGGCCCGTCCCCCGAGAGGAAGCCATGCCTGACCAGGGCGGCTCCCGGCAGAACGTGACCTTCCCGAGCGACGGCCGCGAGGCCCACGGCTACCTGGCCCGCCCGCCGCAGGGCGTCGGTCCCGGCCTGGTGGTGGTCCAGGAGTGGTGGGGCCTCACCCCGTACCTGGCCGGCGTGGCCGACCGGTTCGCCGCCGAGGGCTTCACCGTCCTCGCGCCGGACCTCTTCGGCGGCGCGACCACCCACGACAGCGCCGAGGCGGCCCGGCTCAAGCGCGCGCTGCCGGTCGAGCGGGCGGTGCGTGACCTGCGCGGCGCGGTCGACCTGCTGCTCGGCCTGGAGGGCGTGGTCGGCGACGCCGTCGGCGTGGTCGGCTTCTGCATGGGCGGCGGCTTCGCCCTGCTGCTGGCCGCCGCCGAGGGTGACCGGGTGGCCGCGGCGGTCCCCTTCTACGGCCTGCCGCCCGACCCGGACTTCGAGTACCGGGGCCTGACCGCCCATGTGCTCGGCCACTTCGGCGAGCACGACCGCTCGATCCCGATGGCCGCCGTGGACGAGGCCGCGATCCGGATCGGCGAGGCCACCGACGTCCGTCCGGAGATCCACTTCTACCCGGCCGGTCACGCCTTCATGAACGAGGAGAACCTGCTCGGCAGCTACGACCCGCTGCAGGCGGAGATCGCCTGGCGGCGCACCCTGACCTTCCTCTGGGGCCACCTCGGCTGACGCCCGCGGCCGTGCCCCGGCGGCCCGGAATATCGGATGGACACGGACGGTCCGCCCCGGCATAGTCACGAGGTGCAGAGCCAACCACCCCCTCCGCCCACCACCCGCCTCGCCTGGGCGAGCCGCAACTTCCGGATCCAGACGGCCGCCACCGTGGTCAGCGGCCTCGGCAACGCCGGCGCCCCGATCGCCATCGCCTTCGCCATCCTGGACAGCGGGGGCTCCACCGGCGATGTCGGCTACGTCACCGCCGCGCGGTTGCTGCCGACCGTCCTGCTGCTGGTGGTCGGCGGCGCCCTCGCCGACCGCCTGCCGCGCCACCACGTCATGGTCGCCGCCAACGTGTTCAGCGCCGTCTTCCAGGGTGCCCTCGCCCTCCTGGTACTGACCGGCGACCCCGCCCTCTGGCAGCTGATGCTGCTCTCCGCGGGTGCCGGCGCCGGCTACGCGTTCTACTCCCCCGCCGCCGGCGGCATGATCCTGGAGAGCGTCGCCCCCGAACACGCCGCCCGTGCCTTCTCGGTGTACCGGATGGGCTTCAACGGCTCGCAGATCGGCGGCGCCGCACTCGGCGGCGCGCTGACCGCCGCCGTCGGCGCCGGCTGGGTGCTCGCCCTGGACGCGGTCTGCTTCCTGGCCGCCGCCGCGCTGCGCTTCCTGCTGGAGCCGCAGGCCCCCACCGCCCCGGCCGGGGGCGGCGGCATGCTCCGCGACCTGCGCGAGGGCTGGCAGGAGTTCTCCTCCCGCCGCTGGCTCTGGGTGATCGTCCTGCAGTTCGCCGTGCTGGTCACCTGCGTCGGCGCGGTCGAGGCGGTGTACGGGCCGGCCGTCGCCAAGGAGCGGCTCGGCGGCGCCCGGGACTGGGGCCTGGCGATGGCGGCCTACGGCGTCGGCCTGGTCGTCTCGGGCGTACTGATGGCCCGCTGGCAGCCGCGCCGGATCCTGCTGGTCGGCAACTGGGGCGTCTTCCTGTTCGGCATGCCCGCGGTCGCCCTCGCGGCGTCCGCCCCGCTGCCGGTGCTCTGGGCGGCGATGTTCCTCTCCGGCGTCGGCGTCACCGTCTTCAGCGTCAACTGGATGATCGCGCTGCAGCAGGAGATCCCGCCGGAGGCGTTCTCCCGCGTCACCGCCTACGACGAACTGGGCTCGCTCTCGCTGGCACCGCTCGGCACCGCGCTCGCCGGCCCGGTCGCCGACCGGCTCGGTCTGTCCGGCGCGCTCTGGTCCTGCGCGGCGATCTCGCTGGTGCTCAGCGCCGCCGTGCTGCTGGAACCGGAGGTCCGCCGGCTCTCCCGGCGCCGGCCCGCCCCCGACCCGGAGCCCTCCGCCGACGCGCTCCCCACCCCGACCGTCACCGGCTGACACCGCCCGCACGCACCCCGTGCGCCCCTGTGTGCGCCCTCCGGCGGGAAACCGCCGGAGGGCGCGGCACGTCCGAGCAGGTGACGACGGATGAGACCAGGGGGACACCCGATGCCCAAGCCACTGCTGTTCCTGGACGTGGACGGCGTGCTCAACCCGGTCTGCCCCGGCCCCGAGGCCGACTTCGACGCCCACACCCTGTTCGGCTACACCGTGCTGCTCTCCGCCCGGCACGGCGCCTGGCTGCGCGAGCTCGCCCACACCTACGAACTCGTGTGGGCATCGACGTGGGAGGAGCATGCCAACACCCACATCGCCCCGGCGATCGGCCTGCCCGAGCTGCCCTTCGTCCGCTTCACCGGCTACCTCCCGCAGCCCGGCGACCCGCGCGTGCCGCTGATGGAACTGCTCTCCGCCCGCAAGTGGGCACCCCTGCTGCGGTACGCGGCCGGCCGCCCGTTCGCCTGGGTCGACGACGTCATCCCACCCCGGCTGGTCCGCAACTCGCTCTGGCGCCGCGACCGCGTGCTGCTGACGATCGACCCCGGCCAGGGCCTCGAACGCCACCACGTCGACCGGCTGCTGTCCGGCCCGCCGCGCCCCGGGCCGCCGCCCCGGGTCAGCCGGTGGGCAGCCAGCTGACGTGCCCGGCGAGCAGCGCGTACCCGACGAACGCCACCGTGTCGATCAGCGCGTGCGCCACCACCAGCGGCATCACCCGCCCCCACCGCCGGTAGAGCAGGCAGAACACCGCGCCCATCACCATGTTGCCGACCAGCCCCCCGACCCCCTGGTACAGGTGGTACGAGCCGCGCAGCAGCGAGCTCGCCACCAGCTGCGCCGGCCACGACCAGCCCAGCTGCCCCAGCCGGCGCAGCAGGTAGCCGAGGACGACGACCTCCTCCAGGATCGCGTTCTGCCAGGCCGACAGCAGCAGCACCGGGATCCGCCACCAGACGTCCGGCAACCCGGACGGGGCGACCGTCAGGTTGTAGCCGGCCGCCTGCGAGACCAGGTAGAGCGCCAGCCCCGAGCCGCCGATCGCCGCCGCGACGGCCGCGCCGCGGCCGAGGTCGGACAGCTTCCGCCGGAGGTCGAAGCCGAGCACCCGCAGCGCCGCGCCCTCGCGCACCAGCAGATAGCCGACGAGCGCGACCGGCATCAGCCCGCGCCCGATGTAGTAGAGCTGCCAGACCAGGTCCAGCCAGGGCCGGCCGGGGGCGCGCGAGCCGTTCAGGGTGGCCACCTGCTGGCCCAGCTTCACCGTCTCGGTGAGCGAGCCGGTGAAGCTGATCAGGGCGCTGATGCCGCTCGCCCCGAGCGAGAGGCCGAGGACGATCAGCAGCTCCGCCCCGAGCAGGCGGCGGGTCGGCTTCGCGGTCTCCGGTACGGTCGGGACGGTCGTCACGGGGGTGCTCCAGCACGGGCGGCGGACGGGCGGCGGACGGACGGCGCTCCGGCGCCGGCGGGCGGCCGTCGGCGGACCGGAGCGATCATCCTTCCACAGCGCGCCCGGCGGGCCCGGGGCCCTACCCCACCGGCCAGGTGTGCACCGGCTCGCCGCCGCGCATGTGCTCCATGTACCGCCGGGTCATCGCCGCCAGCGCGGCCGGCCGGTCCATCCCGTACTGCTCGCGCAGCCGGTGGAAGGTCGCGACCTGCCAGGACGCCCCGTTGACCCGGCGCAGGCAGCGCTGCTCGATGATGCCGAGGTAGCGGTCCCGGTCGGCCGGCTCCACGCCCCACGCGTCCAGGCCCTGGTAGGCCATCGGGAGCAGCTCGTTGAGCACCAGGTCGACGGCGGAAACGGTGGTCAGCCCGCCGCCGCGCCCGGCCCGGCCCTGCCGCGGCCACTGGAACACCGCGTCGACGCCGTACCGGGCCGCCTGCTGGAAGTTCTCGTCGGCCCGCTCGAACGGCAGCCTGGTCCAGATCGGCCGGGGCTGCTCGGCCAGCACCCGCACCACGCCGTAGTAGAACGCCGCGTTGGCGAGCGTGTCGGCCACGGTCGGCCCGGCGGGCAGCGACCGGTTCTCCACCCGCAGGTGCGGCACCCCGCCGCTGACGTCGTACACCGGCCGGTTCCAGCGGTAGATGGTGCCGTTGTGCAGCCGCATCTCGGCCAGCCGGGGCACGCCGCCGGAGGCCAGCACCTTGGCCGGGTCCTCGTCGTCGCAGATCGGCAGCAGCGCCGGGAAGTACCGCAGGTTCTCCTCGAACAGGTCGTACGCCGAGTCCACCCAGCGCTCGCCGAACCAGGTGATCGGGCGCACGCCCTGCGCCTTGAGCTCCGCCGAACGGGTGTCACAGGCCTGCTGGAAGAGCACCGGTCGGGTCTCCCGCCACAGCTCCCGCCCGAACAGGAAGGGCGAGTTGGCCCCGAGCGCGAGCTGTGGCCCGCAGATCGCCTGGGCGGCGTTCCACACCGAGGAGAACCGCTGCGGCGTCACCTGGAGGTGCAGCTGGAGCGAGGTCGCGGCGGCCTCGGCCACCATAGTGATCGACTCCAGCTGGAGGTGCTCGACGCCCTCGATGTCCAGCGTGATGTCCTCGCCGCGGGCGGCCAGGATCTGGTCGCTGAGCAGGCTGTAGCGCTGGTTGTGGGACATCGCGTCGAGCCCGGTGTGGTCGAGTTCCAGGGTCGGCAGGATGCCCACCATCACGATCCGCGCACCGGCCTCGGCGGCCCGCCGGTCGGCGTACTTCAGCCCGGTGTCGAGCTCCTCGCGCAGTTCCTCGAAGACGTGCCCGAAGAGCCGGTGCGGCGCGATGTTGACCTCGATGTTGAAGCGGCCGAGCTCGGTCTGGAAGTCGGCGGAGCCGATCGAGGTGAGCACCTGGGCGTTGTTCAGCAACGGCAGGCCCTGCTCGTCGGCGAGGTTGAGCTCGATCTCCACGCCCAGGACGCCCTTCGGGCGGTCGAAGCGGTCCTCGCGCAGCATCCGGCCGAGCGCGTCCAGGCAGGACTGGAGCTTGCGCCGGTACATCTGCCGGTCCGAAAGGTCCGCCCGGGTCGCCACGACCTTCTCGCCCATGGTCTCCTCCTCAAGAGCCGGCCGGCCCCCGACCGTGCAAGCATCATGCCCACCCCGAAGATCGATACCCGAAAGCTTCGATTGGCTTGCATTGCAAGGAAACTGATGCTGTTTCAGCTCATCTGCCGACTTGCCCGGGGCCACCGCCTGTGATAAACAGGTCACCCTGTGCACCTGTTCGAGTAGAATTCGCACTGCGCCACGGCCCGGCCGCCCATCGCCGCGAGATCCGGCGACGACGGCCGCGCCGGCACCGCGATCCTGCCCAACCGGACAAGGCCCAGGTCCCGTCACCGCCGACGCACCAGCCATGCCGGTATGCCGCACTCGCACGCCGATCTCGCACGGAGAGGCGACCTTGCCATGACTCTGCAGACCCCCCAGCCCCCGCCCAGTGCCCTTCGCGCGGTTCTCGCCGCGCTCGACTCGGAGACCGCGCTGCGCCAACCCGCCGCCGCCGCGCTGCGTCATCCGACCGGGCCGCTCCTCCCCGCGCACCCGCTCGCCGTCCACGTCCTGGAGGGGCCGCGGGCCGAACTCGCCGCCGCCCGGCGGACGGGGTGGCGCTTCCTCATCAAGGACGGCACCGAGGTGGCCGCCGCCGCCGAGGTGGTGCAGGGGGCGGAGGGCCACACCTTCTCCCACTTCACCGCCGGTCCGTACCTGGACTCCACGCTCCGGGCGCTGCGCGAGGCCTGGCAGCTCGCCCAGTCCGCGCGGTTCCGCTGCCAGCCGCGGCTGCTGACCTTCCCCGGTCAGTACGCGACGGCCCTGTGGCTGCACAGCCCGGACGGCGCCGCCGGCACCGACCTGCTGATCCCGCTGGCCCCGGCACCGATGGGCGTCACCGCGCACCGCGCCCACCCGGCCGTCGAGCTGCTGCCGCTGCTGGCCCGGACGCCGGTCGCCCGGACCGCGATCGACCCCCGTCCGCTGCTGCTCGGCGCGACGGACTCCGCCCGGCTCGCCTCCGGGGCGCACTGAGGGCCGGCCCGCGGAACCCCCGCCCGCCCCGTCCCGCGACCCGTCGCCCGACCCACCGTCACTCGGACGGGCGATCCGGACGGGTCATCCGGCATGGCCCTTCCGGGCCGTCCGCCGGATGGCCCGTCCGGTGCCGCCGACAGCCCCCGACCACCTGAACGGGTGATCTCTGCCCGGGGGTTGTGGCGCATGTCACGAAATCGCTGCGCGCGCGCCCCCGGATGCCGACACTGGGAACCAGCGTGGAAGGACCTCCTGTCCTACCCACATGAGCGCCGGTCCACACCTGGCCCGGCGCCCGGACAGAATCCGACCACCGCGGCGGCGCCCGCCGGCCACCGGCGACACCTCGTCACGGGGAGGATCGCAGAGCGAAGCGAGGGTACGCGTATGTGCCAGCACCGTCCTGAGTGCCCGTCGGCCGAGTCCGAGGACCGCGAGGCCGCCGTCCCGGTGGCCTGTCACCCGGAGCAGGGGTGGAGCCTGCTGTGCAACGGCGTCCTGCTGTTCGAGGACACCGGTGAGCTGCTGCCCGACGGCCGGGTGATCGCCCCGCGCCGTCAGGCCGCGAGCGCGGTCTGAGCCGCCCGCCGGGACGCCACGGGGAAACGGGCCGGACGGGCAGGGCCCCGGCGGACGGATCCGCCGGGGCCCTGCCGTGTGCCGTGTGTGCGCCCTGCCCGCGGGACGCCGTACGGCCTGCGCGTCAGACGCCGTACTCGTCCAGCGGCGGGCAGGAGCAGACCAGGTTGCGGTCGCCGTACGCGCCGTCGATGCGGCTGACCGGGGGCCAGTACTTGTCCGCCGGGTTCACGCCGGCCGGGAAGACCGCCTCCTGACGGGTGTAGCCGTGCGCCCAGTCGCCGGCCAGCTCGGCGGCGGTGTGCGGGGCGTTGTGCAGCGGGTTGTCCTCGGCCGCCCACTCGCCCGAACCGACCTTGTCGATCTCGGCCCGGATCTCGATCATCGCGTCGCAGAAGCGGTCGATCTCGTAGAGGTCCTCGGACTCGGTCGGCTCGATCATCAGCGTGCCGGCCACCGGGAAGGACATGGTCGGCGCGTGGAAACCGTAGTCGATCAGGCGCTTGGCGATGTCGTCCACCGTCACGCCGGTGTCCTTGGTGAGCGGGCGCAGGTCGATGATGCACTCGTGCGCCACCAGGCCGCCGGGGCCGGTGTAGAGCACCGGGAAGTGCGGCGCCAGCCGCTTGGCGATGTAGTTGGCGTTCAGCACCGCCACCTGGGTGGCGCGCTTGAGGCCCTCGCCACCCATCAGCCGGACGTACGACCAGGAGATCGGCAGGATGCCCGCCGAACCCCACGGGGCGGCCGAGATCGGGCCGACACCGGTGGCCGGACCGGCCTCCGCCTGGAGCGGGTGGTTGGGCAGGTACGGCGCGAGGTGCTCGCGCACCGCCACCGGGCCGACGCCCGGCCCGCCACCGCCGTGCGGGATGCAGAAGGTCTTGTGCAGGTTCAGGTGCGAGACGTCCGCGCCGAACTTGCCCGGCTTGGCCAGGCCGACCAGCGCGTTCAGGTTGGCGCCGTCGACGTACACCTGGCCGCCGGCCTCGTGCACCAGGCCGCAGATCTCGGTGATCTGGGTCTCGTACACGCCGTGGGTGGACGGGTAGGTGACCATCAGCACGGCGAGGCTGTCGCGGTGCTGCTCGATCTTGGCCTTCAGGTCCTCGACGTCGACGTCGCCGTCGACCAGGGTCTTGACCACGACCACGCGCATGCCGGCCATCACCGCGGAGGCGGCGTTGGTGCCGTGCGCGGAGGACGGGATGAGGCAGACGTCGCGCTGGGTGTCGCCGTTGGCGTGGTGGTAGGCGCGCACGGCCAGCAGGCCGGCCAGCTCGCCCTGGGAGCCGGCGTTCGGCTGGATGGAGACGGCGTCGTAGCCGGTCACCTCGACCAGCTGCCGCTCCAGACCGCGGATCAGGGTGAGGAAGCCCTCGGCCTGGTCGACCGGGGCGAAGGGGTGCAGCTGGCCGAACTCCGGCCAGGTCACCGACTCCATCTCGGTGGTCGCGTTGAGCTTCATGGTGCAGGAGCCCAGCGGGATCATGCCGCGGTCCAGCGCGTAGTCCCGGTCCGACAGGCGGCGCAGGTAGCGCAGCATGGCGGTCTCCGAGCGGTGGCTGTGGAAGACCGGGTGGGTGAGGTACTCGTCCTCGCGCAGCAGCGCGGCGGGCAGCGCGTCGGCGCCCTCCGCGACCTCGACGCCCTCGACGCCGAACGCGGCCCAGACGCCCGCCAGGTGCTCACGGGTGGTGGTCTCGTCGGTGGAGACCGAGATCCGGTCCGCGCCGTCCTGGAAGACGTTGATGCCGTTGGCGCGGGCGGCGGCGGCGATCTCCGCGGCGCGGCCGGGGACCACCGCGGTGACGGTGTCGAAGAACTCGCCGTGCAGCAGCTCGACGCCGCCGGCCCGCAGGCCCTCGGCGAGCGCGGCCGCGTAGCGGTGGGTGCGGCGGGCGATGTCGGCCAGGCCGTCCGGGCCGTGGTAGACGGCGTACATCGAGGCCATCACGGCGAGCAGCACCTGGGCGGTGCAGATGTTGCTGGTGGCCTTCTCGCGGCGGATGTGCTGCTCGCGGGTCTGCAGGGCCAGCCGGTAGGCGCGGTTGCCGTCGGCGTCGACCGAGACGCCGACCAGGCGGCCGGGCAGCGAGCGGGCGTACTCGGCGCGCACCGCGAGGTAGCCGGCGTGCGGGCCGCCGAAGCCCATCGGCACGCCGAAGCGCTGGGAGGTGCCGCAGGCGATGTCGGCGCCGAGCTCGGCCGGCGACTTCAGCAGGGTGAGCGCGAGCAGGTCGGCGGCGACGGCGACGATCGCGCCCAGGCCGTGGGCCTGCTCGATCACCGGGGCGAGGTCGCGGACCACACCGGTGGCGCCGGGGTACTGGAGCAGCACGCCGAAGACACCGCGCTCGGCGATCTCGGCCGGGATGCCCTCGGACAGGTCGGCGACGACCACCTCGACGCCGGTCGGCACGGCGCGGGTGTTGATCACCGCGACGGTCTGCGGCAGGGTCTCGGCGTCGACCAGGAAGACGCCGCCCTTGACCTTGGTGACGCGGCGGGCCAGCGCCATCGCCTCGGCGGCCGCGGTGCCCTCGTCCAGCAGGGAGGAGCCGGAGGTGGGCAGACCGGTCAGGTCGGAGACCAGGGTCTGGAAGTTGAGCAGCGCCTCCAGGCGGCCCTGCGAGATCTCCGGCTGGTACGGCGTGTACGCGGTGTACCAGGCCGGGTTCTCCATGACGTTGCGCAGGATCACCGGCGGGGTGAAGGTGCCGTAGTAGCCCAGGCCGATCATCGACGTGAGCACGGTGTTACGGCCGGCCAGGTCGCGCAGCTCGGCGAGGACCTGGGCCTCGCTGCGCCCGGCGGGCAGGTCGAGCGCGGTGATCGAGCGGATGGCCTCGGGGACGGCGGCGGTGGCCAGCTCGTCCAGCGAGGCGTACCCGACCTGGGCCAGCATCTTCTCCTGCGCGGCGGCGTCGGGGCCGATGTGGCGGTTCTCGAAGGGGCTGGCCTGTTCGAGCTCGGTGAGGGTCGCGGGGGTGGTGGGGCGTCCCGAGTTCGGCTGGGCGTTCATGGTGGTCGAGGCCTCCTGGTCACGGACCGGCGGGGGTGCGCACGCCGGGCGCCTCGCCGCTGCGGACAACAGCGGAGCGGACCGGTCGGACGAACCCGACAGGCCTCCCCCTCTGTCATCGGGACCTGAGAGCTTCGCCCGCACGAAGCGCCGTGGGACGCCCCGCCGGCTTGCACCGTCGGTGAGGGTGGGGTCCGCCGGCTCCCTCGCCCGCGATCCTGCCCTGCTTTCCAGAGTGACCTATCCCGCACGGTACGGATGCCTGAGAGATTCCGGGGAGGAGTTGCTCCTTCGGCGCCACGACCAGCGGGTTCCGCTGTCGAGGACTCTCCCGAGCGGGCTCGGCGGTCGCGCCCAGGGTACCAGCGGGAGGCACCGCGATCACGGGTGCGTCAGGTCCTTCGACGACTTCACCGCTGTCAGCGGCCGTGCCCCGGTCGGCGCAGCCCCGGGCCCGTCCGGCCGCATCCCGCTCGCGTGCGCCCGTTTCATGGCTTTTGGTGTGAAGTGGCACTGTCCTGCGGGCGTTTCCGCGAGCCCACCGCACTGGAGGAAAAGAGTGCAGACCGACATCGACCCCCGGGACCTCATCGGCCACAAGGCGGTGGACCGCAACGGGGACAAGATCGGCACCATCGACGAGGTGTACCTGGACGACTCCACCGGCCGCCCCGAGTGGGCCGCCGTCCGGACCGGCATCTTCGGCCGGGACGCCTTCGTCCCGCTGACCACGAGCGAGTTCTCCGGCGACGAGCTGCGGGTGCCGTACGACAAGTCCCTGGTGAAGGAGTCGCCGGACTTCGGCGTGGGCCAGCACCTGTCGCCCGCCCAGGAGCTCCAGCTCTACCGCTACTACGGGCTGGACACCCCGGCGGAGGGGCGGCCGTCGGCGCCGGGCCAGGGCCCCTCGGAGAAGCCGGCCGACCTCGACTTCGGCACCACCGCGGACACCGGGACCACCGTCGCGCCCACGAACCCGCCCGCCCCGAACGCGACGGGAGCCCCGGCCGGGACGGGCGCCCCGAACGCGACGGCCGCCACCAACGGAACGGGAGCGGTCGGCGGCACCGGCGCCTCACGCCCGGCCAAGCAGCTCACCTTCCACCGGGCGGCCGACCTCGACAAGCCGGCCGACGCCGCGCCGGAGACCCGCGCACGGACCTTCGCCGCTCCCCCGGCCGCGCCCACCGCGCCCCACCCCGCCACCGAGCCGCGGCCGCACCCCGCGCGGCGGCCCGAGACCGGCCCGGCCGCCTCCTCCCCCACCGGCCCGGTGGAGATCACCTGCCGCGAGGAGCGCCTGGACGTCACCACCGAGTGGCATGTGATCGGCACCGCGAAGCTGCGCAAGTACGTGACCAGCGAGCAGGTGGAGCGCCGGATCCCGGTGGTCCGCGAACGGGTCCGGGTCGAACGGGTGCCGGTCGGCGAGGCCGAGCGGGCCACGCTCGACGAGAAGGAGATCGCCGAGGCGGTGGAGGAGGTCACCCTGCGCGAGGAGCGTCCGGTGGTCCGCAAGTACCTGGCGCCGGTCGAACGGGTCCGGCTGGTGGTCGAGCGGTACACCACCGAGGAGGTGATCCGCGAGGAGCTGCGGCGCGAGCAGGTCGAGGTCCACGACAACGCCGCGGCCACGGCGGCCTTCCCGAGTTCGCCGCCGCCCGCCGCCCCGGCCCCGGCCCGCCCCGTTCCGGACCGCCCGCTCGTCTGACGGCGGGCTCCCGCCCCCCTTGCCGCAGGACCCCGGCCGCTACCGGCCGGGGTCCTTCCTTTTTACCAAGGCTTAACCAATGAATATTTGACACACTGAAGTATCCCCCTGCATGGTTACTTCAGTTCATTCACTATGTACGGGAGGAAGCAACCGTGAGTGAGGCACCACAGCCCACCACCGCGGCCGAGAAGCAGAGCAGCGCCCGGGTCCTGCCGGCCCTCATCCTGGCGATGCTGTCGTTCAGCGTGGTGCAGACCGCGGTCGTCCCGATCCTGCCCTCGCTCGCCAAGGAACTGAGCGTCTCCGGCTCCAGCATCACCTGGCTGATGACGGCCAACCTGCTGTCGGCCGCCGTGCTGACCCCCCTGCTGGGCCGCTTCGGCGACCTCCGCGGCCGCAAGCCGATGCTGCTGATCTCGCTCGGCGGCCTGGTCGCGGGCTCCGCACTCGCGGTCTCCACCCACTCCTTCACCTGGCTGGTCGTCGCCCGCGTGCTGCAGGGCGCCGGCGGTGGCGTCCTGCCGCTCGCCATCAGCATCGTCCGCGACGAACTGCCCAAGCAGAAGGTCACCGGCGGCGTCGCCGCCATCAGCGCCTCGATGGGCGTCGGCAGCGGCCTCGGCCTGGTCGCCACCGGCCTGCTGCTGGAGCACTGGAGCTACAAGTCGATCTTCTGGATGGGCCTGGTCTTCGGCCTGATCGCGGTCGCCCTGGTCGCCCTGCGGGTGCCCACCGACCCGGTCACCGACAAGGACGGCGGCGCTGACCCGCTCGGCGCGATCGCCCTCGCCGGCTGGCTCTCCGCCCTGCTGGTCGCCGTCAGCCAGGGCAACCACTGGGGCTGGACCTCCACCAAGACCCTCGGCCTGTTCGCCGTCGCCGCCGTGGTCGCCCTGATCTGGGGCGTCATCGAGGTCAAGGTCGCGCACCCGCTGGTCGACATGAAGATGATGTCGCGCCCCGCCGTCGCCTTCACCAACCTGGCCGGCCTGCTGATCGGCTTCGGCATGTACGGCTCCTTCATGGTCATCAGCAACTTCGCCCAGACCCCGGAGAAGCTCGCCCACTACGGCTTCACCGCCACCGTGCTGCACGCCGGCGTGATGCTGCTGCCCTCCGCCCTCGGCTCGATGGTCGCCGCCCCGCTCGGCGCGCTGCTGATCGCCCGCCGCGGCCCGCGCCTGCCGCTGGTCCTCGGCGGCGTCCTCGGCGCCGTCTCGATGGCCTACCTGGCCCTGCGGCACAGCCACGAGGGCGACATCTACCTCTCCTCGGCGATCTTCGGCCTCGGCATCGGCCTCGCCTTCTCGGCGATGCCCGCCTACATCAACGGCGCCGTCCCGGCCGAGCAGAGCGGCATCGCCAACGGCATGAACGCCGTGCTGCGCACCGTCGGCGGCGCGATCGGCACCGCCGTCATGGCCGCCGTCCTCACCGGCGACACCATGAAGCTGCCGATCCCGGTCTCGCTGCCCACCCTGGACGCCTACCGGCACGCCTTCTGGACCGCCGCCGTGGTCTGCGTCGTGGCCGGCGCCGTCCCGTTCCTCATCCGCTCCGTCAAGCCGGTCGCCAGCGTGACCACCGGCGGCGCGGCGGCGGACCTGACCTCCGGCCGGGAGCCGGTGAAGACCGACGCCTGACGAGGCGTCCGGCCCCGCGCCCAGGGACAGGGCGCGGGGACCGGACCCGGACGGTCACCGAGGGCATCGCGACCGTCCGAGGCCCGGAACGCGCGCGGCCCCACCCGGCCCCCCTGCCGGGTGGGGCCGCTTCGCGTCCGGGCCGACCCTAGGCGTCGTCCTCCCGCTCCTCCGTCGTGCCCGGCCATCCCTCGCGCAGCGGCAGCGGCCGGGCCGGCTCCAGCGCGGGATCCTCGACCACGAAGGTCCGCACCCGCCCCGGCCCGCTCCACGGCGTCTCGAAGCGCACCGTCACCCGCCCCACCCCGCTGCCCTGCACCCACCCCGGCCCGAGCTCCGCATGACGCACGTCCTGCCCCGGCAGCCAGCGCCGCACCGCCACGGCCTCCTCCTCGACCGCCTCCGGCTCCTCCTCCGCCCCGCCCCCGGCGGCCTCGGCCTCCTCCCGGACGGCCTGCGCGAACAGGTCCTCCTGGGTGTAGTCGGCCAACTGCGCCACGCCGACGCCCAGCAGCCGCACCCCGCCCGTGATGTCCACCTGCGAGGCCAGCCGCCGGGCGGTCTCGACGATCACCGCCTCCTCGTCCGTCGGGCCGCGCAGCGTCTCCGAGCGGGTCAGCGTGGAGAAGTCGAAACGCCGGACCTTCAGCACCACCGTCCGACCCGAGCGCCCCGCCCCGCGCAGCCGCCGCACACAGCGCAGCGCCAGCGTCTCCACCTCGCGCAGCACCCGGTCCCGGTCCGCCAGGTCCACCTCGAAGGTGTCCTCCACCGAGACCGACTTGGCGTCCTGGTCCGCCACCACCGGCCGGTCGTCCAGGCCTATCGACATCTGGTGGACACCGGCCCCGTGCGCCCTGCCCAGCAGCTGCACCAGCTCCGGCTCCCCCGCCTCGGCGAGCTCGGCCACCGTGTTCAGCCCCGCCCGGCGCAGCACCTGCTCGGTGGCCGGGCCGATCCCCGGCAGCGCCCGCACCGGCATCGGCCCCAGCACCGCCCGCTCCTGCCCCGGCTCGATCAGCACCAGCCCGTCCGGCTTGGCCTGCTCGGAGGCGATCTTGGCCATCAGCTTCGAGCCCGCCGCCCCGACCGAGGCGGTCAGCCCGGTGCGCCGCTCGATGTCCGCCCGCAGGTCCTCCGCCAGCGCCAGCACCAGCCGCTCCCCCGTCCCGTGCTCCGCCTCGGCCAGCACCGGGCCGTACGGACCGGCCTCCAGGTCGACGAAGGCCTCGTCCAGGCTCAGCGGCTGCACCAGCGGCGACAGCTCCCGCAGCAGCGCCATCACCAGCTCGCTCACCTGCCGGTACGCCTCGAAACGGCCGGCCAGGAAGGCCGCGTTCGGGCAGAGCCGGCGCGCCTGCGCCATCGGCATCGCCGAGTGCACCCCGAACCGCCGCGCCTCGTAGGAGGCGGTCGACACCACCCCGCGCCCGCCCAGCCCGCCGACGATCACCGGCTTGCCGCGCAGGCTCGGCTTGGCCGCCTGCTCCACCGACGCGAAGAAGGCGTCCATGTCGAGGTGGATGATGCTCGGCAGTGACCGCACCCGCCGATCATGCCCCACGGGTCCGACAACGCCGCCGAACCCGGCCGCCCGCTCAGCGCGCCGACCGCTCCGGGCCCGCGTCCGCCAGCGCCTGCGGTATGCCCGGCTCGCGCGGGCCGAGGAACAGCGGGTCCGGCCGCAGCCAGGCGTTCAGCGCCGCCTTCCCGGCCCCCGGGATCTCCCGGAACCCGCCGTACAGCCAGGTCGCGTCCCGCACCTCCGGCACCCCCACCGCGTAGGAGTCGATGCCCGCCGCCTCGCACAGCGCCAGCGCCCGCCGGACGTGGAAGTCCTGGCTGACCAGCACCGCCCGGTCCACCCCGAAGATCCGGTGCGCCCGGGTGCAGGAGTCCCAGGTGTCGAACCCCGCGTAGTCGCCGACCACCCGCACCTCCGGCACCCCGTGCTCGATCAGGTACCCCCGCATCGCGTCGGTCTCGTCGTAGCTCGTCCGGCCGTTGTCGCCGGTCACCAGGATCGCCTGGACCTTCCCCGTGCCGTACAGCTCCACCGCCGCGTCCAGCCGGTGCGCCAGGTACGGCGAGGGCTTGCCGTCGAACAGGCCGGCGCCGAACACCACCGCCACCGGCGCCGGGGGCGCGCTCGCCACCGTGCCGACCCGGTCCCCCGCCGCGAGCCACAGCCAGGCGCTCGGGGCGAGCGCCAGCGAGCAGCCGAACGTCACCAGCTGGAACAGCCTCCGCTGCACCGGCCGCCGGCGCAGCCGCAGACCGAGCCGCACCGCCCTGCGCGCCACCAGACCGGGGATCCCGTCACCGAACCGCCGCACATGCCCTCCCTCGTCCCGGCTCACCGGGCACGACGACGCCGTGGGCCCGGACGGTTCCCCGTCCGGGCCCACGGCGTGGCTCGAAGTCCTTGAGGCGTGTCCTAGACGGCCCGGTTGCGCCGCTGCGCCAGCTCGTCCGCCGGATCCTGGCCGACCACCGTCTCGCCGGTGTCGGTGCGCTCCCCGTGCAGCCGCACCAGGGTCAGCTCCAGCTCCCGCCAGACCGCTCCGACCGCGATCCCGAAGACCCCCTGGCCGCCCTTCATCAGGTCGACCACCTGCTGGGGCGTCGTGCACTCGTACACCGTCGCGCCGTCGCACATCAGCGTCAGCCCGGCCAGGTCGGCGATCTCGGCGGCCTGCAGATGGGCGACCGCCACCCGGATGTTCTGCAGCGAGACGCCGGCGTCCAGCAGCCGCTTGACGATCTTCAGCAGCAGGATGTCGCGGAAGCCGTAGAGCCGCTGGCTGCTCGCCGGGTACACCGAACGGACGCTGGGCTCCAGCAGGCCGGTCCGGGCCCAGTAGTCCAGCTGGCGGTAGGTGATCCCGGCCGCCGCGCAGGCGGTCGGGCCCCGGTAGCCGATCAGCTCGGACGTCGGCGAGAACCGCTCCAGGGCCGGCTGGCCGGGCTGTACCGCCGGGAACCGCCCCACCCGCGGCAGCTCCACCGTCCGGGGCAGTTCGGTCACCGTTCGGGTGGTGCGCGGCAGGTGTACGGCGCACAGGCCTCCCGTGGCCACTTCATCGCCAGTGCCGGTCATGCCTACCTCCGTCCACTCGTGCTGCGGGCAACCCAGACCGCGGGCGTCGGGCACCCGGGCAGCTCCTCCTGACGGTAGGCAGTCCCCCATGGCCCGTCAACGATCGCCACGCCGGGCCGAACAGACCACGTCACCCAGGAGAGTGGTTTTTCGTGCCCCTAGTGTGGGTAGGGGGAGGCATTTTGGCAAAACAGCCCCACCGCTTACGGCACTTCGGCCTTCCGGCCGGCTTCCGCAGCGCCCCCGGGCCGCCCCGCGCCCTACTGCGGGCCGCCCCCGCCGAAGTCCTCCGGCGACACCTGGTCGAGGAACTCGCGGAACTTCTCGACCTCGTCCTCCTGCTCGTCCGGGATCGCGATGCCCGCCTCCGCGAGCACCTCCTCGCTCCCGTAGATGGGCGTGCCGGTGCGCAGCGCCAGCGCTATCGCGTCGGACGGCCGGGCGCTCACCTCCACCCCGCCGGCGAAGACCAGCTCGGCGTAGAAGACGCCCTCGCGCAGATCGGTGATCCGGACCTCGGTGAGCTGCTGGCCGAGCGCCTCCAGGACGTCCTTGAACAGGTCGTGCGTCAGCGGGCGCACCGGCGTCATGCCCTGCTGGGCGAAGGCGATCGCGGTCGCCTCGCCGGGGCCGATCCAGATCGGCAGGTAGCGGTCGCCCCCGACCTCCCGGAGCAGCACGATCGGCTGGTTGGAAGGCATCTCCACCCGGACACCCACGACGTCGAGCTCATTCACACAGGCAACCCTATGGCTCCCGACCCGGATATGAAAGCGCAGCGCCGACGCCGCTGGTCAGCGGGGTGGGCACGAAGGGGCGGCCGCTACGAACGGATCCGCAGGCCGGCCTGGACCATCGCGGCGTGCAGCCGGACGGACAGCGTCGCGAGCTCCCGGGCGGTGGCCTCGGCGTGCGCCCGGGTCTGCGGGTTGCGGTGCCGCCGCAGCGGCGCCACCACCTGCTCGACCAGGGTGACCTCCCGGTCCGCGGCGGCCTTCATGGCCCGCAGGTGGCGCGGTTCGAGCCCGTACCGGCCGAGTTCGGCAACCAGCCGGGCGACCTGCAGCGCCTCGCCGTCGTAGCCGCCGTCCGGCCCGGGAGCGACCAGTCCGTAGGACTCCCACTCGGCCAGCTCGGCCTCACCGGCCTCGGCGGCCGCCAGCAGCTCGGCCCGGCCCAGCCGGACCCCGGCGGAGGCCTCGACCGAGGCGGTCAGCTCCCGGTCCGCCTCCTCCAGCGGCCCGGGCCGGGTGTCCGCGGCCCCGGGCAGCGCCGGTGGGCTCTCGCCGCGCTCGATCGCGTCGAGGTGCTCGCGGATCACCCGCAGCGGCAGGTAGTGGTCGCGCTGCATCCGCAGCACGTAGGCCAGCCGCTCGACGTCGGCCGGGCTGAACTTGCGGTACCCCGAGGGCGTGCGCTGCGGCTCGACCAGCCCCTCCGCCTCCAGGAAGCGGATCTTGGAGATGGTGACCTCGGGGAAGTCGTCGCGCAGGAAGGCCAGCACGGCGCCGATGCTCAACAGCTCGTCACCGCCGCGCCGCCGCCCGGCGGGCCGGTCCGGCCGGACCGGCTGCCTGGGGGCCGCGACCACCCCCCGCGCGCCCTGGTCCGGCCGGGGGCCGGACGACGCGGGGGTGGCCGCCCCGAGAGGAGAGGACGTGCTGTTCGGACTCACTCGGGCTCCTGCCGACGTTGGTTTCAGTACCCCCGGTTGTGGCTGGCGAAGAAGACCAGCCGGTACTTCCCGATCTGCACCTCGTCGCCGTTGTTCAGGGCGACCTCGTCGATCCGCTCCCGGTTGACGTAGGTGCCGTTGAGGCTGCCGACGTCGGCGACGGTGAAGCCGCCGCCCGGCGTCCGGCGGAACTCCACGTGCTTGCGGGAGACCGTGACGTCGTCCAGGAAGATGTCGCCCTGCGGGTGACGGCCGGCCGTCGTCTTGTCGGAGTCCAGCAGGAACCGGCTGCCCGAGTTCGGGCCGCGCTGGACGATCAGCAGGGCCGAGCCCGGGGGCAGGGCGTCGATCGCGGCCAGCACCTCGGCCGAGAGCGCCGGCGTGCCGGTCCCGGTCGTGGTGTTGGGGTCGTAGGACTCCAGGCCGGAGATCGAGATGGTCGAGGTGGTCTCGGCCGCCCCCTCGGGCAGCAGCCCGCCGCGCAGCGCCGTGCCGCAGTTGGAACAGAACCGGGCCGAGGCCGGGTTCTGGTTGCCGCACCTGGGGCACGGAGTGGGGCCAGCCATGTTCACAGCCTCCTGGCGCGGCACACCCGACGGGTTGTGCCCGGCGTACGGGTCCGGGGCAAACCCTCCACCAGAGGTTGAGGGTCCTGTCGGGAAACCTATGCGCGGGGCGCCGGAGGGGTCAACCGACGCGCCGTAGCCCGCCTGATTCCCCGCGTACTGGGCACCGTCCCGGAACAGCGGACGCTCGGCGTACTCCGCGCCCTCGGGGGCGGAGCGCATGCCCGGCACGGCGGGCTCGTCGTCCCGGCGGTGCAGCGCAGTGGGCGCCTCCGCCGCGGCCGCGTTGCGGCCCTTGTTACGACCGAACAACTTCGAGAAGAAACTCACGGGCGAATCCCCTTGCGTGTGACAGACCCGCCCGTGGGGCAGGGTGAGAACCTCGGACAGGATGCGGGCCCGGTCGTGGATCGGGCCGGCTGGAGCGGCGCTCCGAACGTGACGGTCACTTCGGAGCCGGTTTGGCGTACTGCGGCGTCTTCGGATCGACGATGGCGTCGACGACCACCTTCTGCTGCGGGGAGATCGTCGCGCGAGCCTGGTGGCTCTCCAGGGTACGGACCACGCCCCCCGGAATGTTCAACGCGGGCGTGAGGTCCTGCGGGTTCCCCACGACGGTGAAGCGGTAGGGCGCCGAGACCTTCTTGCCGTCGATCTGCACACCGCCGCCGGACACGTCCGTGAAGTAGGTGTTGACCACCACGCGCACATCGTTGATCTGAATCGCCTCCGCCCCCGCCGCTCGGAGTTCCTGCAGGGTGTCCAGCAGCATATCCGCCTTCACCTGCCCTTGGGGATCATCGACCGTCAGTACGATGCCCGGACCGGTGGCCCGGACGGTCCCGGCGAGGACGCCGAGCTCCGTCGCCTTCTTCCTGGTCTGCTCCTGGGCCTCCTTGGCCTGGTTGGAGCTGTTCTCCAACTTGGCCAGGGACTGCTCCAACTCCGCCTTCTCCTGCTGGAGACGCTGCTGACGGCTGTCCAGTTCGTCGAGGATGCGGACCAGGTCCTCCTGGCGCGCGCCACGCAACTGGCTGTGGTGGTCGTTGGTCGAGCGGACCTGGATCGCCAGGCCCAGGCCGAGCGAGAACAGCAGCAGGGCCACCACCAGCTGACCGCGCGACAGCCGCGGCGGCCACAGCGCGGCCATCAGCCGGCGCCGCCCGGCGTGCCGGTCGACGGTGTGGGCGGACACCGACATCGGAGCGTGCTCGGGCTCCTCCAGGTCCTCCTCGGGCTCCGGCTCCTCCTCGGGTTCCGGCGCCACGGCGTCCGACCCGGCGACCAGGACGGGCGTCCGTGCCGTCACCTCCGGCGCACGCGCGGGCGCGGGCGTCACCCCGGGGGCGCGCCCGGAACCGGACGGAACGACCACGGCCTCGGGCTCGACCGCGGCCACGGGCTCGACCGCGGGCTCGACCACCGGCTCGGTGGGCGCGCCCACCGCCTCGACCTCGGACCTTTCCCCTCGCTTCTCGTCCTGCACGACTTCTCCCGCCGATCCGTCCACTTTCTCCTCCGCCGCGCGCCCGCGGTCCGGCTCAGGCACGGAAGACATGGCGCCGGATCGCCGCGGCGTTGGAGAAGATGCGGATGCCGAGCACGACGACCACGCCCGTGGACAGCTGCGAGCCGACGCCCAGCTGGTCCCCGAGGAAGACGATCAGCGCCGCCACCACCACGTTCGAGAGGAACGAGACGAAGAACACCTTGTCGTCGAAGATCCCGTCCAGCATCGCGCGGACGCCGCCGAACACCGCGTCCAGTGCCGCCACCACCGCGATCGGCAGGTAGGGCACCACGGCGTCGGGCACCTCGGGCTGGACGAAGAGTCCGACGACGACCCCGATCACGAGACCCAGTACGGCAATCACGGTGTAGCGGCTCCTGTCGCTGCGGCGGGCGACCCGGTGGTCGCGGTGGGCGGGTGGGAGGTGGTGGTTCTGGTGGGCGGGGCACTCGGCGAGCGCTTGCCGCTCGCCTTCGGCGACGGCGACGCCTCGGCGGACGGGCTGCCCGTCGACGGCGCGCCGGCCGTGGGGCTCCCGCTCGGGGCTCCGGTCCCGCTCGCGCCCGGACTCGCGCTCGGACTCGCGGAACCGCTCGGCGAGGCCTCGGGGGTGGCGGGCTGGACGGACCGCAGCGTGACGCCGACGGCCGCGGGAAGCGTGAGGCTCTTCTGCGGCGAGATGGTCGACTTGATGCCGTACTTCTCCTGCAGCAGCCGGAGGTACTGACCGGCCATGGCGTTCTCGAAGGCGCTCACCATCCGCGGCCCGTCCCCGAGCGCCTGCACCGTGTAGGGCGGCACCAGCGGCCGGTTGTCCACCAGCACGGCCTCACCGGCCGCGCGGATCGCCGAGAGCGCGGTGAGCCGCTGGCCGTTGATCGAGACGGCCTCCGCGCCCGAGGCCCAGAGTCCGTTCACCACCAGCTGCAGATCGTGGTCGCGTAGCCGCCCGCTGTTGGAGAAGCCCTGCCCGGCGCGCGGGTCGACGTTCCCGCCCCCGCCGGTGCCGGCCGCGTCCTCCACCACCAGCTTCACGCCCGGCCCGGTCACCTCACCGAGGCCCACCGCGCCGACCACCGCCGCCGCGTCGGTGTCGCCCGAGGCGAGCGCCTGCTGCTGGGTCGTCTCGACCTTCCGACGCAGGTCCTGGACCTGCTGCTGGAGGCGGTCGGCCGAACCGTTGGCGTCGTTGATCCGGTGGATCAGCGCGTCGCGCTCCTTGGCCAGCGTCGGCTCCGCCTTGTGCGCGTTCACCGCCCCGACCGTGACGACCGCGCCGACGAGCGCCAGTCCCGCCCCCAGCGTCAGCGCCCCGCGCAGGGTCCCCGGTATCCGGTACGGGCCGTCCCCGCCCCGCGCGGCCGCCGCCTCGGCGTAGCCCTCGTCCAGGCTGTGGTCCATCACATTGGTCAGCAGGGACATCGAGGCATCCGGACGGCTGAACCGTCCACTACTGGCACCCTGCCCCGGCGTCGCTGACATGGGGACCATCGTCCCATGTCGCGCGAGGGCCCGGCGCACGCCCCCTGACCTGCATACATGCCAAACCCGGCGGACCATGACCAACCGCCCGAAACGGACAGCGGGGCAGGACGGCCACCGCCGTCCCGCCCCGCCGCGGGCTCACCGCCCGGCGCTGTCGACCACCGCCGCCCACTCGTCGAGCAGGGCCTCGCTCGCCGCGTCGTCCGGGCCCTCGGCCCACAGGTGGGTGACCGCCTCGGCCGGGTCCGGCAGGACCAGCGTCCAGCGCCCGTCCGTCTCCACCACCCGGACGCCGTCGGTGGTGTCGAGCCGCCGGCTGCCGGCCGCCTCCACCACCGAACGCATCACCATGCCCTTCGCCGCCCACGGCGTCGCGATGTCCCGCCGGCGGATATGTGCCTGCGGGATCCGCGCGTCGATCTGGCTCAGCGTGAGCTGGGTGCGGGCCACCAGGCCGACCAGCCGGACGAACGCCGCCGCCCCGTCCAGCACCCCGCTGAACTCGGGCACCACGAAACCACCGCGCCCGTCGCCGCCGAACACCGTGCCCTCGGCGGAGGCCGCCTTGGCCAGGTCGTCCGGCGTCGTGGTGGTCCAGATGACCTGGGTGCCGTGGTACGCCGCGACCTGCTCGGCGATCCGGGTCGTCGTCACCGGCAGCGCCACCTGCCCGCTCCGCCGCTCGGCCGCGACCAGGTCCAGCAGGACCAGCAGCGCCCGGTCGTCGTCGATCACCCGGCCCAGCTCGTCCACGAAGGCCACCCGCTCGCCCACCGGGTCGAAGCGCACGCCGAAGGCCGCGCGCGAGGAGGCGACCAGCTCCCCCAGCCGGGCCAGCCCGGCCCGCCGCTCCTCGGCGTCCTCGGTGGGCCGCGCCTCGTCGAGCCCGCTGGAGACGGTCAGCGCCTCCACCCCGAGCCGGCCGAGGATGCTCGGCAGGACGAGCCCCGCACTGCCGTGCGCGGTGTCCACGACCACCTTCAGCCCCGCCTCCCGCACGCCCGTGATGTCCACGGTCCGCAGCAGGTTGCCCGCGTAGGAGTCGAAGACGCTGGACGGGAAGGTGAGGTCGCCGATCTCGCCGGGGAAGGCCCGCCGGTACTCCTGCCGCGCGTACACGCGGTCGAGCTTGCGCTGGCCCGCCTGGGACAGGTCGGCCCCCCGCTCGTCGAAGAACAGGATGTCCAGCGAGTCCGGCACCCCGGGGGTGGTCCGCAGGAAGATCCCGCCCGCGCTGCCCCGCGCCGTGTGCTGCCGGGCCACCGGCATCGGCACGTTCTCCAGGTCGCGGACGTCGATCGCGCTGGTCTGCAGGGCGGAGATCATCGCCCGCTTGAGCGCGCGCGCACCACGCGAGTGGTCACGCGCGATGGTGACGGTCGCCCCCTTCTTCAGGGTCGTCGCGTACGCCCCGGCCAGCCGGACGGCCAGCTCCGGGGTGATCTCGACGTTGAGGATGCCGGAGACGCCGCGCACCCCGAACAGGTGCTCCTGTCCCCGGGACTCCCAGATCACCGAGGTGTTGACGACCGCGCCGGCCTCGATCGTCTTGAACGGGTAGACGCGGACGTTGGCCGCGATGATCGACTCCTCGCCGACCAGACACTCGTCCCCGATCACCGCCCCGTCCTCGATCCGCGCGGCCCGCATCACATCGGTGTTCTTGCCGACGACGCAACCGCGCAGATTGCTCTGCGGCCCGACGTAGACGTTGTCGTGGACGACCGCCCTGTGCAGGAAGGCGCCGCGCTTCACCACGACGTTGCTGCCGAGCACGGTGTGTTCGCGGATCTCCACCCCGGCCTCGACCTTGGCGTAGTCGCCGATGTACAGCGGACCGCGCAGCACCGCCTCCGGGTCCACCTCGGCGCCCTCGGCCACCCAGACGCCCGGGGAGATCTCGAACCCGTCGAGCTCGACGTCGACCTTGCCCTCCAGGACGTCCGCCTGGGCCTTGCCGTAGCTCTCGTGGGTGCCCACGTCCTCCCAGTAGCCCTCGGCCACGTAGCCGTAGACCCGCTTGCCCTCCTTGAGCAGCTGCGGGAACACGTCACTCGACCAGTCCACCGACTCGCCGGCCGCGACGTAGTCGAAGACCTCGGGCTCCATCACATAGATGCCGGTGTTCACCGTGTCCGAGAAGACCTGCCCCCAGGTCGGCTTCTCCAGGAAGCGCTCGACCCGGCCCTCGTCGTCGGTGATGGTGATCCCGAACTCCAGAGGGTTCGGCACCCTGGTGAGACAGACGGTGACCAGTGCGTTCTTACTGCGGTGAAACTCGATCAATTCCGAGAGGTCGAAGTCCGTCAACGCGTCGCCGGAGATCACCAGAAAGGAGTCGTCCTTGAGAGCGTCCTCGGCGTTCTTGACACTCCCCGCAGTGCCTAGTGGGGTCTCCTCGTTCGCATAGGTGAGATGCATGCCCAGCTCTTCGCCGTCACCGAAGTAGTTCTTCACGAGTGAGGCCAGGAACTGGACGGTCACGACGGTGTCGGAGAGACCGTGCCGCTTCAGCAGCCGAAGCACGTGCTCCATGATCGGCCTATTGGCGACCGGAAGCAGCGGCTTCGGCATGCTGGAGGTCATCGGGCGAAGTCGAGTGCCTTCGCCCCCTGCCATAACAACGGCTTTCATTACGGGTGCGTCCTCCTTCGCGGTGGTGGGCCCTGCGGGTCCATCAAACCGTTCCAGAGGTGGTCTACCCGGAAGGTATGGTCCGACGCACCGTGGCGTCGTGGGAATTCTCTCAGATCACGTCTCAGACCGTGGACGCCGAGGAGCCGGCGTCGCCGCGGATGATCTGCCGGGCCTGGACGGCGTAGAGAATGGCGGCCCACCAGTAGAGCACCGTGCCCCACCAGATGAACGCCCAGCTCACGACCTCGGCCGGCTGCGCGATCCAGGTGTCCCCGGAACCGAGCAGCAGAAGCGGAAAGGCGTACATCAGATTGAATGTCGCGGCCTTCCCCAGGAAACTCACCTGCAACGGTCCGTAGCCGTGCCGGTTGAGAATCGGCAGAAGCGCCGCGATAAACACCTCACGGGCCAGCAGGATCGCCGTCAGCCACCACGGGAGGATCTCACGCCAGGTCAGACCGACCAGGGTGGAGAACACATAGAGCCGGTCCGCCAACGGGTCGAGCAGCTGCCCCACCCGGCTGATCTGGCCCCACCGCCGGGCGAGTTTCCCGTCCAGGTAATCACTGATGCCACTCAGCATCAGAATCAGCAAGGCCCAACCGTCGTTGTTCGGTCCGTCGAACACCGGCCAGAGGATCAGCCAGAGGAAGAGCGGAACACCGACCAGCCGGCCCATGCTCAGCAGGTTGGGGATGGTGAGGACGCGATCGGTCTGGACCCGCGTCTCCTGGACCTCCACCCGGGGGCCTCCTGTCACGTATAGCAACTACTGCATGTTGACCTTACAACAGAGAAGCCCCCGACCGATGACCGGCGGGGGCTTCTCCAGAATATTTGTTCGGCGGCGTCCTACTCTCCCACAGGGTCCCCCCTGCAGTACCATCGGCGCTGTGAGGCTTAGCTTCCGGGTTCGGAATGTAACCGGGC